>JAFRHR010000039.1 GCA_017433195.1 bacterium
AAACTAATCTTATTCTGTCAAAAAGAACGTCATCAACAGTACAATCCAATTCGACTTTGTGACCTTCGGAATCAAAAATTATTTTTGCTTTTTGATTAATTTGTATCAAACCCATAGTAAACATTGTAATTAATTGCCCCTTAAATTGCAAGAGCAAAAATTTTTACAGGAATGTTAATATCAATATTAATTTATGTAACATTTATATAAAAAATATATAAATAGAGGTTAATTTTTTTTTGTTTTTTTACTTTAATAAAATAAGGAAAAAGAGAAAATAAGGATGAATAATATTCAATTCGGAATGATGACATCAGGAACGTCAGGTATTGACTATGATGCAATAGCGGCTACAAAAGAGGCTATATTTAAAAGAGCTTCCGCAAAGGCTGCTGAAATAGAAAAGAATATGCAGGGTTCTTATAGATCAGATTTAAAAAATGATGTTATGAGAATGGCAAGAGAGTCCATAAAAGAGACTCCCGGAAATCCTTTTAAAGAAAAAACTTTTGCAAAACCGGAAACTGAACCTACAGAAACAGAAAAAAGACTTGTAGAGGATAACAGTATTCCTAAACTGAAGAAAGTAGGCAGATTTGATAATACGCCATATAAGTTATCGTTAAGAGATGAGACTATGGCTCAGGCAAGACGTGATATTGCAGGAAATGACAGATTGAGTAATCTGCTTTCCTCCCTAAATTCAAAAGTTGCATTTCAAAATTCTGCCTATAAACCTGCAAATTTGGACAGGTATAAATAGTTTTATTCTGCTTCTTTTAGCGTTATTAAGGTTGAGAGTAATTCTTCTTTAAGATATTCAAGTTGCTGGCTGATATTTTGCGGATTATAAATAGAACCCGATGCACTGTATGCTAAATATCTTGAATAAATAACAGCCTCTGCTCTCATTGTGGCAATTGCCTGTGTATGAAGATTTACGTCCATAAGAGCTTTGAAAGATTCATAATAACTTTCAGGTTCTCCTGTATATTTTTGTCTTATATAATCAACGTTTAAATCCAAAAAATTTGCTTTTGCAACAAATACCTGAACATCTGCATCTTCTTCAATACATGTTACAACGTTTTCAAGAAGCGGAATAACCTCATTGATATCGTTCAGATATCTTGAAGTTCTGTCGCTTTTTAAAATTACGTTTATAAATGCCGGATTATCTCTCGGAACAGGCTTTAAATCTTTCGGATCCGTAAAACCATCCTGTGCTTCAAAAACCGGGGTACTTACAGCCTGTCTTGATTTGTCAAATTTGTTTGTAATATCAGGCAGAGTTCCCATATATCCCTTGTTCGCAACATCTTTGTTCGCCGTTTTATCGTTGGTTTTTGAAAAAACAGGCAAACAACATAATGTGAGTATCAAAAATATAGAAATTAATTTCTTCATACAATCGTATATAACGATAAATTATAAAAAATCATCAAACATTAAAAAAAATATCAACCAAATAACTGATAATATGGTTTAAAATGTGATTTTTTCTTTATTTTTGTCCGTCAATATGGTATATTTATTGTATAAAGAGGGCTGATTTTGACAAACAAAGAAAACGAGTCAATATATTTAAAAGTTCAGGAATGGATAACGACATATAAGGAAACAACTGACGAGAAGCAGAAAGAAAAACTAAGAAATCTCATAGTTGTTACCATGATGCCGATAGTCAGAAAAATTGCGCGTTCAATCGCAAGACGTGCCGATGACCCTATTGAAGATTTGGTTCAGGCAGGTGCTTTGGGGCTTGTTAAATCAATTGAAATGTTTAATCCCAAAATAGGTAAAAAATTTAAAATCTATTCAGGCTATATAATTGTCGGAGAAATGCAGCACTATATCAGAGATAAAGTTGCTTTAATAAGAGTACCGAGAGAAATTCAGGAAATAGCCCTCCGTATAAGAAATTTTGTAAAAGATATGTCTGATGAAAATCTTGAAGAATTAACAAATGAAGATGTTGCAAAGGCTCTTGATATTCCTGTCAGAAAAATCAATATCGCAGCGGATATGGACAGAAGAAAAACTCCTATCTCTCTTGATCAGACAATTAATGATGAGGATTCTGTTGTATCAATTGGTGATATTACCCCTGCATATGATTACAAAGAATATATAGAAAATTATGACCAAAAACTTTTGCTGGAAGATGTGGTAAGAAAATTGCCGCCGGATTTGGCTGAGATAATAAAATTGTTCTATTATGAAGGTTTTAATCAAAAACAAATTTCAGATAAATTGGGTATTAATCCGATGATGATATCAAGAAAAATAAGAAAAGCACATTCTTTAATGTACGAGCTTATTACAAAGAGTGATTATAAGGAATAATGATATGACAATAACTGTTTTATGGATTTATATTTTATTTTGGAGTTGTGTTGTAGGATTATGCATTGGAAGTTTTTTGAATGTTGTTATTATAAGAGCATTTGATAAAGAAAGTATTATTGAACCGGCATCAAAATGTCCCAAATGCAATACTCCGCTTAAGTGGTATCACAATATACCATTATTTTCATACATGTTTTTGAAAGGTAAATGTGCATACTGCCATGAAAAAATTAGTATTCAGTATCCGATAGTTGAATTTACAACAATGGTCTTATACATACTGACATTTTTGAAATTCGGTTATTCATGGAATACAGTAGCTTTAATGATTATAGTTCCGATGTTTGTAATTATTTCTACAACCGATATAAAAGAACAGGTTATATTTGATGCACATTCATACACACTTTTGGGTATGGCGCTTGTTTATAACGCTTTCAATATAGGAAACTTATACGATGGCAAAATCTGGATTTTAAATGCGTCACTTGTAAATGCTTTAATCGGTATGGTTCTTGGCGTAATCATAATGGAACTACTTGCAAGAGTTGGTTATGTCTTTGCCGGAAAAAGAGCATTTGGGGAAGGTGATACTTATATAGCTGCAGGATTGGGTGCTCTGTTAGGGTATCAATTATTACTTCCTGCTTTGTTATACAGTTTTATAATACAGGTGGTTATGGTTATTCCTCTGTATTTATGGAAATTGTTTAAAAACAAAGATTTTTCTACAATGTATAGTCTTATATTTTTCTTTATATATTCTATAATTTACGAATCACTCGAAATGAATGGTGTTTTCAGGAATAACTGGATATTTATTCCGTGTGCGGTTATTTTAATGTGTTTAGGTATTTGGCTATGCAGACGTCTTTTAAATGCTGTTAAAACACCTGATAAATTAACTTATCTGCCTTTCGGACCTGCAATGTTTGCCGGTGCAATAGCGGTCATTTATTTTCTGCACTAAAATAATTTATACATAAAAAACAACCGTATTTTTTTAAATACGGTTGTTTTTATTTTCTGATAATTATCTTATATTTAGCTTATTGCCAGTTTGCATTGTTCTGAAATTCTGCAATTAAAGCGTTGATGCTTGTTGTATTATTGCTGTCAAGAACATCCTGAACACTTGCAAATCCGTTTGTATTTAACCATCCTGCAACATCTGATGCTAACTGAGCAATATTAGTTGAAGTTATGTGCTGAGAACCATTGCTGATATTTTCAACAGCATTGTTTTCAATTACAACACCCTTGAACTGATTTCCGTTAACCCAGTTAGAAATCTGGTTGTTTGACAATACACATATATCACCTAAATTGTTGCCTGTACTGTCAACGTTGAATAAAATACTAACACCTGCAGCTGAATCTGCATTTTGTGCAATTACCAAATTATCGTTACCTGATGCATCAACAATACGTGTATTTACGCTTAAAGATGCATTAAATGTATCGTTTCCGCTTGTACCTATTAAATCAATACCATATTTATTGATTGAATTATTAATAGTCAGATTTTCAGATCCCTTTGCTACCTTTGTTACAGAGTGACTGTTATTTACGTAATAATCCTGTAAGTTAACTGAGTCGCCATTTCCATAGTTTATAACAAGGTCATTATTGCTCAAATCGTGAGAGTATCTTAAAGATGTGTTTTTGTTGTAGAAATATACATAATCATTAGTACTTGAAGCTTTAACTACAGTATCGTGTCCGTCACCATCATAAAATCCGATTCTGTTGCTTGAACCTGTTCCTGCATCTATAACATCATTACCTGCTCCGCCGTAAAGTTGGTCACTTCCTGCACCGCCGTATAAGTAGTCATTACCTGCATCACCGCGAAGTATATCGTTTCCGTCTTCGCCATAAATTGTATCATTACCTGCGCCGCCGTATAATATATCATTTCCGCCTGCACCGAAAATAACATCATTTGCTGCAGTTCCGTTTACGCTATCTTTTCCGCTGTTTCCGTAGTAATCCATGCCGTACTGCTGTAAAGCATTATATAAACTTTGTGTTGTATTTCCGTTTGTAACATCTATATTTGAATAGAAGTGACTTGGAGCATTGTACTGATAAAACCATTTAAGAGTAACTGAGTCATTATTACCGTAAGATATGATAAGATCTGTGTTATTTATATTACGAGAAAATCTTAAATTCTGGTTTTCTGTAAACTGAATTGAGCAATCTGCATAACTCTTTACAACATCGTTTCCGTCACCGGTGCTGAAAATGTATGTGTTATGACCATCGCCGGCATCAATTGTATCGTTGCCTGTACCACCGATTATAGTATCATCACCATCAAAAGTTGTAATTGAATCATTACCTGCGCCACCATTTATAACATCTCCGGCGTTATCACCATAAATAGAATCATTGTTAGCTGTACCTGTTATATCAAGTCCGTATGTATAGGCGGCATTACCTATGCTCATATCTCCCAAAGAACCATTTCTTATATTTTTAACAGCATGTCCGCCGTTTGCATAAAAATCTTTTAAAATGATATCGTTATCAGTGTTACCAATACCATATCTCATTGTTAAATCGTTATTGTTCATATCACGATAGAACTTTATATCGAAGTTTGAATTTGAATTAACTAAGTTAATCTGGTCAATTCCCTGTCCCTGAAGTATTGTACTGTGTGAATTTGCGGTATTATCAAAGAAATAAATATCGTTACCTGCACCGCCATCGATTATATCATTTCCGCCGAAAGCGTAAATAGAATCTCTTCCGTCATTTCCGTTAATTGTGTCATTACCGTTGCTGCCATAAATAACATCATTGCTATTTGTTCCTAATACGTTCATTCCGTAATGGTTAATAGCTTCTTTTACAGTATATGTAGTATTTCCGTTTATAATGTTTTTAAGTGAATGTGTATTGCCTGTATCATTTGTTGGAGATGAAAGATATGCAGCATTGTTGGTATAAAAATCAAGAACGGTTATTGCATCTCCTGTTCCGTATTGTATTACAAGATTTTTGTTAGCCATGTTATGAACAAAACTTAAATTAGAAGTTGTGTTAAATTTTATAGTGTCATTTCCTGTGCTTCTTTCCAAAGTGTCTTTACCGTCGCCTGTATTAAATATAAATGTATTATTGCCTGCGCCGCCGTTTAATATATCGTCGCCTTTATTACCGGTTATGGTGTCATTTCCGCCATTACCGTAAATTTTATCTCTTTTATTTGTTCCTTTGATAAGATCGTTACCTGAGAAACCCTGCCATACATAATATCCGTTTTCAAAAGTTGGGTTTATACTTTTTGAAGCAGAGGTTGAATTAGTTGTTGTTGCTTTTTTTGTTGCTGTTGCCATAAAAATTTCTCCTTATACTTATATATTCAAGTCCAGTTATAAAATTGCGAATTAAAGAGGTAAAATAAAAAGTTGTTATTTTTACACTTTATCGTATTTATTACAATACACCTAAAAATTTTTTTTGCCATGACCTTATTTTTATTGTTACAAAAGTACACAACTATTTTGCAAAAATGAATTATCTGCAAAAAAAGAAAAATATTAATAAATTTTTAACTGAATTTTAGTTTCCGAAATTATCATCAACTCTGAGGTAAACTTTTCCGGCATCAGGATTATAAACTTCGATTTCAATCTTGTTATTTCCGTTAATAAGTCCGCCGTTTCCGTTAAGAATAACAGTGCCTTCCTGTCCTAAACGAAAACTTATCGGATTTGCTTCCGAAATGTCTGTTCCTGAAAATTCTTGTCCCTGTGTTATAAATTTAACATCAGATGGTGAATAAACCGTCTCGTTTATTTTTACATAACCAAAACCGCTTAAAAATCCCGGCCCGAGAACATTTTTAAGAGTAAATTCTATATGACCGTTATTATCAACCAACGAACCTTTTTTATATATTCTTTTAATTAAAAAATCAGGAACTACAACCATTCTTCTGCCCTCTTTATCTATTTAAAAAGCTGATATCTTTTTTCATCGCCGACTTCAATTATAACATTTTTAATTTCGTTTTTGAAGTCCCATGCTGTCGGAATATTTTTCTCTCTCTGCCATATAACAATATCAAGAGTATTTTTCTCTTTTAAGAATGTGTCTATCAAATAAAATTTGTCCTGAACGCATGTCCTCTTAATATAGCGTCCTATCTTGTGCCCATTAAGATAAATTGTTGCACGGCGATAGGGGAAATTCTTTAAATAAACATACTTTGAAAATTTTTCGTTTTCATTAAATTCAGTATTAAATTCAGCGGAAATCCTTGCCAAATAAGGAGTTTCGCTTTCCATTGTTATATTATGCTCTAACGGAAGTTTTTCATTAACATAAAGCTGAATATTGGCCTCAGGTGCTGTTTTAAAAGTAACAAGCCCTCTCGGATTGTTTGTATCTCCTGAAAATCCTTTATCAAATCCCAAATTCTGAACAAGTATCGTCAGATTGTTTTCGGGTTTATTCAGTATTTTTTTGTTCAGACTTATCTGGATAGTTTCCGGAATGTCCTGTAATTTTTCTATTTTATAACTGTTTCGGCTTAAAACCTCTTTTTCATTGATATAAACAGCAAACAAATGTCTTGCCGAAAGAGTTATTTCTTCAATATTATCCGGAATTTTCCCTTTGTACCAGAGAAATTCATCATACAAATGACACGAAAGTGCATCTGTTTTCTCTTCGACCTTTCTCCAGTGAGAATAATTAAAATCATTGTCTATAGGATTTGCGCAGAAAGTAACATCAAGATTTTTTAAATCAAATTTCGATGTCTTTGATTTAACTTTGCAATGTTTTTTTGAAAAACCATACTTCAAATCAAAATATGCAATTTCTGTGCTTTTTTCAAGCCCGATAACCTTGTTTCCGTAAACAATATCAGCATTAAAGATAACCTGATTGTTTACAATCCATGTCCTATCAGCTAAAGGTTTTGTTAAAAATACAAACTGAGTGGTTTTGCCGTCTTTTTCATATTTTAAGTGGTCATAATCCTGTTTTCCGCCTCTTATAATATCTCCGTCTTCAAGGTATATTGAGGCATCTTTGTCTGCAATAAAGAAGACAACATCATTTTTTTCGTCCTCAAGTTTTGCGAAGATTTCAACATCTGAAAACTTAATTTTAACTGCCTTAAGTTCTAAATCCTTTGTGCAAATCTTCATATCGTAAGGCTTTAAAGTTACTTTTTGCAAATCGGGTAAATCCAAAACCTGAGTTTCAGGGTTAACATTTCTGAGGAAAAGCCATTCGCAGTTGTTTTCCAAATCTTTTCTCAGCCTTGTATAAATCCCGTCCTGTGAAAAATTAAATTCCAAAGGCTCGGTCTGAGTAAATCCGAAAGATTTTAAGAAATAGTTTATTTCTTTTGCTTTATAAAAATTCTCTCTCGGAATCCCGTATTCATCAAGCGGAGCAGTGAATTCATAACTTGTGTAAACTTCATCGCAGGCAAGATTTCCCCATGAAGTACCTCCTGCTGCCATATAATGGTTAAACATTGATGTTCCCTGGGAAAGTGCTGTTTTGGTAATAATATTAATAAATTCATCACCCAAAGAATCTCTAATATGTTTGTATCCCTGTCCGTCCCATTTATCGAACCAGCCCGCCTGCATTTCCGCAATAAATATCGGAGAATTTTCTTTGCATGACCTGAACATATCTTCATTATTATCAAGTGAGTCAAAACAGAAGTTATCCTGTTTCCAGTTCTGATTTGGGTTTATATAGGGATAATAATCGCATGCATAAATATCAACTACATCTGCCCATAGCCCGCAGAAATAAGCATCATTATGGAAAATCGGGCATGTTATACCTCTGTCGCGCGCCATTTTGTATAATTCGCGCATGTAATCTTCTTCCATTGTATCCGTTGCATATTCGTTTTCTATCTGAAATGCGATTATATTATCTTTAAATTCGTTTAAAATCGGAATTATATTGTCATACCATTCAGAAATGAATTGCATATATTCTTCACTGTAATGATACTCAGTTCCTATTCTGTTTCTGGGAGTAACATCTTTGTTTTCCAAAAGCCAGAACGGAAGTCCTCCTGCGCTTAATTCTCCGTTAATAAACGGTCCCGGACGGGCAATAACATATAAACCGTTATTCTTTGCAGCCTGCAAAACTTTTTTTATGTTTCTTATTCCCGTAAAATCATAAACACCCTGTTTTTTTGAGTGGTATTGCCAGTGAAAATAAATATCAACAGCATTATATCCTGCCGCTTTCAGCTTTGAAAAACGGTCATTTGCAAGTTCAGCTCCCGGTGTTCTGAAATAATGGAAAGCACCGCTTCTTATAAAAGTCCTTTTCCCGTCGATTATTAATGAATATTTATCAAATGTAACTTCCACAAAACCCTCATATTATATTCTGCATTATTTTTTCAGTTTTTGCAAATAATAAATATTGTGTAAAATTATTTTTAGTTTATATAGCTTAATGATTTGTAATATATGCTAACAAAAAGACCGGTGTATTTGCACCGGCCTTTTTAAACTGTATTTATGACTACTTCATATAGAATATGTAGTGAGCAGCTTGACCATTCGGGGTTGCTCTGTTTCCTTTTAACAGAATTGAGTACTGGTCTCTTATGATAACGTTTTCATCGTTACAGCGTGTACCCGCAGTTAACTGATGATCATCAGTCTTTTTAGATATCTTATCACGGTTTCCGTTTGCTGCGGCAGGATCACACCATGATAATCTGTTTGGTTTCTTGCTTCCGTTTACGTCCCAAATTGCTCTGATACCATTAGCTGTATTAGTATTATTCAGCACGCCCGCAGTATTAGATAATGACTTAGTCGGATTCCAAATTATACAAGAACCATCAGTAAAGAACATTGCAACGTTACCGTTTCCGCCAGGAGCTGAACCATCAGCCGTCTTTGTAATGTTACCAACTTTTGCAACACCACCGATGTCTAACAATTCTGTATCTCTTGAAGTATCCTGTGTATCCAAAAACTTAGCTGTTGACATTCTGTTTGCAAGTAATGCCCATAATGAGTCAACAGTTGTATCCTTAAGTACTGTACTTGTCAAAGAGTCGAAATCGACATTATCTAAAGCTACGTTCATTGTAACCGCCTGGTTTAGTGATGCTAAACCTTTCTTAAATGCGGATCTGAATTCAATTTCCGTACTATTGTTCATTAATGTAGGTACTGTCATTGCAGCGATAACACCGATAATACCAAGTGTTATCAGAACTTCTGCTAAAGTAAATCCTCGTTTGTTCATCATAATCATCAGCCTTTCTTATTACATTGTTAACATATTTTTACGCACTCTCATGTTGCTATACTATCATAATTTACAATATTTAGTCAATAAATATCAATAAATTTCATACGAATAGTGTAGCATCTTTTCAGAATGCATGCGGTTGGGTAAATAGAGATGTTAACATGCTATACTTACGGTTTAATTATCATGTTCCACATTTTTTTTATTTTATAACATTATGTAAAGAAATCTTAATATTTTATTATCATATATTTATAAAATAAATTTTTATCCTGAAACTACCTTACGTATAATTCCCCAAATCCTATATCCTGATCAAAATTATCAATTGCATAAACCTGTACTATATAGTGACCGGGTTCACGTAAAACAAAATAATCGGTATGATATCTTTTTTCTCCTTTCATCAGACGATAATCTTTGGTCAGAATTACTGAATAACCGCCGGTATTTGTTTTATCGTAGGCTTTGATAACTTTAACTCTTATAAAGTCGGTTTTAAAGTCCTGCTTTTCATTAAAATACAGATAATATATTTTTCTCCCTGCCTCAAAAACGTGTACGGGATGCATTGCCGTTATATTTGTCACGGGCTGGTCATAGAAAAATATCTGCCCTTTGTGGTTACATGAGGTACAAAGAATTAAAATAAATATGCAAAGAAAAATTAATTTTTTCATTTTTCAAGTTCTTGAATTCTTATAGTAACAGACTCTATCTGATTTTTGTCTTTTTCAAGTGTCAGGTATTTTTTGTAATTTTCAACTGCGGCTTTTTTATCATCTTTCTGTTCATATGCAAGCGCAAGTGCATAATAAGCATAAGCATAATCCGAATTTAAAGATATAACTTTTTTGAAACAATTAACAGATTCATCCGATTGTCTTTTTGTTGCGTAAATAAGCCCTAAATTAAACCATGCATCTGCGTAATTCTGATCTATATCAATGGCTTTGTTATAGTACTCAACTGCTTTATCGGTATTTTCTGTTAAGCGATACAGGTTTCCGGTTTTCAGCATTGTAACTTTATCGTCCGGAACAAGTACCAATGATTTTTTATAAGTATTAATTGCATCCTTGTATTTTTGTTCTCTGTAATATTTGTCCCCGAGTTCTATAAGTTTTTTGCTTTCAGCTTTTGCTTTTAAGTCCGTTTCATCAACCTGTGGTTTTTTAACTTCTTCAATCGGTTTTGAAGGAGTTTCAGTTACTTTTTCTTCTTTCGGTTGTTTTGCTGTAACTGTTTTGACTTCATCTTTTTCAAGTCCTGCACAGAATTTCTTATACTCATCTTTATAAACCTGATTATCCGGAGCAAGTTCTATTGCTTTTTCAAAAAATACTACGGCTTTTGCTTTTTGATTAAGATTTGCATTTATTATTGCAAGTCCGAAATATGCCGCAGGTTCATCAGGATTTAATTCTATAACTTCTTCAAACAAAAGTGATGCCTGATCTGAATCATGCTTGTTTAATACCTCATAGGCGTAAGATATTGTTGCGGATGTAAGATTTTTTGATAATCTGTCGTCATCTTTTTGTGAAAGCAATTCTTTATATAAATTTATTGCTTCGGGATATTTTTTCAATGAATGAAGAGCGAGTGCTTTATTAGCTTTCAGCGCATAATCATTCGGAGTTACGGCAAGAGCCAAATCATAGAATTTTACTGCATTTTTGTAATCACCCTTTTCATGATAACACTGAGCAAGTTCTTTCTTTGTCTCATAATTTGATGCGTCTTTTGAGTATGCTTTTTCAAAATTCATTAATGTAAGTTCACTGTTTCCGAGTTTTTTGAAAATATAAGCCATGTTTCTGTATGCATTTGCGTCATCAGGATAGGTCTCAGAATAAAGTTTATACTGCTGAATTGCTTCTTCGCTCTTTCCCATGTCGTTTAGTAAAACGGCATAATCAAATCTTAAAAGCGCAAGTTTTGGATTTATTTCAAAAAGTTTTTCAAATGTTTGTTGTGCTTCTTCGTTCTTTTTAAGTTTCTGATAAGATACAGCTAAATCAGCTAATGAAGATACGTTTTCCGGATTTAATGAAATTGCTTTCTGTAAAATCGGGATTGCTGTTTCGTATTGCTCCATTCTGAATAATACATCTCCGTAATTTATATATTCTCTGAAAGTAGTCGGATATTTTGTATATACGATTTGGTATTGATTGCATGCATCTTCAAGTTTTCCTGCCGCAAAATAAGTGTTTGCAAGGTTTTCTCTTGCGTCCTGATGATCAGGATAAACACTTAAAAACATATTGTAATTTTGTGCCGCTTCGTCATATTTTTTTTGATAAAACTCTACATTTGCCAAATTAAGGTAATTGTACTTATAGTCAGGGAAAATCTTCATTGCCTGTTCAAAAGAATTATAGGCATTTTCATAGTCGCCTGTTGTCTGAAGAATATTTCCGATGCTTATATAAATAAAAGCATCGTTAGGTCTTAATTTTAGCGCTTTTTTATAGTATTCAAGAGCATTTTCATAATCATTTGTATCTGAGTATAAGCCTGCCATTTTTGTATAAAGAAGAGCATCATCGCCGTTTATTTCAATGGCACGTTTTATAACAGATATAGCATCTGAATACTTATTTTGATATTCGTATTCGCATGCCTGCAGGTATAATTTATGAGCTTCTCTTGTCATTTTTGCTTCGGCTTCTGCTGATGCAAAAAGTAAAAAAAACGCTAAAGTAAGTATTAATTTTTTCTTCATTTTTAAGGATTTCCTCAGCCTTAATTCTATCAAAAAATATACTACAATTGCAAGAAAAATAAATTTTTTTTATAAATTTACATTCATTTATAATATTGACGAAAGAGTATGTGTGAAATAAGATAAAATTGAGAAGAGAATAATATTTTTATCAGTTTATAAAAGGAGGCTGTAATATGAAAAAAGTTATTTGCGCGTTGATGATGGCTTCATTTATTTCATTATCAGCAAATGCACATTGTGCAAAAGGATTTGTTCAATCCTATGCACATCCGGGTCTTTTTGGCTCACAATCACAAGTTGCTAACGGAGCAACTGCTGATACTACATACGTTCTTGGCGGAAAAGCACTTAAAACAAGACATGGTATGAGTATTAAAAATAAAGAACACGTTTTCGTTTCTCACTGGGCAAACTCAATGTTAGACTTAATGAGAGTAGGACAGGAAAACGGACAAAAATTTGATGTAAAGGGCGCTGTATTGCGTTCTGAATTAGCTGTAGTTTTGGCTGACGCTTTTGACTTACAGGAAAAAGCAGGTGCTAAAAACTTCCCTGATGTAGCAAAAGGCTATTGGGCTGAATCTCAGATTAATGCTGCTAACGAAGCAGGAATCATGATCGGATATCCTGAAGGTGTATTTAAACCTGATCAGAAAGTTACAAAAGCTGAATTTTTCGCTACAATAGCAAAAATTCTTGATATGGAAACAAGCGAAGCTGTTCCTACACTTAACGGAAAGAAAATCGCTTACATCCCTCAATGGGCTTACAAAGATACTAACGAAGTTATAAACTCAGGTTTATTAACTTATATGCCTGACAAAAACGCAGCTATCAACAACCAGTATCTTTCAAAAGAACAGGCTGCATTTATCGTTGGTGACTTAAAATACAATCTTGCATACTACAAGAAATTAAGAGTTGCTCAAAATGCACCTTGCTGCAACTGCAACGCTCCTGTTGCTATTAAAGTTAAAATGAACGACAGAATCAGTGCTAAAACTGCTAATGCAGGTGAATGCTTCACAGCTACAGTTACTGAAGACGTTGTTATCAACGGAGTTGCTTTCCCTGCAGGTTCTTTGGTAAGAGGTAAAGTAAAATGCGTTCAGAGACCTGGATACGAAAATCCGGGATTTGTAAAAGTTAAATTTACAAAAATCGAAAACAAAGACACTGAATTAGCATTCCCGAAAGATATATCTGAAGTAAGAAGCACACTTACTAAAAATCCTAACGTAATCGCAAGATTCTTAGGCTTCCCGTTCACAGCAACTGCAAGAGTTGCAGGTGTTACAGGAAGATATGCTGCAGGTTCTGCTAATATCATTTCTAACAGAACAGAAGAATTTGGTGACTATGTTGGCGGCATTTTCGTTGAAGGCGCTTCTCTTAAAGGTGCTGCAGCTGCAAGAAGCTTTGGTAATAGCTTCTATACAATTGGTAAAGGTATTTTTGATTTATCAAAAATCCTCGTTAACGGCACATTCGGTGTATTATATGAATTCGGTGACGAATTATTATACGTATTTGCACCGGGCTTATCAAATGATTCTTCTTTGAATCCTAACGAAGAATTAGTAATTTTGTTCTAATACAAAATCTGATGATAAACTAAAAGGGCGGTCCAACGGACCGCCCTTTTTATATTGATAAAGTCCTACGGGAAATCTACCCACCCTATCACTCTCTTCTTGGATTTACTTCACGCTCGGTTTTGTCGTTGCTTCGTTATTACTGCCGCAACTCCAAACCTCGCTATCCGGAATTTCATTCCGTCCGTAAATCCGCTAATTAGGGAGGGCACAGAACTTATTTTAGTTTATTATATTAATTTTACCCCTTTACCCCTACCCCGAAGTGTTTTCTTAAAAATGACGGACGGTGATATTTTGTTAAACCGTATTTATCGATAGCCTCAATGTGTTGTTTTGTAAGGTATCCCGCATTTTTATCCCAAAGATATTGCGGGAATTCTTCAGCTAATTTATCCATATATCTGTCACGGCTGACCTTTGCCAAAATACTTGCCGCCGCTATTGATGCAGATTTTGAATCGCCCTTAACAACCGTTTTTTGATTATAAGGAAATTCTTTTATAAGTCTGTTTCCGTCAACCAAAACTAATAAATTATCTTTTTTCTGTATTCTGTTAATTACGCTTTGGCATGCTAAATTCATCGCCTTTAATGAAGAATTTAAAATGTTTATTCTTTCAATTTCTTCAACCTCAACACATATAATTTCATTAATAGTATTATATTTAATAATATTAAATAGTTCTTCTCTTAATTTTTTTGATAATTTTTTAGAATCGTTTAAGCGGGCAAGTTCTTTAATAAGTTCATTTTTAGGCTCGGGAAAATAAACCGCTGCAGCAAATACTCCGCCTGCGGCAGGTCCTCTGCCTGCTTCATCCGTTCCGATTATTATATTTTTAAAACTCCTGTCAAACTTAAATAATTCGTTACTGCTCATAGTCGTTTAAATTATCCAAAATAAATTTACCCGTTTTGCCGTCTCTGAAATCTTTCAGAACATACTGAGAAGTTCTTTCAATATCGGGCGCAGCACCTGATTTTACCCAATTCCTGCTTATTGCGATATTTTCAAGATTTAATTCTTTATCCGCATCAAGTTTATAGTATTCGTAAACTTCCTTTTTGTACTTTTCGCTCAGTACAAACAACAATTCGTTTGCCGCAATTTCTGCTGAATATGCATTTTCTGAAACGGAATTTACAAACGCAAGTTTTTGCGCGCGTTCCTGATTATCGAGTTTCATCGGAATAATACCGGGGGTATCTAATAATTCGATTTCAGGGTTAATTCTCACCCATTGCTGCTGTCTTGTAACGCCTGCCTTTGCGCCTGTTTTTGTTTTTGAAGTTTTGGTCAAATTGTTTATAATGCTTGATTTACCAACATTAGGCAACCCTGCAACCATTACTCTTACAGGTCTTTTTAAGAGCCCTTTTGCCATCAGAGCTTCAATTTTGGGCTTTCCGAGTTCTATAATTTTTGAAATAATCTCATTATTTTTTGAAAACTTTGCACTAAATTTAAAAACAGGAAATTCAGACTGCTTTTTAATTAAAGCAATCCATTTGCTCAATTCGGCATTATCCGTCAAATCTGACTTGTTCATAAGTATTAAACGGGGTTTTCCGTTAAAAAGAGAATCTGTAGTATCGTATCTGCTGCTTTGGGGTATTCTGGCATCAAGAACTTCGACAACCACATCAACAAGTTTTAATTGTTCTTTGAGTTGTCTTTCTGCTTTGGCAATGTGCCCCGGATACCATTGAATATGAAGTTTATCTCTTTTCAATCTTTTCCTTGATACGTGTTGCCTTACCTGAACGTTCTCTTAAATAATATAATTTAGAACGTCTAACGTCACCACGTCTTAATACGTTAATTTTTTCTATACGGGGAGAATAAAGCAAGAATACACGTTCAACGCCAACACCCTGAAATACTTTTCTTACAGTGATGGTTTTGTTGATGCCTGCACCATGTTTCTTGATAACAGTACCTTCAAATGCCTGTGTTCTTTCTTTATTACCTTCAACGATTCTTACGAAAACCTTAACGGTATCTCCGGGGTTGATTTCCGGTAATTCTTTGTCTAAAAATTTACTTTCCAAGTCGTCTATTATAGGATTCATTTCGCTATTCCTTATATATGCTAGTACAAGTAAAACTAATAGTAATAGAAAAAAATATAAAATTCAAGTACCTGATTAAGTTTTGTGTCAGAATTTTTATCCTTAGTATTTAAAAAATTAATTTTTCAAATTCCAAAAGTATGTTATCTGAAAAATAACATATTTTTTCAAAAGAATTTTTTAAATTATTAATTTCTTCAATATCGTTAATATCTTTCATTTTAGATAAATCTTTTAAACATTCATGCGAACATAAAAACATTACGTATGAAAACAGAAATTCTTTACCTGCTTTTTTTAAAATATCATTTACCGTTTTGTGAACATCTTTGTGCTTATTGTAGTTTTTTAGTATCTGTGTCTTCTTTTTATCAAGCAAAGTATAAAACTCATTATAATCACTCATAAAATATCTTTCCTTAATCTTTTATTCTTTAATAAGAATAATTATTCCTAATATAGAATATAAATTAACATTTTATTCTTTATTTGTCAAATTTTATCTGTAAAAAGTATAATTATTCTTTAAAGAGGGGATTATGAGTTCAAAAGAGCAAATAAAAATAATGATGTTAAAAGAACATTTAACCGCTAAACAGTTAGCGGAAATGTTAGCTAAAAAAACAGGAAAACATTACACCCATCAAAGTTTACTGCATAAAATATCTTTAAGTTCTTTAAGATATGATGAAATTGAAACTGTTGCCGATATATTGGGATACGAAATACAGATAGTTAAAAAATAAAACAAATGTTTTCTATTCAAAAACGTATAAACGTTTGTCGTTCAGTAAATTTTCAACATTTATCAGGGAATAAATTTGTTTGTTTACTATAATTTCTTTTGAAACCTGTTTTGTATTCGTATTATCCAAAAGCATTTCAGGAATGTCAATGATTTCAAGAATTTCGTCTATTGCGGCTGCAACTTTAATATTTTTATCGTGTATTACAATTGATGATATTTTTGGTGGTAAATGGATGTCTTTCAGGTTTAGAAGTTTTTTTAGGTTTAAAACAGTAATGTATTCACCTCTGATACTCGTTATTCCCAAAAAAGAGTCCGAAATTTTAGGAAGTTTTATAAACGAAGTTTCTTTTATTATTTCAGAAATGTCCGATAACTTTATACAGTAAATATTGTCATTTAATTTAAAAGACAGGTATCTGTTTTCTAAAGAGGTATCGAGTGAAAGAAAATTTTTAGTTTTATCTGCAAGGTTTTGTTTTCTGTTTTCCATTACGGAAAGAGAAGTTTCATCTTTTGGAAACAGTGCGGAGATATCAATCTCTTCCATAACGGGCGGATGTTTCAGTATGTTTTCAATTATATAAGGATTAAGTATATTTATGTTATTACCGTCTTTAACATAAATAAACTGAACGATATTATTATCAGAAAATTCATTTATATTATGTAGATTGGCAGAGTCAAAATCCGTAATTCCCTGTATCCTGTCTGCCATAATTCCGATTATTGACTCATCGGTTTTTACGATAATTACCGAATTATTTTTATTGTATGACGAGGGCTTTTTATTCAGATAAAATCTTACATCAATGACATTTATCAGCATATTGTTATAATTCAGTAAACCAACCGTATTTGCAGGTAATTTATAAGGATATTCAAGTAACGGAAGTTTTATTACCTCAATAATTTCATCAGAATTAACCGCATATGTTGCATCGTCTAAAATAAAAGTAAGGTACAAATTTCTGTTAAGTTCTGTTGTTAAATTGTTTTCCATTTGTTATAACTTGTCCCATTTCCTCAAATTTGTTATTATTATATAATACTTTAGTAAAAAGTTCTATGGAGATGAGAATGAGCGATAATAATGAAATTAAAAATCTGCATAAATTTACCGTGGGCATAATAATAAATATAATTTTCTTTGTTGTATTTCTTGCAGTATGTACATATCTGGCTTGTGCTGATTATAATTACGGTTTAAAGTCAGGAATAATTCTATTTTTGGGCTTTGCATATATAATTTGTTATCTCATATGTTCAATTAAAAATCTGAATAACCTGAAAACAATGTTTTCTTTAAGAGAAAAAGATTCTGATAAAATCATAAATGATGTTAAAAAGATGATTAAAGATCAGAAAAATGTCTATGATGATAAAATCAACATTGGCAGAAAAAACATTGATACCTTAAAAGGTATTAACAGTCATATTCAAAATATGCTTACGGGTATTCAGAATGACAATAAACCTGCTTTTGATTTGTCGGAAAAAAACTCTGAAATAAATTCTGAAAAACTGCTTGAATTAAAACAAAAAATAAACACAACAACAGAATTTATCGGAGAATTAATTTCATACATAGAAAAAACTTCGGATACAGTAAAAATTGTTGAAGAAATAACAGAACAGACAAATATGCTTGCGCTTAACGCCGCAGTTGAAGCTGCAAGAGCAGGCGAAAACGGAAAAGGTTTTGCAATAGTTGCAGGAGAAATCAGAAAACTTGCAGACGAATCAAAACAAACAATTACTCAGATAACTTCTTTTATAAAAAGTATAAAAGAATCTGCTGATTCTTCCTGTCATTTAATAGATACAGGAAATAATGAACTCGATTTGCTCATTAAAACAAATAATGAACTAAAGGCTGAATTTTTAAATATAAAGAAGATGTATTCGGAATTGCTGGAATCTTTGTCAGATATAAATACTGATATAGAATCTCAGGAAATTATTTCATCACAACTTGAAGACATAATGGCCGCAATTAATGAGTATTCCTCAAATTTTACCGAAATAACGGATAATGTTATAAATTCAGTTAAGAAAAATTCTGTTGAGGATTAACAGTGGAATTTAGCGAAAAAGAATTTAACGAGATATTGTCTATATTTGAAACAGAATCGGATGTAATTCTGAAAAATATGACAGATGCCTTGTCAAAACTTGAAAAATCCCCCAAAAATCAGGACTATATTCTTGAAATTTTCAGAAATGCCCATAGTTTAAAAGGGGCGGCAAGAATGCTGGATTTTCATAATACTCAGGCACTTGCTCATAAAATAGAGGATGTTTTAGATGCGGCTAAATCGGAAAATCTGGTTATTAATGAAGATGTTATTGACGAATTATGGAAAAGTTTAGACCTTATAAACATAAATATAAAAAATTCAATACTTGCCAAAAAAGAAGTTACATCAGATGATATTCCAAATCAGATAAAAACACTGGATAAATTATTAAATACAGGCATGAACGGAGAAAAACAACCGGCAGAAAACAATAATGCTGATTTTTCCGATATTATGCAAAGAAAAAGTGAAATAGGCGATTTAATAAAAAAGGCCTCCTCCGTTCTTAAACAAATTCCGGTAAATACAGAAACACCTTTAATAAGTGAGTTGTTTGAATTATCCGAAAAACTGTACAACATATTTTCCGAAAGTGATTTGTTCAATGTAAAAAAAGCTATAGAAGACATAAAGGTTAAACTTAGTTTTGTTAAACAGTTATCAAACAAACTCACGACAGAGGAAATTTCAGAGATTGAAAGCAAACTTAACGAAGCAAATTCAGTAACAGGCACAGATAATAATGTTCAATCTGAAGAAACGGAATATCCTAAAGTTTCCATTGTAAGAGTTGATTTGAATGAAAAAAATCAAAGTATTGCGGACGAAGTTTCAAAAATAGTAGATTTTGTTAACGAAAAAAATATTACTTTAAGTGATGAAATGAAAACTGTTCTTCAAAACAGTATGGATTACTGTAACAACAGCAACAATGAAACGGATGATACTCTTGTAAAACAACAATTGGAAATACTGAAACAGTTGCTTGAAACAGACTATGAGCAACAAAATGTCCAAATTACCGCCGTAAACGATATAACACAATTTAAAACTCTGAATGTAAACAGTGTAAAACTCGATATGTTTGTAAGCCAGCTCGGAGAATTAATTGCAAACAAAATGGAAACAACCCAAAGTCTTAATGAGCTGAATGAAATTAAGCAAAAAATTTCGCAATTGCAGGATATTACGGATAAGGCGATAAAACAGATAAAAAATTACAAAGTAAAAGGTGTAAATGATAATCAAACCGTTCAAACACTCATAAATAACCTGTCAGATGCGCTTAAAGAAGAAAATGACTCAACGTACAGATTAAAAAATTCGGTAACAAAACTGATAGGAAAAACAAATGAAAACGAAATAAAATCGAATATGATAATTGACGAAATTGAATTACTCATAAAAGATATGAGAATTTTGCCGTTATCTTCAATTCTTAATGTTTTTCCGAGAATGGTTAAAGATATTGCAAAAGAGCAGGGAAAAGAAATTACTTTTATTATAAACGGGGACGAAACGGGTGCGGATAAAAAAATTATCGAAGAAATAAAAGCCCCTCTTATGCACATAATAAGAAATTCGGTTGACCACGGGATTGAACTTCCGGAAAAAAGACTTGAAAAAGGCAAAGACAGAAAAGGAAAAATTCTTTTAAATGTTCGTCAGGAAGATAACAAAATAAAAATTGATATTATTGATGACGGTCAGGGATTTAACCTTGAAAAAATCAAAGAAAAAGCCTTGGCAAAAGGTTTTTTGACTCAGGAAGACATAAACTCAATGTCAGATGATGAAATTACAAACATAATTTTCTGGCCGGGATTTACAACAGAAGACAATGTTACCGATATTTCAGGCAGAGGTATAGGACTCGATATTGTAAAAAGCAAGCTCGCTGACTTAAACGGAAAAATAAAAGTAGTATCCGAATTTGGAAAAGGCTGCTGTACATCTATTGAAATTCCCGTAAACTTAACGACATTTAAAGCGTTTATAACTGAAGTTGCAAATCAGTATTTCGCAATTCCGATTTCCGTTATCGATACGTTTGTTCTGAAAAATTCGGATGAAATTCACGAAACAAACGGTAAAAAGAGTCTTTTGTATGACAATAAAATTATTCCGCTTTATTATCTGTCCGCAATTTTAAATCTCGAAATCCCAAAACCAAAAGCAAAAGAAACAATTTTAATTGTAGATATTGATAACAGCAAAACTGCAATTGTTGTTGATAAACTCGTCGGATATCAGGATATATTTCAGAAAAAACTTCCTGTTCCAATTATAAAACTCAAAAATATATCAGGAATAACAACTCTTCCGACAGGTGAAAACTGTCTGATTTTAAATATGACGGACGTATTAAAAACCGCCTCCGTTCATATACACGAGGCAGAAAACAGAAATTTGTTTAAGTTTGAAGATATATCCGCTTATAAAAAAGTTTTGCTTGTCGATGACAATGAAACTATGAGAATAATTTACAAAAAAATAATAGAAAATACAGGACTTAATGTAGATGCAGTATCTTCTTCCGAAGAAGGTTTAATTAATCTGAATAATGCAAATTATGATTTAATAGTAACTGACTACGAAATGCCTGACAAAAACGGAATAGAATTTATCCGTGACCTTAAACAAAATGAGAAATTCAACAATATCCCGATAATAATGCTTTCATCAAGAGAGGATACACAAACTATAAACGAAGCCTTAATAAGCGGCGCTGATGCTTATATAATTAAGGATAAAACGGACGAAGAACTCGTCAATACAATAAAAAATCTCATAATTAAGTACAATAACTAATTAGAGGTTGGTTTTGTAACATAATTTTCAAGTGCGGAATATACTTTATTGTTAAGTGTTCCCGCACTTACTTCTTGTTTTAAAATAGAAAGAGCCTGTTCAGGAGACAAACTTTTTTTATAGCAGCGATTTTCCCTCAGAGCACTGTAAACATCTGCAGCATGCAAAACGTCTGCGGCAAAATTATGCTCGTATAAATCCTGAATTTTAGGATAACCTGTATTATGAGAATTTTGATGGTGATATTTTATGAGTTTTAAAGTTTCGGGATCAATATCCTGTGTCTGTAACATTTCATATCCCAATTCCGAATGCAGTTGCATAACTTCTTTTTCTTTATCGTTCAGTGAAGAATTTTTGTTAAGTATTTCATTCGGAATTAACACTTTTCCAAAATCATGAAGCATAGCTGCATCAATTAAGTTTATTTTATTTATACTTGTTTTTATATCCTCAGGCAATTTGTCATAGATTCCGAGAGCGATGTTTTTAGTGTCGTTTAAATGATTTAACGCAAGTTTTTTTAGTTCTGTTAAGTTTATTTTAGGGGTTAAGCCGTATCCGGCAAGTATTGATGTTATTTTAGGGTTAGATGCAACCATTGTCTGCACTCTGCTCTCATCAAAATATTCAGATGTAGCAGAATTTTTAGAATAAGAATCCTCTTTTAACGGTGAGGTTGTATAAGTTTGTTTACCAAAAGATATTTTAGGTAAATTAATCTTTGGAAGACTTATATTGAAATTGTTATTGAAATTCAACAAACCCACTAAAACTATTCCACACTAAAAACTAACTACACTTGTTTATATAAAGTGTTTTTTTTAATAAAAATTGTCATTATTGCAAATATTTTTAAAAAATCTTTACAAAATAAAAATATAAAAATTTTTGAAAGAAATTTTTTATTGAATACATAAAAAAATAATGATAAAATTGTTTATAACAAATAGAGAGAGGCATATTATGTTTGAAAATAATTTAAAAGAACTACAGAAAATTAATCCTGATTTGTGTGACAGGCTGAAAAAACTTCATAATGAATCTTTAGATGAAAGTATTTCGGTAGGTCAGGCTGAATCAGGGGAGTTTATTCTTTTAAAAGGGGATTTCCCTCTCGATGATCTTAAAAGCCCTTCAAAAGCATCTCAGAACATTATCTCAAGAACCATACTTTCTGAACTCAGAAAGAGTGATTTTATTTTAATCTACGGCTTAGGAATGGGATATTTGCTTGATGAAGTATTTTTGAAGTATGACTCAAAAATAATTATCTATGAACCCGATATTAATGTTTTACGCTTTGTATTTGAAAATGTTGATTTGGTTAAGTATCTCTCTGATAACAGGGTATTTATTTTTAATGATGAGAAAGAATGTCTGAAATATATAAGCGGTCACTTTATATCCGGTGACAAAATGGAAATAACTTATCCGGCAAATTATGCTCTGTTTTACCAGCAGGTTATGCCTGAATTTATTCAGCAAATTTATAACATTCTTAAGAGAAACATTATTGATACCAATACAACCAAAAAACTTTCGGAACTCTGGACAAAAAATATTATAATGAACAGCAGAAAAGCAAATAATAAAATTCTGTTTTCACAGTTAGAAAATAAATTTAAAGGAACAACCGCAATGATTTTGGGTGCAGGTCCTTCATTAAAAGAAAATATTAAAAAAATCAAAGAAAACAGAGAAAAATTCACAATTTTTGCGGTAAACAGAACTCTCGAATACCTGCAGCAGGAAAATATTGTTCCTGATTTTGCAGTATTTACGGATTCAACTATCGTAAAAAGTACCACAGAAAAACTGGAAAATGATTATATTAAACAATTGAATATAATTGCTGATATAAAGGCGTCTTCTTTTATTTTTGATTTTGATTGTAAAAATTTAATAGTATATCTGCCAAATAATGAGCCTTTAATAGGTTTAATTGCCGAAAAACAAAATCTGAAACTTCAGGAAACATACGGAACGGCAGCTGCAGTATGTTTGTATTGCGCAAAAGAAATCGGTGCAAAAGAAATTATATGTGCAGGTATAGATTTGGCATTCAAAGGGGATGAATTATACAGTGACGGCAAAGGTAAATGTGACGGAAATCAGGTAACAGTTGATAATTATTCCGTAAGAATGACCGAAGTTAAATCAAAAGACGGGGAAATGGTTAAAACAAGGGAAGACTATCTTTCTTTTATTCCTCAGTTTGAAAAAGTTATTGAAGGCTTAAATAAGAAAGTAAAAGTTTATAACATAACTTCTTTCGGTGCATATATAAAAGGCATGGAATATAAAACTCTTGAAGAAATTATCCCTGAAAAATCTGCCTGTGATACTGATAAAATTCTGGCTTCAATTACTCCGCAGGTTGTTGATTATGCTACAACCATTGATGAGGAATGGGTTAAATCTGAAAATATTGCAGATGAAATAAACAAAAAGAAAGAGTATGTTAACCTCGGAGATTTAATCAAAAACGTTATGGAATCAAAACTTTTGTATGCAACATGTCAGTACGAAATTTTAGAATTGGGTAAAAAAGGTTTTACCTTTGAAAATGTAACCGATTTTAAGAATTTTATGAACGATTTGTGTGACAGATTAAGAAAAGTTTATTACGAACTCGATTAATAAAATAACAAGGCAAAATGCTTGCTTTACTTTTATGTTGGTAGTATCATTTTCCTAACGGTTGAATAAACAGAGGGGATAATAATGATTAAATTTAATTACAAATTTGCCGACAGAATGATAGTAGGTTCAGACAATGGTCTGGATATCGAAAAAGAGTTCAAATCTTACAAAAACAAGATTGCTGATATTATCAAGGATTTAAATCAGCGTAAAGATAAACCTGAACAGTGGCTTCAGTGGATGAATTTGGGCTACAATGAAGAAACTGTTTGGTATGTAAAAGAATTTGCTTCAATGGTCAGAGGCAGATATGATAACGTTTTGATTTTAGGTATCGGCGGTTCTGCTTTAGGCGGAATTGCAGTTACGGAAGCACTTCTTGCTCCGTACTGGAACATGCTTACTCCGGAACAGAGAAACGGTTATCCGAGAATATTCTTCTTGGACAATATTGATCCCGATACAATTAACGGCTTATTAAAAGTTCTTGATTTAAAGAGAACATTGGTTAATGTAATCACAAAATCAGGTTCAACTGCTGAAACAATGTCTCAGTATATGATTATCAAGAACCTTATGGAACAGGAATTAGGCGATGCTTACAGACAGAATATCGTTGCCACAACAGATAAAAAAGTCGGAGTTCTTCGTCAGCTCGCTGATCAGGAAGGTTATAAAACTTTTGTTGTTCCTGATGATGTTGGCGGCAGATTTTCAGTATTCTCTGCAGTAGGTTTATTACCGTTTGCTCTTGTCGGTATTGATATTGATGAAATCATGAACGGTATTAAGGATATGGATTTGGCTCTTAAAAATACCGATATCCATGAAAACATTGCTGCTCAGGCTGCTTTAATTCACTACTTAATGGATACTAAAAAAGGTAAAAACCTTTCAGTTATGATGCCTTATTCAAGCAGATTAAAATTCGTTTCAGACTGGTTTGTTCAGTTATGGGCTGAATCTTTGGGTAAGGAAGTTGATAAGAACGGTAAAAAAGTTCACGTTGGTCCTACACCTATTAAGGCTTTGGGTGCAACAGACCAGCACTCTCAAATTCAGTTATATAACGAAGGTCCAAACGATAAGTTGATTACCTTTATAAGAGTTGAAGAATTTGATACAAACCTTGAAATTCCGAGAATACTTGAATATACGGGTATCGGATATTTGGGCGGAAAATCAATTAACAATCTTATAAATGCAGAAGCAGATTCTACAAGAGTTGCTTTATCTGATTATAAGAAACCAACGTTGACAATTTCAATTCCTAAGGTTGACGGTTACAACGTTGCTCAGTTGCTTTATATGTTGGAAGTTCAGACTGCTATCGCAGGCGAATTATATAACATAAATACATTCAATCAGCCGGGCGTTGAACAGGCTAAAAATTATACTTACGCTTTGATGGGACGTTCAGGTTATGAAGAATCAGCAAAAGTTCTTCAAAACAAAATGGCTGAAGTTGGCTAAGATATAAATAAGCAAAATAATAAAAAAGAGATGATTAAAAATCATCTCTTTTTTAATGCATTATTTATTAAAATTTGTAAAAACGAGTTAAATCAAAAGACAATTTTTAAAACGATTTATTTTTTATAGAATA
>JAFRHR010000040.1 GCA_017433195.1 bacterium
CAACAGAAATTTTATTTTTATTTAAGATTTTATCAAAATGCGGATACAATACTATTTCAGGTTCAAATAAATTATAATTTTCTAATTTTTCATATAATTTGGCATAATTCCACTTTGAACTCTCCGAACAAAGGAAAACAACTTTTATTTTTTTCTTGTTTCTTAGTTTTTTTATAACTCTTTTATAATTCTGTTTTATCAGAAAATCATTAACACTAATTTTAAAATTTTTAAAACTTTTTTTTATATTCCATAAATTCAAAAAATTTAAATTCATGCTATATAACACCCTCAGCACTTCTTTTTACAGTATAAATTCTATCATGAAAATTATCCCAAAATCCAACAAGATAAAACTACAAACAACACATTTTATTGATATAATAAAAATGGTTTATAAATAAAAATCAAAAAACATTTTATGGCAAAAGTATCGGTAATAATACCTGTTTATAATACAGAAAAATACTTAAGACAATGTTTAGACAGCGTTACAAACCAAACGCTTCAGGACATTGAAATTATTTGTGTTAATGATGGTTCAACTGACAGGTCACAGGATATACTTGAAGAATACGCACAAAAAGACAGCAGAATACTCCTGATTAACAAAGAAAATACAAATGCCGGTAATTCGAGAAATATCGGATTAGAAAAAGCACGCGGAGAATTTGTATATTTTCCTGATTCAGACGATTGGCTGGAATTAAATGCTTTTGAAAAACTATATAAAAAAGCAACTGAAACAAATGCAGATATTATCGTATTTTATAACAAATTAAAAGATGATTCGAATAACACCATTCAGCCATGTCCTTGGACCGGCGCTTTCGGATTGACTCAGGATTTTGACGTTTTTAATAAGACAAATTTTCCGGAAATTTTTTATAATTTCTGTAATATACCTGCTTGGTCAAAATTATACAGGCTCAGTTTTATAAAACAAAATAACCTTGCCTTTCAGGAAATAACAACTTGTAATGATGTGTATTTTAATATCATGTCACTGACTCTTGCAGAAAAAATAACAAAATTACCTGAAGAATTATATACTCACAGAGTCGGACATTTATGTTTAACAAAAGACAGATATAAACACATTGACTGTATCATGAAGGCTTTTTCAAAGACAAAGGAATCATTAGAAAAAAATAATTACTTTAATCTTATGAAAAATGCATTTTATATAAATTTTCTTCAAATGTTTAATTATGAATTAAGTCTGATTTGTGATAAAAAGATTAAGAAGAAATGGTTTAAAATAATTGCTGATAGTCTTCCCTGCGAATATAAAAAGTTATTAAAAAAAGGAAGACCACTAAAAATAATAAGAATACTAAAAAAATTATTGAGAATATCGGGAATATGCAGAATTTTTAAAGAAAGATAAGGATACAAGATGTCAAAGGTATCAATAATAATACCAATTTATAATACTGAAAAATATTTGGAACAATGTTTGGACAGTGTGAAAAATCAGACACTTAAGGACATTGAAATTATTTGTATCGATGACGGTTCAACCGATAATTCTTTAAACATTTTGAAAGAATACTCTTCTAAAGATAATCGTTTTGTAGTTATAAAACAAAATAAAGAGTTTCCGCACAATGCCAGAAATATGGGTTTGCAACACGCAACGGGAGAATATATCGGATTTGTTGATTCTGATGATTGGATTGATTTAAATTTCTTTGAAATTTTGTACACTAATGCAAAAAAACAAAATGCGGATATTGCAAGAACCACTTATAAATATGTGTATGAAGATTACGATTGTGATAGTGAACTTAATCCTATAATAATTAAAAAATATCAACAAAACAAAAAACTCGGCAGAAATGACCATTCCGTTGTCATATGGAATGCAATATACAAAACATCTTTTTTAAGAGAGAAAAAAATAGATTATTTTGATTATGATTTAAGGATGTTTCAGGACGACATACCATTTACCGCAAGAGTAACAATGTTATCCGGAAAAACAATTCCATGTGTTGGATGCTATTACTATTACAGACAAAACAGAGAAGGCCATTTAATGACTTTGTCAGCAAAAAAAATAGAAATGTCATTACAGGCAAACATAATTACAACAAACTTTTTAAACACTATTAAGAATAAAATATCAAGAAAAGAATATATTAATGCCTATGGCCGCTGCATAGGAAGATTAGATCATTTTTTCAGAATTTATATTAAAACTGAAGATAATAATCCTGATTTTATAAAAAAATACCTTGATGAATACAGTAAAATTGCGGAAAAATTCAAATGCATAAACAAATACAGCACTCTTAAAAAGTTTAATAATAATATAGAATTATTAAAAAACAAAAATTATGAGTTATATGTTTACAAAACAACCCTAAATAAAAACAATTAAGTATTGCAAAAAGAGATTTAAATTATTGGAGTATGCATAGTCCTTCATTCTGCTTCAAAATCTCTCTTTCGAGAAATTTTTTCGCTCCATCGGACTATTTGCTCTCACGAGTTTCGCTTGCGGAAGCAGGAGCTGTTTTGCAGCTCATTTCGCAACTTCGTTGCTCACTCTACCCAAAATCTAAAAAAATTGCCGGTGATCACTCTGCCGAGTAAAAGGTGACTAAATGTCACGTTTTACGAGAGGTAAGAACCGACGAATTTACGGACGGAATGTAATTCCGGATAGCGAACAGAATGAGCGGACAGGGACAAAGTCCCGAAAGCGAAAGTCTGTGAGCGTGGAGTAAATTCAAGAGACGGTTCGACGAATGAATTTTGCGTAGGCTGAAGCGAAGCGGAACGCCGAAGTAGCACCGAAATAGTGAGCGACTATTTTGCGGAATAAGTCTTTTGTCTTGCGACAACACTCCTGTTTCACAAGCAAAATAAAGTGAACGGCTTGAAGGTGTGAAGCAATAATTCAGAAAAACAATTAAGTATTAAAAAATGGCTTTAGATTATTGGGGGATGCATAGTCCTTCATTCCGCTTCAAAATCTCTCTTTCGAGAAATTTTTTCGCTCCATCGGACTATTTGCTCTCACGAGTTTCGCAACTTCGTTGCTCACTCTACCCAAAATCTAAAAAAATTGCCGGTGATCGGAGTCGAACCGATACGTGGGGTGAACCACACCAGATTTTGAGTCTGGCACGTCTACCAATTTCATCACACCGGCATTTGAAATTATCTTATCAAAAAGATTTACAAATATCAAACAAAATTTTTACTTTTTAAAAATTATCCTTAATAAATAATTGAAGGTAATTAAAAAATCAAAAGAGCGGTAAAAAATTAAAGCATGAAACAAATACTTGTTTGTATACTGATGATAATGATAATAGGTTTGCAGGCTGATTGTGCAATTTTTCAGGGCGGAGTAAGTGCCGTAGGGAAAGGCAATCAGGTTATTGACCGTGACACAAAAGCCCCTATTTCAAATGCACGAATAGTTTTGCCGAAACAAAATTATTCAACGGTAACTGACAGCAACGGCTTTTTTGATATCGGAGTAAGCACAACGGGAACGAGTGTTATATCCGTTGAAAAGACAGGTTACAAACCGTATTCTTTAACAATAAATTCAAACGGACTAAATAATCCGTTAATTCTTGAAATAGAAAAAAAGGGAGCACATAACATAACAATAGATACAAATATGTATCATTTGGGCGACAACAATTATTCCGAAATGTCCGCAAATGCGGGAGAATTCAGAATAAGACCGACAGGACCGTTTTACAGTACGATTTTTAATCTGTCTGATGCAAGCCTGACGAGGCCTGTTTACCTTGTTATAGGCTCAATTATCGGAATTGATACCGCAATGGCAAGAGGAATAGGTCAAAACAAAATAACAAATTCTTATGCAAGCCCGCCCGAAGTTTACCTGAACGGAAACAAAATTGCGGAAATCAAGATAAACGGTGACGGACAAAAGATAAAACTTCCCAACAACCTTTTAAGACGAAAGAACGAATTAACAATAAAAACAGGTGTAAACCTTATGCAGACAGCATATATTGATTATGATGATATCGAAATAATGAATCTATACATAGAATAACCAAATAAACTTATCCGTAAAAGAACATAGCAGGCGTGCGAGGAGCATGCCTTTTTTATTTTTACAAAACTTTAATCAAAAAGCAATTTCTTTTACCAAAAAAGACTTTAAATAAAATATAGGTAAAATAATAAGGAAAATTTTTATGTCAGAAATCGGAATAAACGGTCATAATCCGTTAAAAGGGGTTAATTTCAGCAAATGTTCTGCAAATACAGAACAGGTAAAACCACAAGAAAATGAAAGACCTCAAATGACTGAAATGCCAAGAATTTCCTTTGGAAGAGATTTGGTTACCCAAAGACCAAAAATTAATCCGTATAAAAATTTTCTGAATAATTTGACTTTCCCTACAGACTTTGATGTTGAAAGTCTGAGACAATGGGCTAAAGACAGCGGTTTGAGTTTTGATGTTGACTCAGACGGTATTGTTGAAATGCGTGATTTAAGCGGATCTATAGTCAGACGTGTCACAAGAGATTATAATAATCCGACAAAAATTTATGACGATCGTATTAAAACAAAAGATGCAAACGGAAAAGACCTGTTTTTATTAAAATACAGTGATGAAGACTATGTCAGATGCCGTTATAACTATGATGAAGAATCAAGAGGAATATCTGTGAAATACTGTGCTGACGGAAACTGGTATGATTCTCACGGACAAAAATTAGACGGATGTCCTTTCCCTATCGAAGAATATGTTCCGGAAACAGAAGAAATAAGTTCTGAAACACAGGTTTCTCAGACACAAAAAAGAAATCCGTACAAAAGTTTTCTGAAAGATTTGGATTTTCCATCAGAATTTGATGAAGAAAGCCTGAGACAATGGGCAAAGGACAGCAATTTAAATTTTGCTTTTGGGAACGGAGTTGTTGGAATGTACGACTCAAGAGGGAATTTAATAAGACGCGTTACAAGAGATTTTGATAATCCGACAAAAATATACGATGACCGTATTTCAACAGTAGATGCAAACGGGCAAAAAGTATATTTATTAAAATATAATGATGAAGATGCTATCAGATGCCGCTATGGTTATAGTGAAGACTTTGAGGGTTATTCAGCAACACTTAAACCTGACGGCAATTGGTATGATTTCCACGGAAAAAAGTTAGACGGGTGTCCTTTTGAAGCATAGATTCAAAACTATGCAATAACTTCGTTTTGGATATTCTTATCAATTGTTATGCCATAAGACACAAGACAATTTTTAAGGGTAATGTTATCAGAGATTGTTACGTTATCTAATAAAATCGTATTTTCTAAAGTTACGTTTTTACCGATTTTACAATCTTTTCCGACAATAACAGAATCAATACAAACCGCATTATTCAAAGGACTTTCAGAAATATATCGTCCGTACTCGGTCTTTACAATTTCAGTATGACCGGTATCAATTTTTCCGTTCAGAACATCAAAATTTGATTCAATATACTGTTCTATTGTCCCTATATCGGACCAGTAAGCACTTGTCTTAAATGCAGAAATCTGTTTTTCACTGAGAAGTTTCGGAAAAACATTTTTTGCAAAATCATAAAATTCGTTTTCGGGAATATAATCAAAAATTTTGTAGTTAAAAACGTAAATTCCAGTATTTATCAGGTTACTTTTTGCTTCCTCAACAGGAGGTTTTTCCTGAAATTCTGTAATAAGACCTTTTTCGTCCGTCACAACAACGCCAAAATGTTCAACCTGATTTTTGGGAATTTCTTTTACGACAATAGTCGCAATTGTATTATTTTTAATATGCTGATTATATAAATCTGTCAAATCAACATCAAATAATCCGTCAGCAGATAAAACAAAGAAATTTTCACCATCTTTAAAGAAGTGCTGACATTTTTTAAGTCCGCCTGCTGTGCCCGAAAGTGTTTCCTCCTTTATGTATGAAAAATTTACCCCAAAATTATTATTTTCGTACCCGGAAATTATTTTTTCAGCCATATAATGAGTATTTGCAATAACATCTGTTATTTCGTGTTTTTTCATATTTTTAAACAGAATATCCATAATCGGGATATTTGCAACGGTAACCAGGGGTTTTGGAATACTTAATGTTATAGGATTTAATCTTGAGCCTACACCGGCGGCCATAATCATCGCTTTTTTCATATTACCCCTAATCAATATGTCTTCCGCTGAATACTTCCATTATCATTTCAGTCTGATCAGAAAGTCTTTTGCTTTCAGTTTCAGTATTTTCTTCCTCTATATCCGGTTCAGGCTCATATTCCTCTATCATTGGTTCTACTTCCTGAAGAGTTTCTTCTGTTTTTTGCGGAACTTCATTTTTTACAACCGGTGCCTGAGGTTCTTCTTTTTTCGTTTCTGCAGATGCAGACTCTTTTTTCAGGTCGTTTGCATCAAAAACTTTTATAATTAATTTTGTTTTCTGCTGATTAAAATACTTATCTGCGGCGGCGACTATTGAATCTTTTTTTGACTCGCTTATCTGCTTAACCATCGCCTCGTTTTTAAAACTTACTATAACCTCGTCAGATTCTACCTTAACAGGTATCGCCCATTTCAGCATCGCCTGAGTTGCAGGACTCTGAATGTTCAGCAGAATGCTTTTCCACTTATCAGCAGTACTGTTTTTTGCCCCCGGAGCAGATTTCGGAACAGGAGTAAACTCTTTTTCTTCGGCTTTCGGCGGCTCTGATTTCGGTGGTTCTGCTTTTGGAATTTCTGCTTTTACAGGTACTTCAGCCTGTGGTTTAACATCTTCCTTAAACGGAACTTCGTCATTTGTTTTCTCAATCTTTACAGGTTTTGGGATTTCCTGAACTACGGGCCTTGGCATTGGTTGAACAACAGGTGCAACAGTAACAGTACCGTTTTCAAGTGCGGACAATCTGTCCTGTAATTCAAGCAAAGATGTATTAACAGTGAGATTTGCCAGATCAATTATTCCGACTTCGAGCCACAATCTGCCGTTTGTGGAAGATTTTAACTCGTTTATGTAGTGCGAAGAACGTTCAATTAGGAAAATTATCTGATGTAATTCAAGTTTTTCACTCTGTTCACGCAGAATTTTAACATGTTCCGAATTCATACCGTCAAGAAGTTTCGGAATTTGTTCATCTTTGCACTGTTTTAAAATTAAAACGTTTCTGAAATATTCTAATAAACCCGTTAATATCTGCAAAGGTTCATTTCCTGCTTCATAAATTTTTTCAAGCGTTTCAACGGCATTTTCACCTTTTGAGGAAATAATGTCATCGGCGAGGCTTTTTAAAACATCGAAGGATAATCTGCCGAGAATCGAATCAACATCATCCGTTGTAATTTCTTTGTCAAAAACGCTTAACTGATCTAAAAGCCCGATACTGTCTCTCATTCCGCCGAAAGATGTTCTTGCAATATAGTTCAGCGCATCGTCAGTAATTTTTATTTTTTCTTCTTTTGCGATGTATTTTAATCTTGAAACAATGTCCTCAACCGTAATTCTTCTGAAATCGTATCTCTGGCAACGACTTTTAATCGTATCCGGAACTTTCTGAATTTCAGTTGTTGCAAGGATAAATATAACGTTTGCCGGCGGTTCTTCAAGTGTTTTCAAAAGCGCATTAAATGCGTGTGTTGATAACATATGAACTTCGTCTATTATGTATATTTTGTACTTACCGTTGACGGGAACATACTGGATTTTTTCTAAAATTTCCTGAGTATCTTCGACTTTTCTGTTACTTGCAGCATCAATTTCTATAACATCTATCGGCACCGAATTTATTATGTTTTGACAACTTTCACACTTTCCGCATGGGGTTAAAGTCGGACCGTCTTTACAGTTTAAAGATTTTGCCAAAATTCTCGCAGTAGATGTTTTACCTGTTCCTCTCGGACCTGTAAAAAGATAAACGTGAGAAACTTTATCAAGTTTTATAGCATTTGAAAGAGCCTGTTTTATATGCTCCTGCCCTACTATTTCCCCTAATGTCTGCGGACGATATTTTGTATACAACGGTACATAATTCATGCTATTATTTTATCATAAAGATTATGATTGAGTACAGAATACCGAAAAAACTTAAAAAAACTTCTAAAATTGCGATAGTCTCACTGTCCGGGGCTGTAAAGGATATTGAACCGATTAAACGTGCCGAGAATTTTTTCGGAAACCTCGGATATGATGTCGAACTGAGCGATTGCCTAATGTATAAAAACAGATATATGGCAGGTTACGACGAAGAGAGAGCGGAAGAACTTCATCATTACTTTTCAAGGGAAGATATTGACGGAATTATATGTTCAAGAGGCGGTTACGGGGCTTTAAGACTTATAAATCTTATTGATTACAATTTGATAAAGAATAATCCGAAAGTTTTTGCAGGGTATTCCGACATTACAATTTTATCTGCAATGTTTTTGAAAAAAGCCGGTTTAATAACTTATTCTGCACCGATGGCATCGGGTGATTTCGGAGCGGAAGAAGTTTCGCAGTTTACTGTTGATAACTTCTTTAAGGCAGTTACGACCGATGATGATTTGAATTTTAAAGCCAAAAAGTTTTATAAATCGGGATATGCCGAGGGAAGAATGTTCGGCGGAAATTTGGCATCAATTGTTTCTCTCTGCGGTCAGGATTTTATCCCTGATGAAAAATTTATATTCTTCGCGGAAGATGTTTCGGAACCTGTTTATAAGATAGATAAGATGTTTACACAGTTATTTAATATCCCTGAATTTAAGAAAAATTTATCAGGAATTGTTTTGGGTGAATTTACAAATAATGATAACGAAGAATGGCTTGATGAACTGTTTCAGGAATTTGCACAAAACCTTGATATCCCGATATATTCAGGCTTTGAAATAACACATTCTAAAGATAAAATAACAATACCTTACGGTCAGAAAGCAAAAATGGAAAACGGGATACTGACAATATTCGGAAACGAATAATTTACCTTAGTTTATTCTTGTGTTATAACTTTTTTGTCAGTTAAGGAGAAAAAAATGAAAACTGCAATATATGCGGGAAGTTTTGATCCCGTCACTTACGGACATTTAGACGTTTTAAAATCAGGAGCGGAAATTTTTGACAAGGTTATAATTGCCGTTTCAAGAAATATAAAGAAAAAAGGGTTTTTAACAGTTGAAGAACGTGTTGAACTCATAAAACAGGCAGTTTCTAATATAAAAAATGTTGAAGTTGCAAGTTTTGACGGATTAACAGTTGATTTTGCGAAGAGAAACAATGCAAAATTTCTTTTAAGAGGGTTGAGAGCCGTTTCCGATTATGAATATGAAATGCAGTTATCACAGACAAATCAAAAACTTTCACCGGATATAAAAACCGTATTTTTAATAACAAAACCGGAATACAGTTTTATATCTTCGAGTACGGTAAGAGAGATTTATTATAACAACGGAGAAATTTCACAATTTGTTCCGAAGTGTGTCGAAGATTATCTGAAATCAAAAAAATAGCATGGGTTTATTTGACTTTTCAACTTTATTTGTCGTAAAATATTGCTAACACAGGGGAAAGAAAAAATGCAACAACAAAATGGAATATATGAACTTTTAAGAAATCTGGAAGAGACAGTTGATAAGGGGTTTCACCTTTTATCGAATTATCTGGTAGTTGTAAAAAAAGATGCGATAGAAGAAATTCTTGACAGAATTTATGCATCATTACCGACAGAAGTACAGGAAGCAAGAGCTTTATTGAGACGCCGTGAAGAATTACAGCTTGAAGCACAACAGAGAGCTGAAAAAATAATTTCTGATGCACAGGCAGAAGCAAGCAGATATTTAAGCGAATCAGAGTTGATACAGGCAGTAAAGAAAGAAGCCGGAAAAGTAAAAGAACAAGTGATGGCTGACTGCAACGAAATAAAGAGAAAAGCACTTGATGATGCTGAAAACTTAAGAATACAGGCAACTGACGAAGCATTAAGAATAAAAGACGGGGCATCAGCATATGCTGAAGAACTTTTGGTTAACCTTGAACAATGTCTGAACAAACTTCAGCAGGAAGTTAAAAACGGACAGGTTGTACTTGAAAAGAGACGTTCGGAATCAAGCTTTGATGCAATAAAATCAAGTTATAATAACGAACAGTATGCACAAAGCTACGATGCAAACTAATTAAAGGTTTTTTATGAAACTTAAAGGGTTCACTTTAGCGGAAGTTATAATTACATTAACCATAATCGGTGTTGTTGCGGCAATTACAATGCCTGTAATTAATGTTCAAACGGAAGAATCAAAATTTATTTCCCAATTACATAAAGCAGAAAACAGTTTAAATACTGCAATAAAACTAGCTGCACTTGATAATGACAATTTACCTGTTAAACATTGGAAAACTTTTGCTGACGCAACAGACGAAACAGGAAGAATAGACGCATTTAAAAACGCTTTAATGGCTCAAATGAATATCATTAATAATTGTTCTAATATTAATGAGTGTCTTTATTCAGGTAAATACAATAATCTTAAGAAAACAGAAGTTGAAGATACCAACTGGAAACCGGCTACTGCTACATGTTTTATAACAAGTGACGGAATTACGTATTGTATTAAAACTGCCGGGGATAACGGCAATGGAGAAATATTGGTAGATTTGAATGGCCCGCAAAAACCAAATATTTTTGGAGTTGATTCTTTTAATTTTAATATAAACGGATTAAATAAAAGTATTAACGCACAGAATGAGCTAACTCTTTGTGATATAAACAGTAGTTCAAACGAGGCTATAAAAAACGGATTAGGATGCACAGAATGGGCTCTGCGCAAAGGCAATATGGATTACAGAAGAAAAACCGTTAGTTGGTGATATTTCCCCTCTGCTAACAGGAGAGGGTGCGGCAGCGGGTGTTGCGTAAGCAACATAGTCTGCCGAGGGTGAGGTTTTAATCTAATAATCAACTAATTATTCAAAATAATTTACAAAAAAGAGGTTATCTTTTCAGATAACCTCTTTTTATTATGTTTTTTAAAATTAATTTCTGTCGTGACCTGTACGCCATTTGTGGTCTAAGTCAGCGCCTCTGTCGTTTGCATTGAGTTTTGCTTTTACAAGTTCAATAGCCAAAATACCCACACCAACTGCAGCTGCTGCAACCTTGTTACCTTTTGTAAGAACTTCAGGAGCTTTCTTTATGGTATTTTTAAGAGCCAAAGCACCTAATGTAGCAGCACCGCCAACTGCACCAACAGCAGTACCTTTTACGGCTCCGCCAAGCATATAGCCTGTTGTTATAAAGAATTTACGGATATTAATAAAGCCTTCTTTAAGACGGTTAAAGAAACCTTTCTTTTCCTTAGGCATTTCAGCAGTTTCGTAATACTTCGGTAAAACCTGTTCTTCAGCTGATATTGGTTTTGTTGCTTCAGCGGCTCTGAAACTTGTTATTGCATTAACCGAATTTATTGCACCTATTGACATAAATCCACTTCCTTTTGTTAACTACACTTACCTATATTAAAAGTCAAAAACATGATTTTTTGTCACTATGACGGTAATATTTTACAATATTTTACAATTATTTACAATTGTTTTTTAAGGAAAATTACACATATTTATATACATAAATGATACCCTTCCCCTACCTTCCCTAATTAGGGAAGGAGCCGGTTGTTATTGAGCTGCTGCGAAATATACAACAGCGGATGGGTATCAAACCTGCAAACTAACGAAATATAGTTTTATACCCATTTATTTACCCCTTTAACTTGTGATGCCAAGACCAAAGATTGCAAAATCGTATTTAACCGGATCTTCGGGACAGTACTTTTTAAGATTTGAAGTCAGCTCCAAAACAGCCTGAAAATCGTTGCTTTTTCTTGTCAAAAGTCCCATTTCTCTTGAAAGTCTTGCGACATGGACATCTAAGGGAATTAATAGTTCGCTTTGCGGAATAAAATCCCATATCCCCAAATCAACGGGCGGTTTTCTGACCATCCACCTTAAAAACATGTTTAATCTTTTCATTGCACCGCCTTTTTTCGGATTGGGCAAAAGATGATAGAATCCTTGAGAAAATCCTTTTCCGACATTTGAATAGAAATAATCAACAACCCCGACAAAGGTCGAATAAATCGTTTTATCAACATTGTAAGAGTATTCAAACAATTCTTTCAGCCCGCCATTTTCCGTGTAGAGTTTATTCAGAATTCTTATTAGTTCAATTATGTCTTTATCCTTGGAAAACCTGTAATAAAGCCCATTCAGAACTTTGTAATCCGGATTATTTATAAATTCATAAGGCGAATTATCCATTCTATCAAACAAATCGTTCAGAAAATTTATAAACAGTTTTCTGTTTCCGTAAGCAAACAAAGATGCTATAAAAGCATACAATTCTTTATCTTTTACCCCTGCGCCTTTGTGCATAAATTGGCACGGGTCATTATTTATAAAACTTTCGGTTTCATATTTTTTTGCAAGTGCGTCAAGTTTTGATTTCGTAATCATTATTCTTCTGTATTGTTATCCGTAAGATTTAATTCGTCAAGCAGAGAGGTTTGTTTGCTTTCAACCTGAACTTCTGCTGAAACCTCATCTGACGGAGTGTAATTTTTAACGCTTTCGTCTTCATCAGGGTTCACGATTTTGTTTACGGAAACGACCGTATCATTATCAACAAGATTTTGAGCTCTTACACCTGTTGCAGGTCTGCCCTGACAAGAAATTGCACCTGAATTCATTCTTGTAACAATTCCGTTTGCGGTTACGAGCATAATGTCGTCTGATGCGTTTACGATAGTCAAAGCAACCAATCTTGATTGTGAAGATTTAAACTTAGTTGCGATTAAACCGATTCCGCCTCTGTTTTGAGTTCTAAATTCTGATAACTTAGTTCTCTTTCCGAAACCGTCAGAAGTTACAACGAGCAGGTCTGCATCGTAGTTTTTCGGAACGATATCGCATCCGACAATTGAGTCGCCTGAACGCAATTTCATTGATGTAACACCTCTTGCACTTCTGCCCAAAGGTCTTAAATCACATATCGGGAATCTTATTGCCATACCGCAGGATGTACCGATAATTATTTCATCGTTTGCATTTGAAAGTTTAACCCAGTTTAATTTATCACCTTCTTCAAGTGTAATTGCGATAATTCCGCTCTTTCTTATACTTGAGAAGTTATCTAATTCAATTCTCTTAATGTAACCTTTTTGAGTTAACATTATTAAGTTCAAATCGTGTGAGAATGTGCTTACAGGAACAACTGCCGTAATCTTTTCGTCCTGTTCTATCGGAAGAACGTTAACGATAGGCAAGCCCTTAGATTGACGTCCGCCTTCAGGGAAGTCATAAACGTTCAGACTGTAAACAGTACCTTTTGAACTGAAGAACAACACTTTATCGTGCATCATTGCAGTAAAGAAGTGCTGAATATCATCGTCTTCTTTTGTCTTAATACCTGATTTACCACGTGTTGCACGGTTTTGACGTTCAAACGTATCAAGACTTATTCTCTTTAAGTATCCCTGATGTGTAATAAATACTGCCATCGGAGTGTTCGGAGTTAAGTCTTCAATTGTAACTTCACCCTGTTCAGGAACGATTTGAGTCTTTCTGTCATCGCCGTATTTTTCTTTATCTTCAAGCAATTCTGTTTTGATTATGTTCAGAACTTTTTGTCTGTCAGCCAAAATTGCTTCATATTCTTTGATTTTGTTCATCAAGTCTTCATATTCGGCTTTGATTTTATCCTGTTCCAATCCTGTTAATTTTCTTAACTGCATTTCAAGGATTGCGTTAGCCTGATCTTCATCTAAGCCAAATCTGTTCATTAAACCGACTCTTGCATCGTCCGTTGTTTTTGATTTCTTGATTAATTCAATAACTTCGTCTAATGCATTCAGGGCGATTAACAAACCTGCCAAAATATGAGCTCTGATTTTCGCTTTCTTTAAGAAGAATTCTGTTCTTCTTGTAACGATTTCAACTCTGTGTTCAACAAATTCGTTTAATACGTCTAATAAATTCATTAAACGAGGCTGCTTGCCGCATAATGCGAGCATGTTTACACCGAATGTTGTTGATAATTGAGTATATTTGAATAAATTGTTTTTAACGACTTCAGGTTTTGCGTCACGTTTAAGTTCGATAACGATACGCATACCTTCTCTGTCGGATTCGTCACGGATGTCTGAAATACCGACTATTCTCTGTTCCTTAACCAAATCAGCGATTTTTTCGATTAACATTGCTTTGTTAACCTGATAAGGAATTTCGGTAATTATAATTGCGGTTCTTGCCTGACGACCGCCTCCGCCTGCAATTTCTTCTATTGTTGCAACTGCAGACATCTTGATTGAGCCTCTGCCTGTTTCGTAAGCCTGTTTAATATCGTTTAAGCCTACAATAGTTGCCGCTGTCGGAAAATCAGGACCTTTAATGTGCTCCATTAAACCTGAAACAGTTATATTCGGGTTATCAATTAAAGCGATAAGTCCGTCAACTACTTCGCAAAGGTTGTGAGGAGGAATGTTTGTAGCCATACCGACCGCAATACCTGAAACACCGTTTAAGAGTAACATCGGTAATCTTACAGGTAATACTGATGGTTCTTCCAATGAACCATCAAAGTTCGGAACGAAATCAACCGTTTCGCAATCTATATCAGCAAGCATAGACTGTGTAATTTTGTGCATACGTGCTTCTGTATAACGCATTGCGGCTGCACCGTCACCGTCAACAGAACCGAAGTTTCCGTGTCCGTCAACCGTCAGGTATCTTGTTGAGAAGTCCTGAGCCATACGAACTAAGGCTTCATAAACGGCAGTATCACCGTGCGGGTGGTATTTACCAAGAACTTCACCGACAATTCTCGCACACTTTTTGAACGGTTTGTCAGGTGCCATACCCAATTCGTTCATAGCGAATAAAATTCTTCTGTGAACAGGCTTTAAACCGTCTCTAACGTCAGGAAGCGCACGACCGATGATTACACTCATTGCGTAATCGATATATGAACGCTTCATTTCTTCTCTTATGTTAACCGGAACAATCTTACCTTCCGAAAATATATTTTGTTGACTCAAAATGTTTCTCCTTATCCCCAATAACCTTATTATTATTGTATCATAAACAAAATTTTTAGGTAATTTTTAACACTAAAAAGGGGTAAATATTAACAATTCTTAAGGTACGGGGGTAAATAAGTATACTTCCTTTTTTTGAATTATTTTTCTCTGCAACTTTAATACCCACCCGTAGTGCTAAAACAAAAACAAAAGCATTACTCCCTCCCTAATTAGGGAGGGCTGGGGTGGGTAAATATCCTCCTATTTGAAAGAGGACTGCAAACCCCGTCCATATTTCTTGTTTATGATATTGCCAATGTTTTGGAAATAAATATAAATGATTTATTAAAGAACATTTAGTGTTTTTACATTATTAAAACTGTCACCCATGAAATAAATTCAGGGCAGGCTCTGAACTTGTTTCAGGGTCTCATAAACTGTGAGTTGAAAAGTTTAACTTTTTCTTGTTATGTTTGTAAGATGCTGAAACGAGTTCAGCATGACAATTTAAAAAAATACTATATTATTTACCCCTACGGTCTTACTTTTCTGCAGATTTTTGAAAATTTTTCTGCACCTGCGGAATCAAGCAAGCCGAATTTTTCAAACAGTTTGTTATGAGCAACACTGTCTATATAATACTGCAAACCGTCACTTGTCGGTCTTTTAAGATCGACCTTATTTCCCGGCATAATGCAGCTTTTGTTAAGTTCCTGCATTTCCCCGACTGTAACCATTTCATGAAGTGTAGAAGTCATTTTTTCCTTATCTGCATAATAAGTCCTATCATATGTATAAAGATCTTGAATATAAGGCACTTTTGTTTTTGCCATCATTTCATTGTATTCAGCAACAAAATTTGAATCTTTTGCCAACTGAGTACCTTCAAACATATCCTTAAATGCTACAGAGTCAATCTTGTGCTGCAGCTCCGGGGTTTTTATACCGTAATCATTATGAATTTCACCATAAATTGCATCCAATTCCGTTTGCGGTCTTTCTGCCATAATTTCCGTTAATACTCTTTCTCTGTCCTCTGTATTTTTAATTACATCAGGGTTAGTGCAAGAAGGATTTAATAATGACATTCCGAATGCAACAATACCGCCTACTATATTTCTTACCTGTGACATTTTCCTCACCTAATATTTTGTAATATACATATTATATCATGTGAAAAATAATTTTCAATAAAACAAAGCGGGCTGACCGTTGGTCAGCCCGCTTCAATTGTTGTTTTAAAAACTTACATTGCTGCTTTAGCGGCTTCCATAACAACTGCAAACGCATCCGGATCGTTAACAGCCAATTCTGCCAACATCTTTCTGTTTACAATGATATTTGCCTTTTTGCAAGCATTAACAAATCTTGAATAACTCATGCCGTTTTCTCTAACTGCAGCATTAATTCTGATTATCCAAAGTCTTCTCATGTTGCGTTTTGTATTTCTTCTATCACGATAAGCATATTTTAATGCTTTCATAACTGCGATATTAGCAACTTTAAAGATTCTGCTTCTTGCACCTTTGAAACTTTTTGCAAGTTTTAATATTTTACTGTGTCTTTTACGACTGACATTTCCGCGTTTTACTCTCATTTTTCAACACTCCTATCTTGAATACTTTTTGTAAGGTAACTCTTTCGAAATCAAATCTTCGTGTGTAGAAGAAATCTCTACATCGTTAAAGATTTTACGTTTTCTTGATTCCGATTTGTGTTGAAGCAAATGACCTATTCCGGCATGTCTTCTTTCGATTTTACCGCTTGCGGTAACTTTGTAGCGCTTTGCAGCGGCTCTGTGTGTTTTCATTTTTGGCATTTTCTTATCTCCTTTTTTAAAGATTTAGTATAAATCCGAGCAAGGCATACCAACGCCCATACTTCGGCTGTAAAATTAAGATATAACAAAAAAATTTTGTTTACAAGTATATTTTAAATAAAAGTTAATATATTATTACCCGCCGCCTTGTTTTATTTTTATATATGCAGCATTTTTAAGAACGTTAGGCTCATATTTTGCATATTCTTCAAGGTCTTTTACGACATAGGAGCGGGAAACAGGACCTGCACTCATAGACCCGAAATGATAAATCGGCTGATTTTTTATCTGGTAATTAACTTTTTTATTTTCTCTGTTTTTCAGCAATAAGTAATTATCCCCGCAATATATTTTTAAATTATCGGGTATCTGATAATAGTTTGTTTTATGGCCAAAAATTGCAGCACCCCAGTAAAGAACTTCAATGGTTTTTAAAAGAGGTACAGGGCGCATTTTTGTATTTGGAGGAGGTGCATTAAATGCCTGCATATCTCTCTGAACAAAACTATCATCCGAATCATAGCCCAAAACACCAACTTGTCTGTTTGCCATTAAAAAATTTAAAACATCTGTACAGAAATTATACGGAACCAAAATATCGTCATTAAGTAAACCGAAGAAAGAACCTTTCATATTCTTAACACCATAGTTCCAGGCTCCGTTAACAAATAAGTTTTCTTCCGGAATAATAATTTTAACCTTTGGAATTGTACATTTATAACCGATTAAACTGTTGTCTATAACTAATATTTCTTCAACCGCATTATCTGCGGATAAAACTTTTAACAAACTTGTAAGAATAGTTCCCGATTTCTGTAAAGTCGGAATAATAATACTCATTTTTGGTGCCATAATAACTCTCCATTCGCAATTATTATATCAAAAATCCTACATATTGACCACATGGTCTATATGATTTTTTCATAAATTAAACCAAATGATTGATGTCCGTTTTCAAAAAAAAATATATTCTGATTATGAGGGAGATGGAGAATGAAGAAAGTATTGTTGTTATTTTCAATTATATTTTTAGGTTTAGGGGCAAATGCAGCTGAAAATGTGCTTCAGACAATACAAATTGAACCTGTAAAAGATACTTATAATATAGTATTAACTGCAGATAAGAGTGTTGATGTAAGAAAAAATGTAGAAGCATCAAACAGAATAAGTTTAAATTTAAAGGATATAAGAGCATCAAAAACTCTTAATACTATTTATGATAATGTACCTGATGTTGACAGTGTAATCGTTGAACCCAAAGGTGAAGACGGAATTACAATCTTCTTTCAGGCAGAAAATGCAGAAAAAGCAACTATAACATTTGACAAAGTAACAACTCCTGTAAGCAGTGCTTTGGCTTCAAAAAGACCTGATCCTGCAAAGGAAATTTTAATTAATAAACCGATGAAATCATATTCACCTGTTTATGAAGATGATGATTTCCTTGATGAAAGTTCTGCCTCAGGTAATATCCTTGCAAGTGTTATGAGCGCAATCAAAAATATTCAGATTAACGATAAAATAAATCAGATTATAATGTTTGGTTTATTCGGTATTTTATTCTTATTCGGAGTTAAGTTATTCAGAAGAAAAGACAGCGAAATGGCAGTTGGATTATCTCAGAGCCTTAAAGACAGAGAAATCAATATCTATAAGAATTTGAGAGGTCAAATGCCTTCAATTTCAGTTCCTGTTGAAAAACCATACTCTTCAGCATACGGAATGAAAGCATATCAGAACATGCCTAAAAATCCGTACGATAATGAAATCAAAAAAACATATTCAACAAATACAGTAAACCCTGCAATGAGCAATCCTGTAAGAAGACAAACTGCAAACCTTGCAGAAAAGGCATCAGGTAACTTAATGCAGAAAACACTTGTTAAACCGGCAGTATCAACCCAGCCGAGAATGGAAAACATAAAATTCCTTGAAACAATGTCAGCAATATACGAAAAGAGCGGCAGACATGATTTGGCACAGGGAATAAAAACAAGTATGCAAAAGGCAACAACAAAATCATAGATTATATATAAGACACCTTTTTACACTATGGGCGAAACATCACCGTTCCGCCCTTATTATTGCGGATTTTTCCGTACGTGAAACGTGCATGCGAGAGAACTCGGCGGAGCGGAAAAATCCGACAGGATTTTTGAGCACTCTGCCGAAGAAAACAATTAAGTATTGTTTTCTGAGAGGTAGAAGAGTTATCGAGCGGAAATAATCCAAGACGCGGATTTTTTGAATTTTCGGTAGGGTGAAGTGAGCAAAGCGAACGAAACCCGTAAGAGCAAATAGCCCGTTTGAGCGTCAAAATCCGTAAGGATTTGAAAGCGAGAGGTAGGGCTATGCACCCCCGAATAATTCAACTCAAACTACTGATTGTATATGAAGCAATAATCCAAAACAGCGGATTTTTTGAATTTTGCACTCTGCCGAACAAAACAATTAAGTATTGTTTTCTGAGAGGTGTGGCAACGAATTCGGCGAGTAAAACTCGCATTACTAAAATAATTCTTTTACATCAACTTTAAGAGCATTAGCAACATCAAAAATAAATCCTAAACTCGGAAATTTTTCTGCACGTTCAACACAACCTATATAATTTCTTGTACTCAAAATTTCAAAAGCCAAATCTTCCTGAGATAAATGTTTATTATTTCTTATTTTTCTTATATTTTTCCCTATTTTTTCGTACTGGTTTTTATATTTTAAATTTCTGCTTTGTTCTTTACTCATACCACCTATTGTGGTATCTTAAGGTAAAATAATCTACCACCTATATAGGTACAAAGGTTAATAATACTTTTAATCATAGGTAATAATTAATGGATTTATATGACATAAAACAAGAATATAAAATACTTGAAGAATACACATATTACACTCACGCATTAACTGATGATTTAATAAAAAAACATAAAGAATTTTTTATCGGAATATCCAAAATTACAAAATTTTGACGAAATAATTTCAGATAATCTTGAACTAAATTTAGTATATTTAGAAGAATTCTATATAAATACCGAAAAGATACTCAATATTATTGAAAGTATAACATTAAATAAATTAAATCTACATAAAGCCAAAATATATGACATAAATAAATTTTTAAATAATAAAAACAATGCAAATAGTTATTTTTATTTGGACTTTTACGACAATTAAGTAAGCTTTTTATTAAGGTAATAATTTGTCACTGCGAGAAAATCTTTGATTTTCGTGGCAGTACAGCTAATTTTTATATTATACAAAGGCTGGATCGCCACGCTCCATTCTGTCGCTCGCGATGACATGAATCCATAGGAACCAAACTACTGAGCTGCCGAGCTGCTATTTACAACTTTACCCCCGTTCAAACTTAAATCAAGGTATTTATAAATATTTGAAACAATCCCCGGAGCAAAGAAATAGTTGTTATCGCATGGCGAAATTTTAACTATTGAGTGACTATCGTCGACCGTTGCAATCGTTGTTATAAACAACTTATTTCCGCAGGAAAACATAATATATCCGCTTCTGCTCTGAATTTCTTTTATTGTGAATTTATTTGCGCTAATGGCTGAGAGTGTTTCAAAAAATAATTTTTCCGAATTTACGGGATAAATTTTGCTGCACTGATTAAAACTGACTATTTGCGGAACTGTCGGTGACGGCACCTGAACAGGCGGCTGAACAGTTTCTGCATAAGATTTCAATCCGCCGAATGTTAAACATACAATTAAAAATACTAAAATTATTCTTTCCATGATTCTCCGTAGTTAATATCAATATCAAGCGGTACTTTAAGCGTTTGTCCTAAGCCCATTGAATCGGTTACAAGTTGTTTTATCTGATCTAATTCAGGCTTATAAACTTCAAATACCAGTTCGTCATGCACCTGCATAACCATTTTTGTCTTAAAATTATTTTCCGTCAATTTTTTATCAACGTCAATCATCGCAATCTTAATCAAATCTGCTGCAGAACCCTGTAAAGGCTGATTTATTGCGGCTCTTTGAGCAAATTCTCTTATGTTGTAATTTGAACTTGAAAGTTCTGACTCTAAATATCTTTTTCTTCCGAACATTGTTTCAACATATCCGTTTTTGTTTACAAAATCTATTTCCCTGTACATATATTCTTTTATTCTCGGATACGTTAAGAAATACTTGTCAATAAATTCCTGCGCCTCATCAGCAGAAATTCCGAGACTTTTTGCAAGCCCATATTTTGACTGTCCGTAAACTATTCCGAAATTAACCGCCTTTGCTTTTCTGCGCATATCTTTTGTGACTTCGTCAATTGATACTCCAAAGACTTTTGCGGCGGTGAGTGTGTGAATATCTTCACCTGTCTTAAAGGCTTCAATCAATGTTTCATCCTCTGAAACATGAGCCAGCAAACGCAGTTCAATTTGAGAATAGTCTGCGGATAAAATGAGGTAGTTTTCTTTGTCCTCTGCACAAAAAGCGTTTCTTATTTTGTTACCTTCTTCTGTCCTTATCGGAATATTCTGTAAATTCGGATTGGACGAAGACAATCTGCCCGTAACTGTTACAGCCTGATTGTAGGTTGTATGAATACGCCCGTCTTTTTTGCTTATCAATAACGGCAAAGAATCCGTATAAGTCGATTTCAGTTTTGAAAATTTTCTGTGCTGAAGTATAAAATCACAGATTTCATATTCCTGCGCAAGTTCTTCCAGGACTTCGGCAGATGTCGAACGTGATTTCTTTTTCTTTGATTTTAAACCGAGTTTATCGAACAGAATTTCCGAAACCTGCTTCGGCGAATTTATATTAAACGGTTCACCGGATAATTGGAAGATAAAATCTTCAAGTTCAACAAGTCTTTCTGTCATATATTTTGACAATTCGTTTAAGTAGCCTGTATCTATGGCAACACCTGTACGTTCCATTTTTGATAAAACGAGAGCAAGCGGTACTTCAACATTTTTTACTAATTCCTGTTCGTCTTTATCAAGATTTTCTTCCCAGTATTCGGTTAGTTTAAAAACGGTATATGCTTCATCGTTTTTTATGTCTGTTTCATCTTCGTTATTTGTAACTATGTGATTAAGACAATCGAGCGCCTGAGCATCGAGCCTGTGATTTTTGGAAGAATCCTTCACATAACTTGCAAGCATAACGTCATAATAAATTCCGTTAACTTCAAACCCGTTGTTCAGCAATATGTTCAGGTCAAATTTTACGTCATAGAAAGTCTTTTTTATTTTTTCATCCTTTAATAACGGTTTTAATAAATCAATAAAATCTTTTTTTACATAAAAAGCACGACCGTCAGAAACAGAGATACCTTCTATTTCCTCATTTTTTGAAGATAATCTGAGCGAAATCAGTTTTTTTGAAGATAAATCACTTATCAAATCCTTCGCTTCCGATTCTGTAGATATTATTTTTGACTCAAATTCGGTATTATCAACTGAAGATTTTATTGCTTCCGAAAAGAAACCCAATTGAACACAGTTTTCGCCTGTTTGTTGTTTTTCTTCCGTTTTTTGTTCAAACAGGTTTTCCTGCTTTTGCGGTGGATTTGCAGTAAACGAAGATAAAATTTTATCTATATTTTTAATAAATGTATAAAACTGCATCCGTTTCAAAAAAGCACTTACCTTTGCCAAGTTTGGCAAAACAACACTGCACGAATCGAAATCAAATTCGATATCAACATCTCTTATAATTGTTGCAAGGTGTTTGCTTAATTTTGCAATATCTTTTTGTGTGCAGATTTTTTCTTTTACAGCTTTTTCGGGAATATTTTCACAATCATCCAAAATAGCCTCTAAGTTCGGATATCTTGCGAGTAATTTTTGCGCCGTCTTTTCGCCTATTCCTTTAATTCCGGGGATATTATCCGACGTATCACCTCTTAAACCTTTATAATCAATGACCTGATTAGGATAAACTCCTAATTTTTCATAGACTTTATCCCAGTTATATTCAATTAGTTCGCCTTTGTACGGAATTAAAACCTTAATACAGCCTTCTTTGTCGATTAACTGAAAAGAATCCTGATCGCCTGTTAAAATTAAGACATTATAACCTTTTTCACATGCCCGTTTTGAAATCGTTCCGATAACATCATCGGCTTCAAAACCTTCTTTTGTATAAATCGGAATATCAAATGCATTTAAACCCTCACATATAAGCCCTAACTGACTTCTCAATGTGTCAGGCATTGTTTCTCTGTTTGCCTTATAGTCGGAGTATTCCTCAACTCTGAAAGTCTGCCTTCCGACATCAAAAGTTACAGCGATTGAGTCAGGTTTTATTTTTGAAAGCAAATCAAAAATTGATTTAAAAAAACCATAGACTGCCCAGGTAGGCTCATTTTCGGAATTTTTCATGCCTGTTCTTTCAAGCGCAAAGTACTGTCTGAACGCTAATGCGTGACCATCAATTAAAATTAAAGTTTTTCTCTCCATACTAAAATCCAAATTTGTGATATCTTACATTTTACACCAAACCAAATAAGTAATAAACTAATGTAAAATTATATTCTTTCAAATACTGGCTCTTCACCTCTTCTGTAAATATACATACCGTTAAGATTTCCTTTAGGATCATAAATATATCTTGCGTCAGTTCTTACAAATTCTTCATCAGGATAGCAGGCACGAACTTCTCTTACCAAATTTTCATCCGCATCATAAAATTCAATTCCAAAACCGCCGTTATATGTTCTGAAGTTTAAATTATTATCTTTTGCCCATTTTTCCAAATCTTTTTTATTGTATTTTTCAGGAAATTTTTCCGATACCAAAAATTCGCCTAAATCTTTAGCCTGAGCAAATTTATGTTTTTCGTACTTACAGTAAGTTATATTTTCTTTCGGGTTTGTTATTCTGTCTTTTACATTTTCCATATCACAGGCATATAATTGACCGTCTTTTAATAACAGCCCTCTTTTGAAGATTCTTAAATCTCCTTGCGGGAAGTTATACAATTTTGGTTCAACATCAGGAGTCAGTTCTTTTAAAGTATCGAGGATAAACTGAACAGTACGGGAGGTCAAATCCGAATATCCGGGAACAATTGAAAGTTCAAGGTCTTTCGGATCGCTTGCTTTAAGAACATGTTCAAGAATTTGTTTATTATCTTTTACGCCGTACCCGGGGTAAACATGAATTAAAGACTGTACGTTATGAGCTTTATCTACAACGGCTAAAGCTGCGCACTGTGCTAATTTGTCGGTATAAAGCGGTTTATCCAAAGTTGAACTTCCCGCAATTGTTCCGCAGGGATCGTCAAAATTTGAAATATAGATAACTTTTTCATCAATATCATTTTTTAAGGGAAGAGTTGTGGCATGCGCTTCAGGTGAAAAACGGGCATTATCCGCATCATAATAAGGAAATTCTTTGCCTTCCGCATACTCATCCATTAAATTTTTTACCCACAAATCAGGAAAATCAAATTCTTTCGGCGGAATTACAATTTGTTTTTTTGATTCAGGTAAAAAGCCCCTAAAGGAAAGGGCTGTTTTAGAAGTAATTATTGGGTTAGTAAAATTTTCACCGCACCTTTTATCTGCAGTTTTTATTTCAGGACAATTTTCGGCTTTTTTTATTCCGCTATACTGATAATTATTAACGTACGGGGTTATTTTTACCATCAAAAATTCCTGTTACACACTTCCCACATATGTATAAAGTTTTTTCCTCTCCGATTTTTGACTTTTTGTAAAAAATGTTTACACAAAAATAATTTATAAGAAAGACAATACTACATATTTCTTTTACCCCTGCGACCAAAGAAATGACGGATATTGAAATATCTAAGTTGAGGGTAAACAGTTAGGTAAAGAAAAAGGGTACCGGGAAATACAAAAAATAATATTCTAATGCATTAAAAACATTTTTAATTTTAGTTCAGTCCCTGACGCAGTGAATAAACAATTTCTCAGAGCAAACAATAAAAACGGCATTGTTTGAACGTCAGTGAGTTTGCCGTTTTTTAGCGATGAGAAAAATTGTTTAATGAACGAAGTCCGAGGACTGAGAGTTTCTTTTTGTCATTTCTTTACAACAAATGAAATAATGACACAATAAATCAAACAAAATCTGTTTACCCCTGCGGTCAAAGAAATGACGGATATTGAAATATCAAAGTTGGGGGTAAACAGTTAGGTAAAGAAAAAGGGTACCGGGAAATCCCGATACCCTCAACTTATGCTATCACCCCATACATGACTATACTATATTAAGTTCAAAGCTATACTTGGAGACTGGTTCGCAGTCGTTAAAAGTGTTGCTGCTGACTGCTGAAGTATCTGATACTTCAGGAAGTTAGAAGATTCAATTGCAACATCTGCATCCTGAATTGATGAATTTGCAGATTCTAAGTTCTGGTTAATTACATCTAATGCTGATATTGCTGAATTTACTCTGTTTGTATAAGCACCAATGTTTGTTACTCTGCCTGTGATGTTTGAAATTGCACCATCTACGTAATCAATAAATTCTCTTGCTGCGTTATCGTTATCATAAACTGCATCGCACAATTGAGAAATAGATATTGCACCTGTACCTGCAATTGTCAAACTACCTGCTGAACCGTCTACTGACTGGTGTTTAACCATAGCTGCGGTTAATGCTGATTTACAATATACTACGTTAGAAGATGCTGTTGTAGCTTCATATATATTATCTGTAGTTGCAGCTGCACTTGAAGTCAAATCAATATTTCCCGGAGGATTACCATTGGTCGGTGTTAACGACAGAATTGTAGTACATTTTGCTGATGCAAATATATCTTTATCGAGTGTAATAATATCATTTGCAGTAGAATTCATACCAACTTGAAGGTTAATACCATAAGTTGCAGCTTGGCCATCACCACTCAATAATTCAATACCGTTGAATTCAGTTACTTCACATAAACGATTAATTTCGTTCATTCTCTGCTCAACTTCTGTTCTTATTGCAATTAATGAATCTGTTGCGTAAGTTCCGTTAGCTGCCTGTTCCGTCAAATCTCTTATACGTTGAAGATATCCGCTAACAATGTCAAGAATACCTTCTTGTGTTTGTAATACAGATATACCCATTGATGCATTTGATTCTGCAACTGTGATACCTGAAATTTGTGCTTGCATTTTTGTTGATACTGCCATACCTGCTGCATCATCTGCTGCTGAGTTGATTTTATAGCCGGTTGACATACGTTCCATTGCTGTGTTCATTCCGTTTGTAGCATTGGTCAGGTTTCTTTGAATAGTCAAAGATGCCAAGTTAGTATTTACTGTGATAGTCATGACAAGATCTCCTTTCTTCTCTCTTACATCACGAATATTAATATAATAGTTGTACGCATAAGTTGGATTATGGGGGATTCCTTTTTCCCACATTTTCATTTTATGTGGTTTTTGAAAATTTTTTAATTATAGGAAAGTTTGAAATTTATCATACTTTAGGTATAAATTTTAAAAATACAAAAAAGGGCGGGACTTTGAAAGTCCCGCCCTTTTTAAGTTTTTATCAAATCAGATAAGATTAAACACCAACAAGTGATTTCTTGCGTTCTTCAACGACAGCTTGTGCGGCAGCTAATCTTGCCTGAGGAATTCTGAACGGTGAGCATGAAACATAGTTCAATCCAATTCTGTGAGCAAATTTAACAGAATCAGGATCTCCGCCGTGTTCTCCGCATATTCCGCCAACTAATGAAGAATTAACTGTTTTACCTTTTTCCATTGACATTTCAACCAACTGACCAACGCCTTTCTGGTCTAATGTTATGAATGGGTTAGCCGGTAAAATCTTTTGTTCTACATAGTTTTTAAGGAATTTACCTTCAGCATCGTCTCTTGAATATCCGAAAGTCATCTGAGTTAAGTCGTTTGTACCGAATGAGAAGAATTCAGCATAAGGTGCAATTTCGTCAGCAGTCAAAGCAGCTCTCGGTATTTCAATCATTGTACCGAATTTATAATTAACTTCAACTCCCTTTTCAACCATGACTTCTCTTGCTACACGAACTAAAATATCTTTAGCGATTTTCAATTCGTTAACATGACCGATTAGAGGAATCATAACCCAAGGCTGAACTGCAACTCCTTCTTTCTTCAAATCACAGCAAGCTGAGAAGATTGCTCTAACCTGCATTTCGTTGATTTCAGGATAAGTCAAACCTAAACGGCATCCTCTTAATCCCATCATCGGGTTAGATTCTGAAAGGTTTTCAACTATATCAAGCATTTTCTGATCTTCAGAGTAATCCTGATTTAATGCTTTCTTTGTTGCAACTTTTTCTACCAATTCTATCTTAGAAGGTAAAAATTCGTGCAACGGAGGATCAAGTAATCTTACCGTCAAAGGCTTGTCACCCAATGCCTTGAACATTTTGTAGAAGTCATCGTATTGCATTGGCAATAAGTGATCCAAAGCATCTTTTCTTGCTTCAGGAGTACCTGCAATAATCATTTTTTGTACCCAAGGTAATCTGTCAGGATCCATGAACATGTGTTCTGTTCTGCAAAGTCCAACACCTTCAGCACCGAATTTATTAGCATTTGCGATATCCTTCGGAGTATCAGCATTTGCTTCAACGTGTAATTGTTTAATTTCGTTTACCCATCCGAAGAAAGTTTCGAAATCGCTGTCGATACCTGCTTCAACAAGTTCGATAGCACCTTCCATAACGTCACCTGTACCACCGTCAAGAGAAATAATATCGTCTTTGTGGAATACAGTACCGTCAGCACAGGTAATTGTTTCAGCTTTCAAGTCAATTGTTAAGTCTTCACAACCTGATACACAAGGTTTACCCATACCTTTCGCAACAACAGCTGCGTGAGATGTAGCGCCGCCTCTCAAAGTTAATACACCTTGAGCAACAGCCATACCGTGAATATCATCAGGACAAGTTTCAATTCTTACCAAAATAACTTTTTCGCCTTTTCCGCCTCTTTCAGCAGCTTCTTCGGTATCGAATACGATTTTACCTACTGCAGCACCCGGAGATGCGTTAACACCTTTAGATACTTTGTGTGAATGTTTAACAGCGGCAGGATTAAAGCAAGGTAACAATACCTGATAAACTGAGTAAGGGTCAACCTGCATAATAGCCTGTTCTTTTGTAACTATTCCTTCGTTGTATAAATCAACGGCAATTTTGATAGCTGCTTTAGCAGTTCTCTTACCGTTTCTTGTTTGTAATATCCACAATTTACCTCTTTCAATTGTGAATTCCATATCCTGAACATCGTGATAACCTTTTTCAAGTTGTTTAGCGATGTTTACATATTGTTTGTAAATGTCAGGCATATCTGTTTCAAGTTCAGCGATTTGCTTAGGAGTTCTGATACCTGCAACAACGTCTTCACCCTGAGCGTTTACAAGGTATTCGCCGTAGAATTTATTTTCACCTGTTGCAGGGTTTCTTGTGAATGAAACACCTGTAGCACAATCGTCACCCATATTACCGAATACCATTGTCTGAACGTTAACAGCAGTACCGTAATTGTGGTCGATTTTGTTCATGTTTCTGTAAGCAACAGCTCTCGGTATGTTCCAAGAACGGAATACAGCTTCAATTGCTTCCTGCAACTGAACATAAGGATCTTGCGGGAATTCTCTTCCTGTAACTTCCTTAATTACATTTTTATAAATAGGAATCAAAGACTTCCAGCCTTCTGCAGAAATTTCTGTATCAGACTTAACGCCTTCTCTTGCTTTAACTTTTTCTACTTCTGATTCAAAATATTTTTGTCTGTCCATTTCCCAAGCAACCGAACCGAACATTGTTAAGAATCTTCTGTAAGAATCGTAGCAAAATCTCGGGTTGTTGGTTAATTTTATCATTGCTTCAACGGTTTCATCATTTAAACCTAAGTTCAAGATTGTTTCCATCATACCCGGCATTGAAACTCTGGCACCTGAACGAACAGATACTAACAACGGATTAGTTTTATCTCCGAATTTCTTGCCTGCTTTTTCTTCAACGTCTTTTAATGCAAGTTTTACTTCATCCATTAAACCTTCCGGCATTTTGTTTCCGTGGTTAATGTAATCCATACAAACTTCTGTTGTAATTGTTAATCCAGGAGGAACAGGTAAACCTAAGTTTGTCATTTCTGCCAAGTTAGCACCCTTTCCGCCAAGTAATTCACGCATATTAGCGTTTCCTTCTCTGAAAAGCCATACTCTTTTTTCAGCCATATATTTCTCCTTTTTTTATGTGTTATGACACACTATACTATTGATCTGTAATATCCCGCAGGAGATTTACACAATTTCCCTGCAACCCCAATATAACACAAACAAAATATACTACAAGATTTTTTTAACAAAAAAGTCTTGAAAATTAACATTTTTGGGAATTTTTATAAAAATTTATTCTATGTTCAGAATTTTATCGAAACCTGTGATGTTGAAAATATACATAACATCAAAAGATACATTGATTAATTTCATTGAACCATGTTTATCATTCATTAATCTGCTTAATTCAAGCAAACCGCTGAGACCAATACTTGAAATAAAAGTAATTTCAGAAAAATCAAGAATTAAATTTTTATATTTTTCAACTGTTTCAGTTACTTCTTTTTTAAAATCAGCCGCACTACTGATATCTAATCTGCCGACAGGTTTTATATTTATAGTTTCTTCATCAACTTCATTTTTTACAATCTGCATAACAACCTCTTATTCATACAACCTAATTACAATAATACCAAAAAAATTAAAATTTATCTACCATATAATAAAGAAATTTTTTTATTGTATAATTTAATTTGTAATCAGATATTGAAGGGAATTTTTATATGGAAGAGAGATATTTTCCTCAAAAAAATGAAAAAGAAATTTTGGAACAATGGGAAAAAAACAATACATTTAAAACGTACAATGACAGTGATAAGCCGAAATATTACGCATTATCAATGTTTCCTTATCCGTCAGGCAAATTGCATATGGGACATGTCAGAAATTATACAATTACTGACGTAATAGCAAGATTTAAGAAAATGAACGGATTTAACGTTTTGCACCCGATAGGTTGGGACAGTTTTGGTCTTCCTGCCGAAAACGCAGCGATGCAGCATGGTGCAAACCCTGCAAAATGGACGGACGAAAATATCGCTTATATGACAAAACAGTTAAAAATGATGGGGCTTTCTTACGATTGGGACAGAGAAGTTACAACATGTAAGCCAGAATATTATAAGTGGACTCAATGGTTATTTTTACAACTTTATAAAAAAGGTCTTGCATATAAAAAAGAAGCCGCAGTTAACTGGTGTGAAAAATGCGGAACTGTTTTGGCAAACGAACAGGTTATAGACGGCAAGTGCTGGAGATGTGATTCCGTTGTTGAAAAGAAATATCTTTCACAGTGGTTCTTTAAGATTACAGATTACGCAGAACAGTTATTAAAAGATTTGGACAAACTCGAAGGCTGGGGTGAAAACGTAAAAACAATGCAGGCAAACTGGATTGGAAAATCGGAAGGAGCAATACTTAAATTCAAAGTAGTTGATGCTCCTGACGGAAAAGATTTGGAAATTCCTGTATTTACAACAAGACCTGATACGGTTCACGGTATAACTTATCTTGTTGTTGCACCTGAATACAAAGATATTGAGTTATTAACAACTCCTGAAAATAAAGAAAAAGTCGAAGAATACAGACAAAATGCAAGACGCATGACGGAAATTGAAAGACTTTCAACTGAAAGAGTAAAAACGGGTGTTCCTTTGGGAACTCACTGTATAAACCCGTATACCGGAGAAACATTCCCTCTCTGGACTGCTGATTATGCACTTGCAGAATACGGAACAGGCGCAGTTATGGCAGTTCCTGCTCACGATACAAGAGACTTTGACTTTGCAAAGAAATATAATTTACCGTTAAAAGTCGTTATCCAAAACTCTGAAAACCCGAGCGATTGCAAAGATGCAGCCTATACGGAAGAGGGTGTTTTGGTTAATTCAAACGAATTTAACGGAATGAAAAATACCGATGCAAAAAAAGCAATAACCCAAAAGGCTGTTGATAACAGTTTTGGCGAATTTAAAACACAGTACAGATTGAGAGATTGGCTGATTTCAAGACAAAGATACTGGGGTGCGCCAATTCCTGTTGTTTACTGTGAAAAATGCGGTGTTCAGCCTGTTAAAGAAGAAGATTTGCCGGTATTACTTCCTGAAGATGTTGATTTTTCAATAGTCGGAAAATCACCTATTACAACATCAAAAACATTTAAGGAAACAACATGTCCTGTCTGCGGCGGTAAGGCTGTCAGAGAAACAGATACAATGGACACATTTGTTTGCTCAAGCTGGTACTATATGAGATACGCCGATGCAAGAAACAAAGAAAAATGCTTCGATAAAGACCTTGCAAACAAATGGCTTCCTGTTGACCAGTATGTAGGCGGAATTGAACACGCAATTCTTCACCTTTTGTATTCAAGATTTTTCACAAAGGCTCTGAAAGATTTGGGATTAATCGACTTTGATGAACCGTTTAAAAATCTTTTAACACAGGGCATGGTTTTGAAAGATGGTTCAAAGATGTCTAAGTCAAAAGGAAATACGGTTGATCCTGACGAAATCTTCCAAAACTACGGAGCAGATACGGCAAGATTATTTATACTTTCGGATTCACCTCCGGCAAGAGATTTTGACTGGTCTGATGCAGGCGTTGAAGGCTGTTACAAATTTATCAACCGTGTATGGCGATTAGTTTCTGATAATTTCAAATATATAAATGTAAATTATTCAATACCTGAAAACCTGTCAAAAGATAATGACACGTTACTGAGAAATGTACATATTGCAATCAAAGGTATCACTAACGATATTTCTAACGATTTTCAGTTCAATACTGTTATTTCAAAATACAGAGAACTGACAAATGCAATATATGACAGATTAAGCAAGAATTTTGAGGGCACTGAAGAAGACAAAAACGTCTTTAGTTTCGCAGTTTTAATGCTCATAAAACTCATGTCACCGGTAACAGTATTTATGGCAGAAAAGATATGGCAGGAATTGGGCTATAAGACATCAATTCACGATGAAAAATGGCCGGAATGGGATGAAAACCTTGCAAAATCTGCCGGAATTACTCTTGTTGTTCAGATAAACGGCAAAGTTCGTGACAAAATTGAGGTTCAAAACGGTTTAAGTCAGGATGAACTCAAAGAAATGGCATTAAACAGTCCGAAAGTCAAAGAACAAATTGCAGGAAAAGAAGTTGTAAAAACAATAGTCGTTCCGCAAAAACTTGTAAATATAGTTGTAAAATAATAAAACAATTATAAAGTAGGGGCGGGCAAACAAATGTTTGCCCGCCCTTTTTATTAATTATTTTTTACCCCTTTACCCCTTTTTTATCCCTTTTAAATAGGTTTTCATTTCGTTTATGTGACGTTTCAGGTCATCTGTTATTTTGTCTAACTTTCTGCACAATTCAGCTCTGTCATCAAACTGTTTTTTGCCCCAGAAATTGCATCTGACGGAATTTAAAAGCTCAGTTTTATAGGCTTTTACATCTTTATAATAACCAACATCACATACTTCTTTAAAATCGCAGAAGAAATCAAAAATATCTCCCAAAATGATTTTGCTGTTTACAATATTATTTTTCTGTACGGAATCAGACAATTTGTTTAATAATTTCAGTAAATAATCGTACTTAACGATTAAATTTTCTTTTTTTGAAACAAGTGTTTCGGAAAAATATTTTTTTGTCTGTTCGTAGCCCGCATTTACGAGTTTTTCACGTTGTTCTTTGTTGATATTAAAATCAACAATCAAGACATCGCCCGTATGCAGTTTAACAATATCAATTTTGTCGCAATCTTTGTAGTCGTTAATAGTTTTATCGGTGTTAACTGATGTCAAACAACTGTAAACCTCATTTACAAAATCGAGTAAGGTTTTGGGCTCTGTTTCATAATTGCCCTCTAAACGAAATTCCAAAATACGTTCATTTTCGTGGCTAATTGTTTTAGATAAATCCCACAGCGGACAACTCTTTAATAAGTCCCCGTCAACGAGTCTTGCGCCGTTGTAGTCATAAGGGAGCATTAATCCGGGCATTGAAGAAGAAATTCTGACAGCTACTGCGACTTCAAAGTCGGGAGTTACATTTTTTGAAAATTCCTGATATTTAAAATTAGACAAATCCGTTGTTGTAATTATCAGATTTTTCTTTAAATCTGCAAAAGTTACGGGTTTATTTTCATTTTTCTGATAATTTTCGCCGTAGAATTTTTTTTCAATCAACTCTCTTACCCATTCGGTAAAAACTTCGCCTTTGCTTATTGCGAAGTTCTTTTTAAACCCGAAATGCAGGTCTCGGAACAAATCAAACTTTACGTTTAAGAAGATTTCGTTAATTTCGTCATAGTTATATCCGACTGCGTACAGGGCTGCGACAATTGCGCCGACTGACGAACCTATAATATTTTGGGGATGAATGTCATTTTCTTCAATAGCTCTGATAGCACCTATATGGGCCATTCCTCTGACGGCTCCGCCTCCGAATATACACGTATAAGAATTTGATTTAATCATTATAATATGCCTCAGTATCAAAAAGATGTTTTCTGTAGTATTCTAAATCATCAGAAGGCTGAATATAATTTTTCTTTAGTTCCGATTTTTTAACAAAAACTCCGCAAATAGGTCCTTCATATACTTTTACCCAATCCGTATATTTTTCTATATATGAAAAAACAGGATAATTTTTTTCAAGCAACAAAACATCTGTATTATATTTTTTGAGAAGATAGTCCCAATCAGGCTCCATTAAAACAAATTTTTTCATATCTTCCAAAGCACTATCATAAAATACTTCTTCGTAACGTCCGTCCATATACAATTTGTTATGCGGATACAGTTTGTATTCTAAAAAACTTCCCTGTCCAAAAGCTGCAAACAAATTACCTTTCAGGTTATTTATTTTTATAAATTCTGTTTCTTTAATCGGATATATCGACCAGGTTAAAATCGGCTGAAATATTGTTTTATCAAATGAAAATATGAAAGTAACAATAACTGCTATATATACATAAATTTCTGCGTATTTTCCTATTTTTAAATTTTTAAAGAGTGCGGTAAAATCTTCATACAGGAAGATTGAACCGGTTATAACTGCAAGCGGAATTAATTTTACATGCGTTACAGCCATAAAAATTGTCGCAAAAATCAATATGAATTTAGTAAAATCTATATTTTTAAATTTAGCCTTAATTAAAGATACAATAGACATTATAATTGTAACAACCGCCCATATATCAAATAATACGTAACTCTTTCGTATTACCGGATGAAAAACAGACCACCACTCTATAATCATAGGTCTTTTCATTGTGTTTGCATATAATAAAAACAACACATATTCTATGCCGTACGGATTAATAAACATAGTTAAAAAAGAGATTAAAAATGTTTTTATGTATGGCATAACAGGTCGTCTGCTTAAAAATTCCCCCACTATATATATAATTAAAAGTCCTATGCCTGATACAACTCCGCCATGGATATTTGCCCAAAACAGGGTTATTACAGGAATCGGATATAACAATTTTTTATTTGCGGTAATTTTATATTTTTCAAGCAGCCATATAAAAATTGTAAAGAACAAAAAACTGAACATCTGGCATCTTACAGGAGATTTGACTGCAATATACATAACATTTAAAACTATAAAAAAGTAAAACAGATTATAAGCATTTTTTTCGGGATTTCTTAATTTTACTACTTTTACTATGAAATACATCGTTGCAAATAAAAGCATAGCGTGTAAAATAACAAAACCGAAATGCCCGAAGATGTTCTGAAATACAGAAAAAATTATACTTGCACCCCATTCATGATCCCACCATGTATGAGTTGATATATAAGACAAAAAATCTGTTTTTAAAATATGACCTGTCTGAAAAAAGACATTTCCTACAATAAGCCTTGCCCATAAATCGTTATCATAAGCAATTGCCGTAGATGTTAATCCAAAACAAGATATAAGCAATGCAAAATAAAATAAAAATCTCTTCATATGGAAATTATATCATAAATAAAGTTATGCTTATTTTACTTTTATTCTCGGAATAACAGACATGCCTGCTGCTATAGGATATTGTTCAGGATCAATTTCTTCATCAAAAACAATTTTTACAGGGATTCTCTGAACGATTTTAACAAAAGAACCGACAGCATTTTCAGGAGGGAATAAACTTGATTTTGCACCTGAGGTTCTCTGAATACTGTCAATTTTACCTTTAAATACTTTATTCGGATAAGTATCAATTTTTATTTTAACTTCCATTCCCGGACGCATTCTTTCAATTTGTGTTTCTTTGAAATTTGCAACAATCCACATCTTTTCGGGAACCAAAACGAATAAAGGAGTTCCTGGCTGAACAAGCATACCTTTTTCTGCACGTCTGTTTGCAACAGTGCCGTCCTGCGGAGCATAAATTGTTGTATAAGCCAAAGCCTGTTCTGCAGCTTCTTTTTGTGCCAATAAAGATTCTAAATTTGCATCGGCTACGTTTGTTTTACTTTCCGAGAACAAATCCTGTTCGGCTTTAATTTGATGTGACTTTACGGTTTCATACTTTGTCTGTGCGGCATCAAGCATTTGTTTTGAAACTGCACCTGCTTCATAAAGATTTTTATATCTTTCCAAATCTTTTCTTGCAAGTTCTATTTCGGAATTTGCGGCATTAAGACTTGCTCTTGCATTTGTCTGCTTTAATAATTCTTTCTGATAAAGTGCTTTAGCCTGTTTAACTTTTATCTGATAATCTATTTTATCAATTTGAGCAACAACATCACCCGCTTTAACTTTCTGGTTGTCTTCAACGAAAACGTCAACCAATTCCCCCGATACTTTCGGAGAAACTGTAATTGTCGTTGTTTCAATATAGGCATCGTCTGTTGATTGATATTTTGAATTTTCATATATAAAGAAAGCCGCTATTATTACTAATATACACGCTCCGAAAATTATGAACGGCTTTTTTATTTTGAGTTTGTTATTCGTATTTTTAACTTCTTTTTGTTCTTCTATATTGTTTTCCATATTTATATCTCCGGCTTGGCTATTGTTTTCATTATTTCTCTGAAATTTCTCAGAGTTTCTTTTATTTTTCCGATTTCTTCCTGTGTAATTTGTTCCGATATTTTTCTGTATCCGTCTTTTATGTATTCTGATGAGGTTTCAAGAATTTTTTCACCTTTTTCGGTCAGTTTCATTTGTTTAACAAGCCTGTTATTTTTTGTATCAACAGATCTCGTTAATAATTCTTTTTTCTCTAAACTGTTTATAATTCTGCCTGTATTTGCTCTGTCTTTCAAAAGCAATTTTGCAATATCTCTCTGGCAAATTTTATCGTTGGTTTTTATTATGTCCAAAACCAAAAATTCATCAACAGAAACATCCATTTTCAATTCATTAAACATCTGAGTACCCAAAAATCTGAAATACTTTCCGGTTAGCTCAATTTCGTAATACAATGAATCGACATAGTGTGTCATCTTTTACTTCCTTTTGTGGTGTAAATTACACATGTTGCATTTGCAACAATTATATGCTATCATCCTGTTAATTAAAAATCAAGTAGTCGAAAGAAAAGAAATATAATTATGAAGAAGACAATAAGTTTATTGCTGATAATCTGCTTTTTTGTGAGTAATTGCGCCTTTGCTATAACTGACAAAAAAGTCAAAGAAAAGAAAAAAGAAACCCCGAAAGTTACGGCTGTTAAAAACAAATTTGAATATATAAACATTGAATGGTGGGCAAAATTCAATGATGAAAACCTCAATAAATATATTCAGTTAGCCGTTAATAATAACTATGATTTAAAAATGGCAACAAACGTTGTTGAAGAATACTATCAGAGTATAAAAATCCAGAGAGCTCATGAGTTACCGCAGGTTTCTGCAGGTTTTGCCCCGGCTTTTGTAAGCAGCCGTTCTTTTGAGCAAATGAGAATGAACAGAAATAATTCGTTATTTGCAGTACCTGTTATCGTAAGTTATGAAGCAGATATATTTCTTAAAAACCCTGACAAAACAAAATCTGCCAAAAAGACTTATGAAATATCTCTGACGGACGAGAGAGCCTCTTATATATCAATAGTTTCGGCAGTCGGTTCTTTGTATTTTAATATAGTAAAACTCAATAAACTTATAGAAACTCAGGAAACTATTGTAAATTGCAGAAAAGAAATTTCTGATTTAATGGATTTAAGCAACAAGGAAGGCCTCGTTTCAACTTTTGAAACAGTAAGAGCAAACGAATCCTATATTTTGGGAAATACCCACCTGACCGAATACAAAAAACAGAGAGAATACTTGTTGAATAAATTGGCTGTTTTAATCGGTGCAAGTCCCGAAGAAGCTGAAAGTTTAGAAATAACTCCTTATGATGATATAAGTTTTGACGGAATAATTCCTGATGAAATAAGTTCAGAAATAATCACAAAAAGACCTGATTATATCCGTTCAGAAAAGATGCTTGAAAAGGCAGGAATTGATGTAAGAGTAGCAAGAAAAGAATTTTTGCCGACTATCCCGATATTCGGAGCAATGGTGTTTAATGCCGGTAAGTTAGGAAGTTTATTTACAACAAGCAACATGCTTTGGGCTGCCGGCGGTAATGTTCTTGCTTCACTTTATACAGGCGGAGCTAAAAAGGCCAATTTAAAAATCAAAAAAGCGGAATTTGAAAGAGTTTTGAATAACTATAAAAAGACTAATTTAACTGCAATTCAGGAAGTAAACGATGCTTTGGCATCTGTAAAATACGATACAAAAAAACTTGACGATAATTTACAGAATATAGAACTTGAAACAAAGGCATTTGAATTAACAAAACTGAAATACGATGAGGGTGTTGCTTCAAGACTTGATTTAATGCAGAGAGAAGAAAACCTAATGAACATAAATCAAATGCTTGTAAACGAAAAAATGAATTGCTATTTAGATTACATCAGTTTATACAAAGCAACCGGCGCAGGAATTTAGTTTTATAAAACTTCGTTTATAATTCCGCCTGCAGCAACAAAATCTCCGTCGTAGATAACAACGGATTGTCCCATTGCTATTGATTTTTGATATTCGTCAAATTCAACTTTTATTTTATCGTCCATAACCTCAACAGTACAACCCTGAGGTTGCTGAGAAGATCGAATTTTTGCCGTGTAGTGACCATTTTTAATTTTTTCACCTGTCGGATAATTTATATCCGTTGCAATTAAAGATTTTTTAAAGGTATTATCTATATTTCCGACAACAACAGTATTGGTTTCCTTATCAAGTTTTATGACATATAACGGCTCACTTGCAGCAATTCCTATTCCTTTTCTCTGACCTATCGTATAATTCCAGATACCTTTATGTTTGCCCAAAATTTTTCCGTTTGTATCTACAATGTTTCCTTCTTTTTCTTCAACTTCAAGAAGTTCATTGTAATCACCTTCGTAAAAATCCTGACTGTCAGGTTTATCAGATACTTCAAGCCCGTAACTTCTTGCCATTTCTCTTACCTGAACTTTTGTATATTCTCCAAGCGGCATAATAATGGTTTTTAACTGTTCCTGAGTTAATTTATACAAAAAATACGATTGGTCTTTTGTTATATCTTTTGCACGTGCAAGTTTATAAACTCCGTTATCTTCGACAATTCTTGCATAATGGCCGGTTGCAAATTTATCGAATTCTATCCCTTTTTCTTTTGCCAAATGCGGTAAAACCCCGAATTTTATCATCGAATTACATCTGATACAGGGGTTTGGTGTTCTGCCGTTTAGATACTCTTTTTTAAAATACTTCAATACAATATCGTCATATTCCTTTGAACAATCTATGACTTTGTACGGAATTTTAATAAATTCCGATATTTTTCTTGCAGATTCAACATCATTTTTTTCATCAGGACCTAAGCAGGCACCATGAGTACTTGTCTGAGGTTTAACTTTTCGGTCACCCCATATTGTCATGGTAATTCCGACTAAATCATATCCTTTATCTTTAAGAATCGCAGCAGTTACTCCGCTGTCAACGCCCCCGCTTAATGCAACTGCAACTTTTTCCGCCATCTTTTTCTCCTTTTATGCAAATATTTTTTCACCCGCCTCGGTCAGCCTGTACTCTGCGGCATCAGCCATGCCAGTCAAATCGGGAACAACTTCGATAAGTTTTCTTTCCAAAGCCTTTTCTACAACGGAATGGTCAGCTATTATTGAAAAATTCTGCATTAATTTTGCATTTATATCTTTTAAAGTAACTCTGTCGTAATTTTCGTACCTTGTTAAATAGTATGCCGCTTTTAACAAAAGTCCGAAACGTATCTCTGTATCTTCGATATTTACTCTGCTTACAAAATCAACAAAAGGTTCGTCACGTCTGAATTTTGGTTCATACGTACTTTCTTCAATCTGCTGCTCTAAAAGTTCTGTAAAACTCTTTTGCGGTTTTGGAATATTCATATTATTTATGGTAACTTCATCCCCGCTTTTGGGCTTTACTTCTTCCGTTACAACTTCTTCCTGAACGGGTTCTTCTGCCTTTACCTCCTCTTTGACTTCTTCTTTCTGAGGTTCAGAAATTTCTGTTGAAAAATCTTTAAACGACTCCGGCTCTTTCACAGGCTCAGATGTTTCCTTTTTTACAGGTTCAGGTACAACAGGCAATGGAAGAACAGGTATTTCCTCTTTTATTGGTTCAGGTATAATAGGTTTTTCAACAGGCATTGTAGGAACAGGTTTTACAGCAGGCATCGGCTGAACAGGTTTTTCAAGAGGCATCGAAGGTACTTGTTTTTCCTCTTTATTTACCCCTACCCCTGCACCTTTGCTTTTTGCGTAAACAGAAACGCAGTTAAACCAAATCTGCATCTGTTTTTCGATTTCAGACTTATCTGTTGAGGTTAACTGTATTTCAAGGTCATCTTTTTTAAATACAAAGGTATAATATGACATATTTCACCTTTCAAAACTACTTTTGAAGAATTTCTTCTCTCCACTTATTCATTTGTTCTTCGATAAATTCCAAATCGTCTGATTTTAATTCTATTTCAATATCACCTTTTTTCATTTTAAAAACATATTCGTGCATAAGCCACCCCCTCTTAAAAACTTATCATTTACCCATTTACCCCATTTTACTCCAAAATTTAGAGAATGTCCATCGGATCGACATCTGTCGTAAGTTTTATATCTTTTGCCACTTTGATTTTGTCGAGGAATTTTGAAACAAAGTCGTGACCTTTGTCTCCGAGTTTATTTTTTATGATAATCTGAAATCTGTATGCGCCGTTTATTTTTTCAATCACGCATGCCGATGGGCCTAAAAGCGTCAGATATTCGCCAAAACCAAACTTTTCAACCATCATGTTAAATCTCATGGCAATTTCCATGGCGGATTTTTCGGCTCTGACTTGAGATTCCGAGGTCAAAATTACACGGATAATTTTACTGAACGGAGGATAATCAAATTCTTCTCTTGCTTTGATTTCTATATTATAGAACCTGTCATAATTCTGAATTTTTGCACTGTTAAACGCATAGAAATCGGGATTGTAAGTCTGGAAAATAACTTCGCCTTCATCTTTTCCACGTCCTGCACGTCCTGCAACCTGCATCAAGAGTTGAAAACCACGTTCTGCCGCTCTGTAATCTGGCATATTAAAGTTTGAATCGGCACTTATAACCCCGACAAGAGTAACGTTCGGGTTATCAAGTCCTTTTGCAATCATTTGCGTTCCGACAAGGATATCGATTTCTCCTTTCTGGAATTTATCAAGAATTTCTATGTGTGCATTTTTTCTGACCAAAATATCACTGTCTATTCTTGCAACATTAGCATCAGGATAGAGTTCTTTTATATACATTTCAACTTTTTGTGTGCCAATTCCTGAATTTTTAAGCGCCTCACTTCCGCAGGAGGGACACTCGTCAGGGAACGACATTTTCTTTCCGCAATAATGACATTCAAGTGTTTGGGTATTTTGATGCCATATCATAGGAATTGCACAGTTCGGACATTTCAGGACTTCACCGCAGGCACGACACTGCGTATATGTCGAATAACCTCGCCTGTTTATAAGCAAAATTATCTGTTTTTTTGCATCAAGTGTTTCCTTAATTCTTGTCTGCAAAGGTTTTGATATTATGCCTTTGTATGCCGCAAGCGCATATTCCTGCATATTTATGACAGTTGCCTTTGCAAGCGGCGCATTATTGTACCTTGTCAAAAGTTCAAAAAGATTGTTATTGTTTGATGCAACATAATAGGTTGAAACGTCAGGCGTTGCAGAGCCGAAAATCAACGGACATCTGTAAAACTGTGATAATTTCTGTGCAACCGTTCTTGCATCATATCTTGGCGCAGGGCTTGTCTGCTTGTAAGAATTTTCATGTTCTTCGTCAATAATTATAAGCCCTATGTTACTCAAAGGCGCAAATACAGCGGAACGAACCCCTGCCAAAATTTTTACGTCATTATTATAAAGTCTCTGCCAAACATCATACTTTTCTCCGTCAGAAATACTGCTGTGCCAAATTGCAACATCATCCGTTCCGAATTTTTTCGCAAGACGTTTTACAAGCTGCGATGCAAGCGCAATTTCAGGCGCAAGAAAAAGAACATTCTTTCCTTCATTTATTACATCTTTTATGAGTTTAAAATAAATTTCCGTTTTGCCTGATGCCGTAATTCCGTGCAAAAGCAGTGGTTTCGGGCTTCTTAATTTGCTTTTTAATCCCTCATAAACTTCGTTTTGTTCTTTTGAAAGCTCAAAAAGAGGCTCGGGAGTTGACGGGATATTCAGACTTTTTAAAGGATTTCTGTATACTATATCGTCAGTTAGTTTAAGCACTCCTTTTTCCTGAAGTTTTTTTAGCGTTGCTCTTGTGGTTTTGGCTTTAATTTCCAAATCGGTTGCGGAAATTTTTCCCGTACTTTTAAGTATTTCAACTATTTCTGCCTGCCTTTTGGTCAAACCCGAAACAGTTTCATCTAAAAGTTCAACACTGACTTCTGTTTTTGAAGTCTTTTCAATTAGTTTCAAAGGAATTGCTGTATTCAAAACAGTTATAAAATCACAACAGTAGTAATCGGAAATCCACTCAATGAGTTTTAAGTACTTTTGTGAAAATAGCGGTTTTTCTGTCAGAATTTTATTGATTTTTTTTGCTTTAATACCCTCCTCGAGATAATCGGAAAAACCGACAACAAAGGCCTTAATAAGTCCCTGTCTGCCAAAAGGAACCAATACAATCTGCCCGATTTGAATTTTATCTTTCAATTCATCGGGAATGATATAACTAAACGTTTTTACGTCCAGTCCCCTTATATTAACCAAAACACAGGCGTAGCGAGGAAGGCTCATTAAACCAAACTCCGGATAAAAATAACCGTTTCAGAAGAACTATTCTTCAGCTTCGAGTTCTTTTTTTGCATCTTCAATAGCTTCTGTCAGCAAATCTAACTGATCGGGAGCAAAAGTAACGCCTTTTTTGGTAGGAAGCCAAGTTGCGCCGTCATCAGTTGTGTAAAAAATTCTCATATTAAGATATTTTTTACCTTTATATGTACTTAAAAAAATCTGTAATTGTTCTGTATCACTTCTTTGAATTGTTGCAAGCATTTTTGAATCGTCTGCCATAATTTTGTCCTTTCGTATAACTCTATCTCAATTCTTCATCCAAAATATAACGAGGTCTTGCTTTAACCTCACTGTAAACCTGACCTATATATTCTCCGATTATCCCGAGGCAGAATATCTGTAGCCCGCCAAAAAGTGCAAGCAGAATAACGACTGTTGCCCAACCCGGAGGAGTAATGTGAAGAATATATTTTTCGTAAACTGTTTCCAAACCTAAACAAACACTGCCGATAACGGTTAAAAAACCCAAAATTGCGATAATTCTCAAAGGAATTATGCTGAAAGAAGTTATTCCGTTAAGTGCAAGTGCAAATAACTGATAAACACTGAATTTTGATGTTCCGAATTTTCTTGATTTTACGTTGAATTTTACATATTCCGTTTTTAAACCGACTTCGTGGAAGAACCCTCTTAAAAAGAGGTGTGTTTCAGTGTATCTTTCAAGAATTTCGAGTGCTTTTTTACTTACAAGTCTGTAATCTGAATGGTTTGGCGGTATTTTTACACCTAACAAATTCATAACTTTATAGAACATCATGGCGGTTGTTTTTTTGAAGAATGAATCTGTTGCTCTGTCTGTTCTTATACCGCATACAATTTCAGCACCGGCTTTGTATTTTTCAAGAAATGTGAAAATTGCATTTTCGTCCTGCTGCAAATCGGCATCAATAGAAACTGCGCAATCACAACCTACTTTTCTTGACTCTTCAAGACCTGCCATAATTGCTTTTTGATTTCCGTAATTTCTTATAAATTTAACTCCCTTTATATGGAGCGGATTTTTCCTGTGATATTTTGAGATAACTTCCCATGTTCCGTCTTTTGAACCGTCATCAACGGCACAAATATAACTGTCACGGGCAATTTTCCCCTTAATTATCATTTCTTTTATAAGTTTTAATAAAGTATCAAAAGTTGATGGCAAACCCTGTTCTTCGTTATAACAAGGAATAACTATCGACAAACGAGGTTTTTCGGGCCTTTTTTCCAGCATTTTTTAAACTCCCATCTCTTTTGAAATTTAATAATAACTTATTAATTTCTTTACTTTATATTATAATAATTCTCATAAGTTTACAAGGAGTTATATTTGATGACAAAAAAATTCATACTCAATGCAGATGATTTTGGAATGTCAGAGGACTTTAACAGAGCGGTTTTAGAGGGCTATAATTTCGGGATACTGAAAAGCACAAGTATCTGTACAAATGGTGATGCTTTTGAACATGCAGTAAGTGAAACTATTCCGAAATGTCCGGATTTAAGTTTGGGGGTACACCTTAATATAATTGAGGGAAAAGCACTTTCTCCGGATGCGGATTTGCTGACCGATAATATGGGAAATTTTAATAACGGATACTTAAGCCTGATTTTAAAATCTCTTAATAAAAAGTTTATGGAACAAACTGAAAAAGAATTCAGACTTCAAATTGAAAAGGCTCTGAAATTCGGGTTAAAAATCGATCATATCGATTCACACGTTCATACACACGCAATTCCGAACCTTTTTGAACTAACGTGTAAACTTGCAAAAGAATACAATATCCCCCAAATCAGAACACAGTTTGAACATTTTTATATTACACCGCAGTTAAGCTTGCATAATAAAAATTATTTAGTAAATCTTATAAAAATTATGCTTTTAAATTCGTTTACTTTAATGAACAGGTTTAAGGTTAAAAAATACGGTTTGACCACAAACGAATACTTAATCGGAGTCGGATATACCGCAATGATGAACAATAAAACGGTTTATTACGGACTAAAATCAATAAAAAAAGATACGGTTGCTGAGGCTTTAATTCATCCCTGTAAGTATGAAAATCCCGATAAAAAAGATTCTCATACGACAGAGTTTGAATTGACCGTAAACGGGGAACTTAAAGAAAAAATAAAAGAGTTGGGCTATGAAATCACTAACTATATTAAAAATTAGTATTGCTGCACTTTTTGCTGTGCTTTTTTTAATGCTTTACTTACAGGAAAGCAACAGTAAAGCTTATTACAGAGTGCTGAAAGTACTTGCACCTGATAAAATTGCTGTTGATATAAACCACAACGGAACAATTGAAAAAGACGAAGTTATAAAAATTCCCGAGGAATTGCCGAAAGATTATTCACAAATTCCGGAATTTCCGGAACTTGAAAGTATGAAAGAAGAGTTTATGTATCTTGCAGGCATTTATGCCAATAATGAACTCTACGGAAAAAAAGTTAAGATAAAACCGACCGAAACCGAATACGTTATTTTTGTAAACAACAAAAACTACAACCAAAATTTAAAAAATTCGGGTTTTGTTTTTGAAAACAATTTTTCTCTGTCGCCTGAAAAAACAAAAAAAATTATAGACATGATAAAAGATAACGAATTCCGTATTATAAATATGCGAACCAATAAATACCATACATTAGACTGCAAATACGGAAAATCAACAGGCGATTACAAAGTAGTCCCGTTAAAAGACGTCCCGAAAGAATCGGTTTCCTGTAATTATTGCCATCCGCAATTTAAAAAAGACTATTTATACAGAGATAATTATGTACCGGTTCCCGCTTTAAATTTGAATAACGGATTTTATAAGTTATTTTTAACCGATTTTACAAACCATTTAAAACCCGATACAACGTGTTCGAGAGATTTTTGCAAAGAACTTGTAACCCGCATAAATTCAGCAAAAACAAGTATTGATATGGCAATTTATGGTGCAGATTCAATTCCCGCAATTGATGAGGCTATTAAAAGCGCCGTTGTAAGAGGGGTTCAGGTAAGAATGGTTTATGACGTAAATTCAGAAACCAAAAACCTCTATAATAACACACTGCATTTGGCAGAACTCATTAAAAATGCAGTTTCCGATAAAACAGAAGCCATAAAATCAGATTATACAATGCACAATAAGTTTATAATTTTTGACGATAAAACAGTTATGACAGGTTCTGCAAATATAAGCAAAGGCGACCTTTCAGACTATAATCATAACAACATAATTTTTATCGACTCACCCGAAATTGCAGGAATTTATAAAAAAGAATTTGACCAGATGTATAGCGGGTTGTTCCATAATCAAAAAACAAAACTCACTGATTACAGAACTTTTGAAAAGGACAATTCTGCAATATCGGTTTATTTCTCCCCAAAAGATAAACAGCTTTCAAAAATCATTGTCCCGCTTATAGATAACGCACAAAAAACTATTTTAATTCCGACATTTTTGATAACTGATAAAAATATTACTCAGGCACTTATTAACGCAAGACAAAGAGGTGTAAATATTAGGGTTATCGTAGATGCGGCAAATGCAAATTCCGTTTATTCAAAACATAATACTCTGAGAAACAACGGAATACTTGTTAAGACGGAGATTTATGCCGGAAAACTTCACTCAAAAACAATGATTATCGATAATAAATACACGATTTTGGGCTCAATGAATTTCTCGGCAAGCGGTGAAAACAAAAACGATGAAAATACGATTATTATAAAAGATGAAAAAATTGCGCAACTTTACAGCGCATATTTTAACTATTTGTGGGATAAAATTCCTGATAAATGGCTGTTTATAGATGCAAAAGCAGAGGGCAGAGATTCCATAGGCTCCTGCACAGACGGAGTTGATAATAACTTCAATAAACTGATTGATAACAGAGATTCAAATTGTCAGTAGCGGCAGAGTGCAAAATCCGCTGTCTTGTACTATTACTTCACCCAAGCATCGACACACTTATTTGTCCGAATTTTGCGGATAAATCGTCAATATGGTGAACGATATAAAGATATGATTCCAAATCTTTTTCATCGAGGTCGATAATTGCGCCCCAATCTTTTCTTCCGTGGTGAGCCGCAATCATTTTTGCAATCTTCACATAGTTGTTATTCATACAGAGCGAATAACCGTACTGTGAGTGCGAAAGCCAATTTTTTCTGAAATCTTCGTTATACTCGATTAAACCTGTTTCCAAATCGATTTTGTACTCGTAAATTTTTCCGATATCGTGCAAAAGACAAGCCGCATAGAGTTCGTCTTTGGCTATCTTCTGAAAAACCGCTTCAGAAACTGTTTCCGCCAAATTCATACACTCAAGAACGTGTACCATAAGTCCGCCGATGTAGTTATGGTGCATCATTTTTGCGGCAGGCGCAACCTTTATAACTTCTGCATTTTCTAAGTAGATATTTTTAACAAAATTCTTTAAACCCTCGTCTTTGATTTTGTCTGTCCATTCCATAAGGAGTTTAAATTTTTCTTCTCTTTCTTTTTCGTCGAGCCCCATTTTTGCTTCTTTTATAAGTTCTAAAGCAGAAACAAGACAGTTATTATATTTTTCATTAAACGAGCCTGAAACTATACGGAGCTGATTTCCGCATCGAAAAAGTTTTGAATCCATTCTGTTCAAAGTTTCTTCCCACAAAATACAGTTCAAAAGTTCCTCGTCATCGAGCCCTTTTAACTGCAATTTGCCCATTTTTGTGCCGGCTTTTGTGTCGCCTACCGAATAGGTTACAACTTCATAAATTTCTTCTGTGCTAAACATATAAACTCCAAACTAATTTTTATCTCTGTCTACTAATTTTTCTTTGTTCCAGATAAATGAACTTCTGATTTCTTTTCCGACTTTTTCGATTAAATGTTCTTCTGTTTTCTGGCGCAATTCTTTGAATTTTTTACCGCCGGATGCCATTTCTTTCATAAATTCGTCGGCATAACTTCCATTTTGGATATCACCCAAAACTTTTTTCATTCTTTCTTTTACGCTCTTGTCGATCAAGAAATCACCGCGCGTCAAATCGCCGTATTCCGCATTGTTTGAAATAGAATAGTGCATATCTGATAATCCGCCCTGATTAATCAAATCAACGATTAATTTCAGTTCGTGGCAAACCTCAAAATATGCCATATATGGAGAATACCCTGCCTCAACAAGTGTTTCAAATGCGTTTTTAATCAAAGAAGAACACCCTCCGCAAAGAACTGTCTGCTCTCCGAATAAATCTGTTTCTGTCTCTTCTCTGAAACTCGTTTCGATAATTCCCGTTCTGCCTGAGCCTATTGCAGCAGCGTAAGATAAAGCAACTTCTTTTGAATCACCGTTTACATCACGTTCAATTGCAATCAAAGACGGAACACCTCTGCCTGCTACAAATTCACTTCTTACTGCATGTCCCGGAGCCTTTGGAGCAACCATAATTATGCTGACACCTTCCGGTGCTTTTATGTAGCCATAGTGGATATTAAACCCGTGAGAAAACATTAAATACTGACCTTTTCTCATATAAGGTTCTATTTCGTTTTTATAAACTTCTGCCTGAACTTCGTCAGGTATCAAAATCTGAACAATGTCTGCATATTTGACGGCATCAGGAATAGACATAACTTTCATTCCGTAGCTTTTTGCCTTTTCTGCAGATTTTCCGTCAAGGCGCAAACCCAAAACCACATCACAGCCTGAATCTTTAAGATTTAAGGATTGCCCGTAACCCTGAGAGCCAAAGCCTATGACTGCAATTTTTTTGGTTTTTATCAAATCTTTGTTAATATCTTTGTCCAAATATATTTTTAAATTACTCAAAATTAACCTCACTTGTATTAAAAATTTTGTCACTCTGAACTTGTTTTAGTGTGTAGGGTAGACTTCAGTCTACCTAAATTTTTGATTGACTAAAGCCAACCTTACAAACTTGTATTAAAATTCTTGTCACTCTGAACTTGTTTCAGAGTCTAAAGATCCTGAAATAAATTCAGGATGACACCTTTTATTTATCCGTTTATCTTAGGAACTTTAAAGAAACCGTTTTCTTCTTCGGGAGCGTTTTGCATTAAGGCTTCTTTAGTTTGTTCGTAGTAAACCTTATCGTCTCTCATAACGTTTACAAAATCGATAGGGTGAGCCATCGGTTCAACGTTTGAAGTATCGACTTCGTTCATTTGCTCAACGTATTTTAAAACGTCCCCTAATTGTTTTGTGTAGGTTTCTTTCTCTTCTTCGGTTAATTCCAAACGTGCAAGTTTTGCAACGTGTTCAACATCTTTAACAGTAATCATGTTTATACTCCAATTTCAAAACCATTCTAACACAAAAAGGGGTAAATGAAATAATCATAAAATAATATTTTAAAAAGTTTAATTAAGGCTTTTCAATATATGATATCAGATTATTATATTCATCAAGTGCAATGTTCATATACAGCGTAATTTTTTGTAATTTTTCATATATATCATTAATTTTTGCCATATTTTTCAAATTTGAATAATATATTTTATTGGTTTTAATATCTTCAATACAGTTTAATAAAATTTCAAATCTAAAATAAGGAAATGCTAACTTTTTAAATATTTTTTGAAAATTTTTAAATAAATAATCATTAATTTCCTTATCACTCTGACAATTTTCTCTAAATTTTAAAATTTCGTTTTCATTTATTTTATCAGTTATTCTCTTAAAATCTTCTTCGTTATTCATAAATATACCCTATTATATTCAATTATATATGAATACACAAATATGTCAATATTGTTTAAAATGAAAAAATGTTAAAGAAAGATTTGTGCAAAAAAATAGGAAAAAATATTCAAGTAGAACGGCAAAAACAAGGCTTAACACAAGAAACTTTTGCAGAACTTATGAATGTTACTTGGAGTTATGTATCTAAAATAGAATCCGGAGTTATAAATCTTTCGTTAGGGAAAATTTTGGAAATAGCGGATTATTTAAAAATAGATGTATCTGTTTTATTAAAACTATAAAATATATGGACCAACAAAACTATTGAAGAAATAATAAAAGATTTATAAATTATTCTACCCCAATTGAAATTTATAGCAATCTTTGTTATTATATTAACATAGTTTGTTATAAATGGAGCATAATATGAACATATCTTTAACACCGACTTTGGAAAAATTTGTGCAGGATAAAGTTGCATCGGGACTTTATAATTCAGTCAGCGAAGTAATTCGCGAAGCTTTAAGATTATTGGCATCGAAAGATACCATTTCTCAGGAAAGAATTGCACAGTTAAACAGAGATATTGAAGAGGGTTGGAACGACACCGAAATTTTGGAAGGTCATTCCGCTATGCAAAAATTAATAAAGAAGTATGAATAATTTGGAACTTGAAATTACAGGCATTATTACCCTTCCCAACCTTCCCTAATTAGGGAAGGAGTCAGTTGTTATTGAGCTTTTGCGAAATATACAACAGCGGATGGGTAACATTTTTACCCATTTACCTTATCCTTTACGGCTAAACTTTTTAAACAACTCTGTTGTGTAGTCCATTTTGAATAAAAGGTTTAAGCCGATGTAAACCGCAAGGCAAACCGTTCCGACAATTGCTATTTTTATTCCCTCAAATACGTATTTCGGAAGTGCAACTGCTGTATTAAAGAGATTTGCAACCTCTAAACATACAAAATAGGTTATAACTCCTGCCAAAACCATTTTAAAGAAATTCTTGAACAAAACTTTGTAATCAAGTTTGATTTTCCTTGAAATCAATAACCCCAACATAACAGCATTAAAGAGCGTTACCAAAGAGGTTGATGCCGTAATACCTGCAATTCCGAGGTTTAGTTTATCAACAAGCACTATGTTTGCGCCAATTTTCAGTAAAATTGAGCAAGCCGCAATTACAAAAGGAGTTGCGGAATCGTTAAACGAATAGTAAACCCTTGTTATAGAATCTCTGAAAACGTATGGCAGAATTGAAAAAGACAGGAACCATAGTGCCTGAGTAACCATAAATACGGCATCAGAATTGAATGCCCCACGTTCAAAAACAAGTCTTATACCGTCTTGTCCCAGTATAAGAATACCTATAATAATCGGAATTGCACCGAAGAACAGTACCCCGACACCTTTATTAAAATAAGTCCTTATACCGTCAAAATTCTTTTCCTCAACCATTCTTGAGAAAATCGGGAAAAGCGGAACCAAAAATGCGGTAACCAAAATTCCGACAGGGAACTGAAAAATCCTGTTTGCAAAAACAACCGAAGTCCATGCACCTTCTCTCAATGATGATGCGAAAAACATATCTATATAAATATGCACCTGACCGATAGTCGAACTTAAAATTGCAGGAAACAGAAGTTCGCAAATGCTTTTAAAATGCGGGTTGTTAACGACATCAAGATTAGGTCTTAATTTAAACCCGAATTTTATAATTTTCGGCAACTGAATTAATAACTGACACAAAGCACCGACAGTTGTTGCCGTTGCAAGCACAACACCTGTTTTATCGTTATGAACTCCGACAACCATAAGTATAACAACAAGGCTCAAAATCATCGGAGACAAACTCGGAATTGAAAATTCGTTGTAGCAAATCAAAAGTCCGTAGTAAATTCCGATTATTCCACCGATTACCAAAATCGGTATCATTATTTTAAAGTGCAGAGTTGCAAGGCTTATTAATTCCTGACTTCCGCCCGAAATTATTGCGCCTATTATTTTGTCCGCAAACACAAAACACAAAATCGCAAGGATAAAAAAGAAAATAAAACTTACGGTCAAAAATGTGTTATAGAGTTTATTTGCGACCTCTGACGGCTTTTCCTTAACATTTGGAATGAGTTTTGAAAAAACCGCAACGACACTGCTGTGGAAAGGTCCTCCGACACCGCCCAAAATTATAATTGCAAGTGACGGAATCTGACACGCATAAAAATATGCATCAGATACGAGAGTTGCACCGTAGTAATTTGCAAGCACCATATCTCTGACGAAGCCTGCGAGTTTGCTCAGAACAGTAACAAACGCAATAACCCACGCCGCTTTTAATACGCTGAAATTATTATCAGAAGTAGTACTCGTCATCTCTTTCTTCCAGCTCCACATATATATCTGCAGTCAAATCTTCAACCGACAAAGGATGATAAATAATTGTATTTTTACCCCTTCTCAGATAATCGTCAATAGCAAATCTGAATTCTTTCTGATCTTCAGTTTTAATAACGGGAATTTCAACCTCTTTTTTATTTATAGTCAAAGAAACCACCTCTAACTTTTTATCGGGACTGCAAATAACCAAATTAGCCTTGTGCTTTGTTGTATAGAAAGTTTGAGTTATTTCTTCCGTTGATAAAGTTACGGGTTTTGTGCCCAAATTTATTCCGGAATAGTAATGTTTAAGAATATCATCATATTTTTTGTGCAAATCAATTGCCATAAAGCCTGCACCGAATTGGCTCATCCCGACTCCATGCCCGTAACCGCCGCCAAAACAGTCAATTGATTTAAGTTTTCCTGTTCCCTCATCGTAATTGTGAATAAACGCAAGGTTTGCACTCGGAAGCGCTTTACCGTTTTTCTTAAACATTCTTCTTATAGTTATTTCTTTAAAAACTTTATAATTAGTACCCTCTGCAACAATTTCAAGCTCGACAATTTTTCCCGAATCACCACGTTTTAAAACTTTTATTTCTTTTATTGTTCCCAAAGTATTGCCGGGGTGAAATTTCGGTTTTACAAACCCGACGGGAGATTGTTCAAGAAGTGTTTTTTCAAGAGTTTTTCTTAATTCTTCCGCCTCCCAGTGCCTTGTCCATCTGTAATAAGGCGATTTCATATCGTATGACGAAAGCATTGTGTCCTGATAGAATTGCAGAACTTTTTCTTCGCTGTCAAGCGGAGTCTGAGTCAGCATATCCGGTTTTGCTTTGAGATACGGGATATTTTTTGTCGGAAATTCTTTTGTAATCGGATCTGAAAAAACATATCCGTAGTTTTCCGTGTAACCGCCTGCGGTTGAACAGTAAAGAGCCAAAATCGGAACGTTATCATAGAGTGCCAAAACACCCTCTGTTTCTTCAACCGCTTTTGTAGCCAAATCCATTTCGGTATTTGCTCCGAAATAAACCTGACTTGCAACAGTATCGTTTACGTCAAATTCAGTGTAAGCCTTTGTTCTCGGACAAAGTGCATAATTTCTTGCGGAAATTGCCTGCGCCTTTAATGCTTCAAGTCCGAATCTTACAGGCATTTCGTTCGGAACAACACCTTTCAGGTATTCCTCAACATCTATAACATTTACGAGGTAGAAATTATCGGAATCAAGTTTTCTGACAAGTTCAAAATCACCTCTGTACAAAGCAGATTTTGATTTTCTGTTTAATCCGAAAACTCCGAGTAAACCTGCGGGAGATGTCACAACAAAATCATTTTCCGTTGTTATTGTTTCATCACCTATCTGTATTTCAAAAACCGAATTTTTCACGGTTACGGTTATATTTTCATAAGCCTGAGCATTCCCTAAAACGTGGTCTGTACCTTTTTCGTAAATCTCGCATTCGTCTGTCGCATACAAACTTACGGAAGTCTTTAACAGGTTCTGAAAATTGCTGTCAGTCAGCCCGACTCTGACAATATCCGCAGCAAAAACCTGTACAGACAAAAACAATATCAAAACTAAACTTAAAAATAATCTAAAACTGTCATGCTGAACTTGCGGATTTACGTACGGAATGAAATTCCGGATAGCGAATGTCGAAGTGCACACTGACGTAGTCAAGTGAACGACAGACATGAGCGTGGAGTAAATCCAAGACAGTTTCAGCATCTTACCAACATTACAAAAAGAAGTCTCACCTTTCTTCGCATAATCTGAAAGACCCTGAAACGAGTTCAGGGTGACATTAATCATTTTTTTTATTACTTTAATTCCCAAACCGTACCCTCTTTTGAATCTTTTAAAACTATATTAAACGCATCGAGTTCAATTCTGATTTTATCGGCAAGTTCCCAATTCTTTTCTTCTCTTGCAAGTTTTCTGTCTGCAATTAATTCGTCCATTGAAGAATAATTTTTACCGATTTTTTCGGAAACTGATTTCAGAACATTTTGAAGTTCTTCTTCACTCAAAGATGCTTTTTCAAAAACAAAACCGAGAGCGGAAGCAAGCTGATTTAACACATAATTTGCACCCTCAACCCCTTTGTTTGATTTGTTTGCCAAATCAAACATTACGGCAAGTGCCTTGGATGTATTCAAATCATCGTCCATCGCCTCAACAAACTGATTATATTCTTCAAATTTTGTTATATCGTATGTTTTATCGTCTTTCAAAATACCTGCGTTTAACATTCTCTTTACCCCTGATGCCGCAGACTGTAAAGCCTCGTCAGAAAATTCAACAGGCATACGATAGTGGTTCGTAAGAATGAAAAATCTTATGGTATTTGCATCGTAGTTTTTGAGCAAATCGTCTATGGTTAAGAAATTGCCCAAAGATTTTGACATTTTTTCTTTGTTAATAGTTACAAAACCGTTGTGCAACCAGTAATTTACAAATTTACATCCGTTTGCACATTCAGACTGCGCAATTTCGTTTTCGTGGTGGGGAAAAATCAAATCAGCACCGCCTGCGTGAATATCAATGGTTTTACCCAAGTATTTTCTGCTCATTGCGGAACATTCAATGTGCCAGCCCGGACGTCCTACACCCCATGGAGAATTGTATCCGAATTTTTCGTCTTTTTTCCACAAGGCAAAATCGAGTGCATCTTCTTTTTGTTCTCCAACTTCAACCCTTGCACCGCTTTCAAGAGCATCGATAGGTTGTTTTGACAACTGACCGTATCTGTCGAATTTTTTAACTCTGAAATAAACATCTCCGTTTACTTCATAAGCATAACCTTTTGCGATAAGTTCTTTTGTGAGTGCAATCATTTCGCCCAAAGTTTTTGTAGCAAACGGCTCAACATCAGGTTGAAGAGTATTTAATGCCTTCATACTTTCAGCAAATTTTTTATACCAGTATGATGAAACCTCCTGCGGAGTCTTACCCTCTTTTTCCGCTTTTTTAAGAATTTTATCGTCAACGTCAGTTACGTTTCTGCAATAAGTTACATCGTAACCTTTGAATTTCAGATATCTGTATAAAACGTCCCATGTAATATAACATCTTGCGTGTCCCAAATGTGCATAATCATAAACTGTCGGCCCGCAAACGTACATTTTAACTTTGTTTTCTGTAATCGGAATAAATTCCTCAACCTTATTTGTATAAGAATTATGTAATTTCATTTTCACCTCATTAACTACATATTATTTTATAACAAAAAGAAGTTTGATTAGATACATAGTTATTTGATTTTTTATTTAACAGAAGAATTAAAAAAGAAAAAAGATTAATACCCACCCGCAGTATTAAAACAAAATAAAAAGTACTGCTCCCTCCCTAATAAGGGAGGGTTAGGGTGGGTAATTATCACTTTGCATAATTGACTTATGAGAATATTTTTTACCTGTATTGTAAACATTTGTAAAAACATGAAAAAATCATGTCAATTATATTTCATATATATACTTTATATATACATAAACCAGTATGTATTAAATATTAGGAGAAAAAACTATGGCAGGCGTAGACGCTATTGACGGAAAAGTTAAAAAGACCAATATTTACGATTGGATGTACAATACATTTAAACCGGAAGCTAAAAAAGATTCCGCTGCTGCATATGTAGCAATGGTATCAGATCCGAATAAACCGACTCCGACACCAGAAAGTGTTGGCAGCAACTTTGATACACCTTGCTAATTAATGTAATTAAAAGTTTATATGCAGGCGGTTTTATTTCATAAAACCGCCTGTTTTCGTGCAAAATATTTTTAGGGTATAATTTTTTTCAAAAGGAAAAATTATGCTTTTAACAATTGATGTCGGGAATACAAGCACAAATTTAGGAATTTTTGATAAGGATAAACTTATTAAAAAACTTCGTATTTCATCTGACAGAAAAAACGATGCTGATTTTTACGAAAAAGTTTTTGAGGGAATAAAAAGCGAATTTTATGTTAGCGATTGTATTATCGCCTCTGTTGTTGATGAAATTACAAATTCAGTAAAATCGGCAGCAGATAAGGTTTTTAGAATAAATTCTTTAAATGTTACCCCTGATATTAATACGGGAAACGCTTTAAAAATGCCATACAAAAAAGGCCTTGGTGCTGACAGAATTGTAAATGCATACTGGGCGGCAGTGAATTGTCAAAAGCCTGTTATCGTAGTTGATATGGGAACTGCAACAACCCTCGATATAATCAATAAGAACGGGGAATTTATCGGAGGTGTAATTGCGGCGGGAATAAAAACTCAGTTAAAGGCACTCCACGACTTTACTTCAAAACTTCCCGAATTAGAGCCTGAAAAATCCGATTTTGCAATGGGAACGGATACAAAGAGTGCAATTATGTCAGGAGTTATAAGGGGTTCTGCCTATGCAATTGACGGATTAATCAAAAAATGCGAAGAAGAACTCGGCAAAAAGGCAACGGTTGTTGCAACGGGCGGATATTGCGAACTTTTAAGCGAATATACCCAAAGAAAATTTGATTTGGTAAACCCCGATTTGACTTTAGACGGACTTCGTCTTTTATACGAATTAAACAAAGTGGGCGTGTAATTGTAAATTTATTTTGTAAAAATTAATAATAAATTTAAAACAAAAATTTATTATGCTACAATGCGTTTATAAAACATAGGAGAGATAAAATGAATTCAGCAGTAATAGTAGGCAGAGCAGGACAGGATGCGGAAATAAAGTATTATGAATCAGGAAGATCAAGAGCAACTTTTTCGTTAGCGGTAAATCACTGGGACGGAAAGACAAAAAGCAATGTAACAGACTGGTTCAGTATTGAAGCATGGAGTTCTCCTGAAGACAGAAGAAAACTTGCTGATTTTGCGGGAAATTATGTAAAAAAAGGCGGACTTGTTGCCGTTGACGGAAGAATTACATCTAACAAATGGCAGGATGCCTCAGGTGAAAACAGAGAAAGATATCTTATTTCTGCAACAGATATCAGACTTTTGGGTTCAAAGAACGATAGCGAAATGCAATAGGAATTGATATGATAATTGCTGAAAATATAGCAGTAATTGCTGATGATTTAACCGGCGCAAACGACACAGCTTTGCAGTTTCAGCTGCGCGGAGCGGAGACAAGAATTTTTCTCGGAAACGAAATAAAAAATACCTCTAAAGAAGGCGGAATTGTCTGGGCGGTTTCAACAGAATCCAGAAACGTTACACCTGATGAAGCCTATGACAAAACCATAGACAAAATTACTATTCTTAAAAACAACAAGGATATTGATTACCTTTATAAAAAAATTGATTCAACTTTAAGAGGAAATATCGCTATTGAAACACAGGCTATTGTTGATTTTTTCGGATACGATGCAGCAATAATTGCCCCTGCATTTCCGTCAGAAGGCAGAACAACGATTGGCGGATACCAGTTGTTAAACGGACTTCCGCTTGAAAGAACCGAATTTGCAAGAGACCCGAAAGCACCTGTTTTTGAATCGCATATTCCGAGCTTATTAAGACGTCAGTTAGGTGCAGAACACGAAAAATTAATAGGACATATCGGATTTTCAACGGTTATAAAAGGTGCAGGTCCGATTTTAAAGGAAATGAATAAATTAATTGATAACGGCAAAAAATTTATTGTATTCGATGCCGTATCCGTAACTGATTTGGAACAAATTGTTTTAGCATACAAAAAGACTCACCATAAACTTTTGCCGGTAGGTTCTGCGGCATTGGCACAGGTTTTGGGAAATACCTGGCTTGAAGAATCGGAAAGATTTATTGATGAGATAAAAACTCCGCATCTTCCTAAACTTGTAATTTCAGGCAGTGCAACAAAAACAACCGCAAAACAAATAGAAAAACTTGAATCAAACGGCGATTTCTCAAATATGAGTTTTATCCCGCTTACAAATGAAAATATTTTATCGGGAGTAACTGAAGATCTTTTAAACAGTGCATTGTCAAAACTTGAAACTTCAGATATTGTTGTAATTCATACTTCTTACCTTGTAGATAACTTTGACGGATTTTCCGATGACTCCGTAAATGAAAATTTAACAAGAGATAGTTTTATAAGTAAAATTACAGGATTTTTGGCGGAATTAACAAGACAGATAACAGAAAGAAAAGAGGTTATTTTAATAACTTTGGGCGGAGAAACTTCTTATAAATGTTGTGAAGCAGTTGGAGTTGATGAACTGAAAATTGTCGATGAAGTATCTCATGCAATAGCACTTTCAACCGATTACAAAAACAGATTTTTTGTTGCAAAATCGGGAAATTTGGGCGATTCCGACACTTTGATAGATATTTTGAATTATTTTAAACGTCATGAACAGGTATAAAGATAAAATTGCGATAACAACAGGAGATTTTAACGGAATCGGTGCTGAAATAACCATAAAGGCACTTAATTCTTTAAATTTGCCGAAAGATGAAATCGTACTTATAACAAATCAGAAAATTTTAGATTTTTACGGCAAATTAAATTGTCCTTATGAAATTATAAATACAGATTTCAAAGGAGAAATTGAACCCTCAAAAATCACAAAAGAATCAGGAGAATTTTCTTTCAAATCACTTGAAAAAGCCTGTGAAATAAAACCGAAAGCAATTGTAACGGCGCCTGTTTCAAAAGAAGCAATGCACCTTGCAGGATATAATTTTAACGGCCAGACAGAGGTTTTGGAAAAGTTTTTGGCACACGATAGCCAAAAGGCAGAAATGCTTTTTATTGCAAACGATTTCAAAGTTTTGCTTTTGACAAGACATATTGCACTTAAAGACGTTCCGAAATATATTACGGAAGATTTGATTATAAACAAAGTTTTGACGGTGAAAAATTTTCTTAAAAAAGATAACCCGAAATTCGCTCTCTGTGCACTAAATCCTCATGCCGGAGAAAACGGAATTATGGGTGATGAAGAAAAAAATACAATAATTCCGGCATGTGAAAAACTCAGAAGTAAAGGAATTGATATAATCAATCCCCTTCCTGCAGATACCCTTTTTATAAACGGGGGTAAAAATTATCTTAATGGTTTGCCTCAGGATTATGATTGCTATTTTGCAATGTATCACGATCAGGGTTTAATTCCGATAAAAACTATTGCCCCAAAAGAAACCGTAAATATGACAATAGGATTGGATATTGTAAGAACCTCCCCCTGCCACGGCACTGCATTTGATATTGCGGGTAAAAATAAGGCCGATTTTGAATCCATGATTTCAGCAATAAAAGCAGCACAACAATATGCCTAAAACATGCTCTCTGACATGATTTCAGATTTGTAAAGTTTTGTAAACAACATCCTTTCAAAATAACAATTTTTCTAAAAAAATTTACTTTATATAGGTGTGTGTGATTAAGAAATTTTGAAAGGAAATGATTATGAGTAGTGTTGGTAATGTTTCAAGAGTTCAGATACAGCCAAGTTTCAGAGGCGAAGAAAAATGTGAACTTAAGGCAAGTTTAAACGATTTTACTGATACAGCAGATAAAATCAAAGATAAAAGTGATCAATTTACAAAAGGCGTAGATAATATAAAAGGTGCTATTACAAGTACAGCAGGCGCAGTTGGTGGTATTGCAGTATCTGTAAAAGGTGCCGCTGAAATTTTAAAACCAACCACAGACAGTATTAAAGAAGGCATACAAAAACCGGGTGTTCAAAAATTATTGGGAAAAATAAAAGAACTCGGTAAAAAAGGCTTAGAAGCAGCAAGAAATAACCCGAAAACAACATTAATAGCATTAGGAATAACAGCAGCAGCAATTGCGGCAGCCGTTATCGGTAAAACCATTGTAAAAACAAAAGCAGAGAAAGCTGAACAACAGGCTCAGGCAGAGCAAGCTCCGGCTCACAAATTAGACGTAGTTTCCGAAGCATAAAATTTGTCTTTAATCATACACAATATAAAAAGCCCTGACTTAAAAAGTCAGGGCTTTTAGTTTATATTTTTTACAAACTTATACTGCAAACCTGAAGTGTACCAAATCACCGTCTTGTATTACGTAATCTTTTCCTTCTAATCTTGTTACACCTTTTTCTTTGCAGGCATTGTAAGATTTTAATTCAGCAAAATCTTTGTAAGGCGTAATTTCCGCACGGATAAATCCTTTTTCAAAATCTGTATGGATAATACCTGCGGCTTTCGGTGCTTTTGTACCCTCTTTTGCCGTCCATGCTCTTGTTTCTTTTTCACCTGCAGTTATGAAAGTTATGAGTTTCAGCAGTTTGTATACCGATTGAATCATTTTGTTTATACCGCTGTCTTCAATTCCCAATTCTTTTAAGTATTCCCTTGCTTCTTCTTCTCCGAGTTCAACAAGTTCTTCTTCTATTTTAGCGGAAATTATGACCATTTCCGCATCATGATTTTTTGCATACTCCAAAACCTGTTCTGTATATTTGTTACCAGATTTAATATCTGTTTCGCTTACGTTTGCACAGTAAATTACCGGTTTTACGGACATTAAATTCAGCGGTTTTATTATTTCAATTTCTTCTTCGTTAAAGTATTTTTCAACGTTTATAAACGTTCCCTCGGATAAAAGTTCTATTAATTTCTGAATAATTTTATCCTCTAAAATAGCCTGTTTATCTCCGCATTTTGCCTGTTTTTGTATTCTGTCGGCTCTTTTTTCAAGAGATGCCAAATCGGCTAACGCAAGTTCGGTATTAATAATTTCAATATCATCTATCGGATTAACTCTGCCTGAAACGTGAACAGTATTTTCATCATCAAAACATCTTACAACCTGAATAACTGCATCAACTTCTCTTATGTTGTGCAAAAACTGGTTTCCGAGACCTTCGCCCTTGCTTGCCCCCTTAACAAGTCCTGCAATATCAACAAATTCTATCGCTGTCGGAATAATTTCTTTACTTTTACATAAATCAGCAAGTACCTGTAATCTTTCATCAGGAACCGTTACAACCCCGACATTCGGTTCAATTGTACAAAACGGATAGTTTGCACTCTGTGCATTTCTCGAAGATGTCAGTGCATTAAACAAAGTTGATTTCCCTACGTTTGGTAATCCTATTATTCCGGCTCTCAGCATAATATATCCTTTCGTGTTAAGTCTTATTGAATTAGTCAACCATATACAATG
>JAFRHR010000041.1 GCA_017433195.1 bacterium
CGTTTACTTCGTAAACTGGGTTCTCACCTCTCAAGAAACGTGACATTTAGTCACCTTTCTTTCGGCAGAGTCGTCGGGCGCAGCGGATTTTGGCAAGTGCGCCGTGTGACCATGAACTTGTTTCAGGGGAACCCAGCACGTCCCTGTGAGTAACCTGACGAAGTGATTGTTTTTCAACAGAAAAACAAAAACGGAGTGAAATGGTTACGAACTGCCAATAATCCAAGACACAATTTTTTGAAATGTCAGGGAGTCGAACATATTTGCATAAATTATTTTTGTGATACACTTTGTATATCACTTTAAAAATATAAGGAGAAAATTATGCAAATACAAGCTATCAATAATCAATACAACCAGAATTTTGGTCGGTGTTGTACACCAAAGAATATTAAAAATGTTCAAAAAGCAGTTGCGGAAAATATGGAAAACGGAATAAAAGACTATGGCGAAACAAAAGCAACAACACTTATTACAGGAATTTCAAGTGCTCTCGGAATAATCGGTTTCGGAATTATGTGTCTTTTTAATCACGGTCAGCATAAAGCTGATACTCCTTTAAAACCTGCAATTGAAAATATTGACAGTACAATGATGGATAAAATGGCTGCAAAAGATACTGCCGTTTTCACAGACACAATGAAAGTTTTATCAAAAATCAAAAAGTAAGATATTGAAATTTCAAAAATAAAAAAGAGTTGATTTTTTAATCAGCTCTTTTTTATCTGTCAGTTATTTCTTTACCTGCCGGTTTATAAATAAGTCTGCGTTCGCTTAAATGTTCAAAGCCCATTTTTTCCCAAAAACTCATTGCACTCCATGCCGAGAAACCAAAAATTGATTTATTCGGATACATTTTTGGTATCGATTGAAACATTCCTCTGCCTACATTTTTAAATTTTGGATTTTCATATTTATATTCGTTTTTGTAATCAGCATTTGTCATAAAATATGCCAACGTTAAAGGCTCATCGCTGTTTGGTTTTTCATAAAGCGAATAAATCCCCAAAATCTTGTCTTTATCTATATTTGTAAGGTCTTTTTCGGAATTTTCAACCAAGGCATAACAATATTTTTTTTCGTTTAAACCAAAATAATTTGAGTGTAAATCGTTGTATAAATCAAATCCGAAAGAGTAAAATTCGTCCTTTTTACAGATTTCATCAATCTTTTGATCATCTTTTTCATCATTAATATCAAATTCGACAAGTTTTGCTGTATAAGGTTCATACTTATCATCTGCAGCCCTTTTTGATATGGGAACATCCATAACATAACGGGAGGTGAAATTTATATTATTTTTTGGGGTAATGCTTATCATAGGTTTTCCTTTGTTTTTATAAAACTCCTAAAAATAAAAATTGCCTGAAATATGGGTTTTATTAACATATATTTACATTTACCCCAAATATGGCAAAAAAATTTTTTTGGCTTTTTATATTCAGTACGGCATGAGTTTTCGGGTATAAAATGATTTTTTTAAGCGCGCAAAATATAATCCCAAAAAATAATATTCTAAATACAGATAAAAAAATTAAAAAATCTGTTAATACTTCTTATGCCCATAAGCCTAAAAACCCTGAATATGCAAGAATTAATTCCGATTTGGCAATAAGTTTTTTAGGGATTCAAAAAACTGAACCTCATAATAAAAAAGTTACAAAACCACTTACAAATAAAGAACTCGAAGCTCATAATTATATTGATAAAAAACGAAATCAGCAAATTATTAAACTGTCGGAAACCTATCCTGAATTTGCAAGACAATTAATTGGTTATAAAATTAACGGCAAAAACAGGTTTACGGATGATGAAGTTATAATGCTTATAAGAGATTATTCTTCAAGTCCAAAGGAAGTTAAAGAACTCACTGAATATAAAGTCGGAGATCAATACAGATTTAAAGGTGCCGGTATAGATAAATTAATTGATACTTATAAAGAGTATCCGACTGCTGTCAGAAATCTTGCAAAATACAAAACCGACGAAGGCAAATTCAGATTCAGCGGTTTTATTGTATCAGCACTTGCAAAAAATTATTCTGAAAATCGTCCCAAAATGGAAGAATTTATAGAATACAGAGTTGACGGCAAATTAAGATTTACGGGCAGTGATATTTATGATCTTGCTGATATTTATCCTCTAAAATCAGAATCAGTTAAAGACCTTGCAAAAATCAAAATAAACGATAAACCAAGATATGCCGGAAATGAGATTAAGTATTTAGCCGAAACCTATGAAAAATATCCGGGCGGAATAAGAGGTTTATCAACCGCTTTAAACAAATATAATCAGCCTAAATTTGATACACAAAGTGTAAAAACATTTGCACCATATTATGAACAACATAAAAAAGCAATTTTTGAACTTTCTGATATAAAAACAAGTGCAAATGAACCAAGATTTTTTGATGTTGAAATTGAATCATTGATAGATACTTATGAAAAATACCCTGAAGAAGTAAAAAAACTCGCCGCTTATGAAAAAGACGTATGCTATCCGAAATTTTTATGCAGTGATATAAGACATACAGCTCCGTTTTATAAAAAAACTGAATTTAAAAAATTTATAGCCGAAAACAAAGACAAAATAGACCGCATAGAAAGCGTATCTTCAGATAATTTTCTTGAAATAGAACTTGATAAAAGGATACTTCACCTGCAGTTTGATAAGGATAAAAACTTTAAAATTGTAAGCGAAGAAATCAGCGAACGAGATGATGAAAAAGCATCCTGTATCCTCGAAACCACTGACGGAAGTTTAAAAATTGAACAGTACCGCAAAAAAATTCTTAAACCATGCGAGGGTTATATTGAAACAATAATGGATAAAAAAGGAAATATTTTATCAAGAACACTCACAAAACCGAGCAAAAGAAACCCTGATGTTCTTGTTGTTTTAAGAGAAGTTTTAGATAAAAAGGGAAATCTTAAAGAAGTTCAGAAACTCGGAACTGTCGAAAACTTTGGGGAAGAAGATGAGCGCAGAAGAATTATAAAAACATTTGTTTCACCTTCAGGAGTTGAAAGTAAACAGCTTATTTTAGAAGTACCTAAAGGTATGCGGACTTCTTACCAAATCGAAGACAAAACTTTTAGCAGACTTTTTATAAAAAAGGATAAAAATACTACAGAAACTTATGCGTGGGGAAACAAATACGAAACGACATTTAATAACGATAAGGTTGATATTACAGTAACCAAAAAAGACGGTACTGTTGAAAAGACAACATTAGACGACCATCTGTCGGATTTCAGAATTGCTTCTTTAAAAGAGGGAGAACCTGCAAATTATAAACTTCTGCCGTTGGTAAAGGAGCTTCCCGGAGACTTTTTATACATAATTGCAAAATCAGATACAAAACTTGCCTATATAACAAATGATTATCTTAAAAATAATGCGGCGTTTACTGAAGATATAAATACAATTATGATATCTGACGGATTAAAAGACGATAAATTTACCTTTGCTCACGAATTTGGGCATATGTTAGACGATATTGCGCTAAAAAAATTACATAAAGACCCTGAACTTAAAAAAGTATTTTCAAAAGAACTCGATGCTTATAAAACACAGGCTTCAGGACTGAATGAGGAACAAATAGCATACTTCACCACAAAAGAACACGTAAATGAAGGTGGCTGTTTGACAGAAGTTATTGCGGAAACAAATGCAATTCTCTCAGGTTTGCCTCATGACGGAAGTAATATGCTTATAAGAGCAAAAATTTTACAGGAAAACTTCCCTGAAACTATGAAATACATCGGTGAAAAAATTGAGAAAGTGATGGGGTAAAAAAGTATTGGATGGATTGCCGCGAAAATCAAAGATTTTCTCGCAATGACAAATTAACCCCTCACCCTAACCCTCTCCCGTAAGGCGAGGGTAAAAGTTTATGAAAACAAAATTCCTGCGATGGCGGCTGAAATGTAGCAAGTCATTGTACCGCAAATCAATGCTCTCAAACCTAATTTTGCAAGAGTAGTAGGGTGGGCAAAATGAAATGTGCCCACCGAAATATTTAATTGGTTAGTACGCATAAGCTTTACCCACCATGCAATTCTGAAATCTTATCAAATAATATATATTTATAAATTTATTAACTTATTTAAATCGATATTTAATGCTTGGCATATATTAACAACTGCCACAATACTCGGATTAACTTTTTTGGCTTCTATTGAATTAATGTACTTTGTAGAAAGACCGGATAATTCTGCTAATTTGTCTTGTGTTAATCTGTTTTTTAGTCGCTCCAATCTTATATTATCTGCAAGTAAATTTATAATAATGTTTCTTTCCATATTTAAATGGTAGTTTAATATTGCAAAAGTTTATATCCATGATAGTATAATAAATAAGAACTATAATTCACATTTATTATACTATTTTTTTAATTTTGTGTACTAATGGTTATTATATATAAAATCATCAAGGAGTGTTATGGTATATAAAAAGAAAATTTTAATAGACTTAGACGGAGTATTAAATCAATATGAAGAATTTGATGAAAATTCTATACCACCGATTAAAGAAGGTGCAAAAGAATTTTTAGAACAATTAAGTAACGATGAAACAGAATTATATTTATTTACCACAAGAAATCTTTTACTTGCATCAAAGTGGTTAATAGAAAATGATTTGGATAAGTATTTTAAAGACGTCACTAACATAAAAATTCCTGCATATCTGTATATTGATGATAGATGTATCAGGTTTGACGGACAATATGAAAAAACTCTTGAAGCAATAAATAAGTTTAAAGTTTATTGGAAGGAGTAAAAATTAATTATTTGTCATTCTGAACTTGTTTCAGAATCTTTTAAATTATAAACGTGAAAAATAAGTCTTTTCTAAAATTTTTACAGCTGATAAGACCCTGAAATAAATTCAGGGTGACAGAAATAAATTGTTTTTCGAGAGGGTGAAGAATCTCCTTACATTACAAAATTACAAAGACATACTTTGCTATCGCTCAATATGACAATTTTGATTATGAAAACAAAATTCCTGCAATTGCGGCTGAAATGTAGCAGGTCATTGTACCGCAAATCAATGCTCTCAAACCTAATTTTGCAAGATTTTTTCTCTGGTTCGGTGCGAGTTCCCCGATACCGCCAATTTGCATTGCAATTGATCCGAAATTACCGAAACTGCAAAGCGCAAATGTCGCTATCATAAAGCTTTTTGGTGATAAAACATCTTTCAGGGAAATCATATCAACGTAAGCAACCATTTCGTTTAAAACAATCTTTGTTCCCATAAGACTTCCGACATTTGTTGCTTCACTTATCGGAACACCAATTGAAATAGCAAATATAGCGAAAATCTTTCCGATTATCATTTTTAAAGAAAGATTCTGTAAATCCAATCCCAAAACAGGGGCTGTAACGTGACATGTATTGTATAAGAAGTTACCAAAACCTCCTAAAATCCAATCAATCATTGCAACAAGTGCAATTAAGGCAACAAGCATTGCGGAAACCTTTATAGCAACCATAATACCTTCTGATGCTCCGCTTGAAATTGCGGCAAACACATTGATAAACGGTTTTCTTCTGCTTATTCTCATTCCCTCTGCCGTTTCAGGAACGGTTGTTTCAGGGAAAACTATTTTTGACGTAACAATAGCACCCGGAATTGCCATAATGGAAGAGGCCAAAACGTATTGTGCAGGAACCCCCATTGCTATATAAACAGGAATCAATGCGCCTGACAAACATGCCATACTTCCTGTCATTGACGATAACAATTCTGATTTTGATAATTTTTCAAGATATGGTTTAATCATAACCTGTGCAACAATCTGTCCTACAAATGCGTTTGCAACCGCTGAAAATGCTTCTGCGCCCGACAAATCCATAAGTTTGTTCATCGCTTTTCCGAGAACAAGAATTACTCTCTGCATTATCTTGTAGTAATAAAGTATGTTTACGATAACCATCATAAAAATTATTGAACAGATTAACTGAACTATGAAAATATGGGAATCGTCAATAAGGTTTCCGAAAGCAAATCTTCCGCCAACCTGTGCAAATTCAAGGACTTTCTGGATAAATAAACCAATTGCAAGGACTATTTTTTGTCCGAGTGGTACTTTCAAAACAAAAACGGCAAGTAAAATCTGTGCCAAAAGCCCGACTCCTACCGTTTTATAATTAATTGCTTTTCTGTTATTTGAAAGCAGAAATGCAAGTAATAAAAGTAAAATTATTCCCAAAAGACCTGTAAAACGTTCCATATTTTTCCCTTTTTATTTTTATAAATTTATCATAAATTAAATATCTTTTTTATCAAAATTATTAACACTTATTAAAAATGTTTCTTTTGATAAAATCATTTCATCAACGGCATCTTCAAATTCTTTTATTGTAGATACATTCACACCTTTTATATTGTAAGCCTCAGCAATTTTCACAAAATCAGGATTTGTAAGGTCAGACTGATAATATCTTTCCCCGTACATACTCTTTTGCTGCTGCTTAATCATTCCGAGAGAATCATTTTTCATAATAATGATTTTTAAAGGAATTTTATTTTCCATACAGGTTGCAAGTTCCTGAATATTCATCTGAAAAGAGCCATCTCCCGCAATTAAAATCGTCATATCTTTTTTGTTTGCAATACAACTTCCGATAGCGGCAGGAAAACCGAAGCCCATTGTTCCCATTCCGCCCGATGTAACAAATTTTTTCGGACTTCTGAATCTGAAAATACTTGCGGTATCTATCTGATGTTCGCCGACTTCCGTAACAACAACAGGATTAAAGTCTTTTGTTTTTTCATACAAAACTTTCAAAACTTTCTGCTGATTTGATAAAATTTCCTCTTTGTTTTCTTTAGAAATTTTTATACTCTTTTTTGTGATTTGTTCTTTGTTTTTAAGGAGTTCTGTCAAAAATGTTTTTACATCTGTTCTGAAATAAATTTCATCATCAAGTCCAAAACTTTTATCTTCAATATTCACTCTGACAATTTTTGCTGAAATTGCACCGAATTTATTACTGTATCTTGTGCCCAAGGCAATAAGTAAATCACAATCATTCAGCATTTTGTCTGCCGAAATGTGTCCGTTTTTGCCCGTCATTCCGATATAAAGTTCGTTTGTTTCGTCAAAACAGCCTCTGCCCATAAGAGTTGAAACGACAGGGATTTTTGATAAATTTATAAATTCTCTTATTTCTTTTTCCGCTTCCGTACAACCCCCACCAACTAAGACTAACGGGTGTTTTGAAGATTTAATTAAATCGTAAACTATTGAAACATCAGGGGATAAATCGTCTTTTTCTTTAATTGTATCGGCTTCATGATAATTAATTTTTTCATCGAAAACGTTTTTAGCAATTCCGATAACAACAACTCCTTTATTTACCCCTTTACCGCTGTTTGCGATTTCAAAGGCTTCTTCCAAACTTTTTTGCAAATCGTTTATATCAGTTATACAGAAAGTCTTTTTTGAGCAGGCTTTTGTAAGCGATATAATATCGACATCCTGAAAACAGTTTGAGCCGATTAATTCTTTATTTACAAGTCCCGCAATTAAAACAACGGGGATACCGTCAGTATTTGCGTTCATCAAACCCGTAATTGTATTTGTAATTCCGGGTCCCGAAGTTACGAGTGCAACACCCGTTTTTCCGCTTATTCTTGCGTAACCCTCAGCCATATGAACTGCTGCCTGTTCATGACGAACCAAAATATGCTGAATATTTTTTTCATGCGACAAGACATCGTACAGTTTTAAAACCGTACTTCCGGGGTAACCAAAAATTTTATCGGTCTTCTGAGCTTTTAAAAACTCAGTTATTATTTCGGCACCTGTCTTTAATTTTGTGCAGCATAAATTTGTCATTACTCAATTATATAGTAAACATTTTTTTTGAATTGGTTTTATTAAAATTTTTTAAAATAAAAAGAAATGTAATAACAATTGTAAACAATTAACACCCACCTCTAACCCTCCCTATTTAGGGAGGGAGCAGTTGTTTTTAGCCGTTATTAAGTTACAACTGCGGGAGGGTATTAATATTGGTGTTTTAATTTTTCATTTGAATGATTTAAATATTAGAAATAACTTGAAAATCAGACGCTTTTTTTGTAACATATTATTAAAACTAAAATAAGCATCAAAAGATAGGAGAGATACATGTTTGAACGTTTTACCGAGAAAGCAATAAAAGTTATAATGCTTGCTCAGGAAGAAGCGAGACGTTTGGGACACAACTTTGTAGGAACAGAGCAGGTTTTGCTCGGTCTTATAGGTGAAGGTACGGGCGTTGCCGCTAAAACACTTAAATCAATGGGTGTTAACCTTAAAGATGCCAGAATTGAAGTCGAAAAAATAATCGGCAGAGGTTCAGGTTTCGTTGCGGTTGAAATTCCTTTTACCCCAAGAGCAAAAAGAGTTTTGGAATTGTCTTGGGATGAAGCAAGACAATTAGGTCATAATTACATAGGTACCGAACACTTACTCTTAGGTTTGATAAGAGAAGGTGAAGGTGTTGCCGCAAGAGTTTTGGAAAACCTTGGCGTTGATTTGAACAAAATCAGAGCAAATGTTGTTAAAATGCTCGGAGATTCAAAACCGACTGCAGGTGCAGGTGTAGGAGGCAGTTCTTCCTCATCTTCATCTTCAAGTTCTTCTTCAAGTTCATCCACAACAAAGGCAAAAACACCGAACTTAGACGAATACGGTACAGATTTGACTCTCGCTGCATCAGAATTAAGACTTGATCCTGTTGTCGGCAGAGAAAAAGAAATTGAACGTGTTATACAAATTCTTGCAAGAAGAACCAAAAACAACCCTGTTTTACTCGGTGAACCAGGTGTTGGTAAGACAGCAGTTGCGGAAGGTCTTGCAATAAGAATAGTTAACAGTGAAGTTCCTGATATTTTAGAAGGCAGAAAAATTGTTCAGTTAGATATGGGACTTTTAATTGCCGGTACAAAATACAGAGGTGAATTTGAAGAACGTCTTAAAAAGATTATGGACGAAATCAGACAGGCAGGTAACGTAATTCTCGTTATCGATGAAATGCATACCTTAATCGGTGCAGGTGCCGCAGAAGGTGCTATCGATGCCGCTAACATCTTAAAACCTGCTTTATCAAGAGGTGAAATTCAGGTTATCGGTGCTACAACTTCTGACGAATACAGAAAATATATCGAAAAAGATTCTGCATTAGAAAGACGTTTCCAGCCCGTTATAATTGAAGAACCTACAATTGACGAAACAATTGAAATCATAAGAGGAATTAAGTTCAAATACGAAGAACACCACCAGTTAAATATTTCTGATGATGCAATCGTTGCTGCTACAAAATTGTCAAGCAAATATATTTCTGACAGATTCCTCCCTGATAAGGCGATTGACGTACTTGATGAGGCAAGTTCAAAAGTAAGACTTAAAGTCAGCACACTTTGTCCTGAAGCAAAAGAACTTGATAAAGAACTCCATGCCATAATCAAGGACAAAGAAGAAGCAATTAGAAATCAGGAGTTTGAACGTGCATCTATGTTAAGAGATGACGAAGCAAACATGAAAGATAAAATCAGAGAAGTAACAGAAGAATGGAAACGTGAAAATGAAGCAAACAGACCGACTGTTACGGAAGAAGATATTGCGGAAGTAATTTCTACAATGACAGGCGTTCCTGTTACAAAATTAACCGAAGGTGAAAGCGAAAGATTAATGAAACTTGAAGAAACCCTTCATGCAAGAGTTATCGGTCAGGCTGATGCCGTTACTGCTATTTCAAAAGCAATTAGACGTGCAAGAGTTGGTCTGAAGAGTCCTAACAGACCGATAGGTAGTTTCATTTTCTCAGGACCTACAGGTGTTGGTAAAACTGAGTTAGCCAAAGCGTTAGCAGAGGCAATCTTCGGTTCTGAAGACAATATGGTCAGAGTTGATATGTCAGAATTTATGGAAAAACATTCAACTTCAAAACTTATCGGATCTCCTCCGGGATATGTCGGTTATGATGACGGCGGACATTTGGCTGAAATCATCAGAAAGAAACCTTATTCGGTTATCCTCTTTGATGAAATTGAAAAAGCTCACCCTGATGTATTTAACATAATGCTTCAGATACTTGATGACGGACGTTTGACAGACTCTAAGGGACGTCACGTTAACTTCAAGAATACGGTTATCATTATGACATCTAACGTTGGTGCAAGTATGATAACAACTCAGGGCAAACTCGGTTTCACAACCGCAGAAAATGCTAAACAGGATAAATACGATAAGTTAAAAGATACAGTTAACGAAGAATTGAAGAAAGCATTCAGACCTGAATTCCTTAACCGTATCGATGATATTATCGTCTTTGCTCACCTCTCTAAAGAAGAAATCAGAGAAATCGTTGATTTAATGATGAAAGATTTGTTCAAGAGATTGGAAGAAAAGGAATTATCTATCGAAGTAACTGACGAAGTTAAAGATCACCTTGCAAAAGACGGTTACTCGGAAGCATATGGTGCAAGACCTCTCAGAAGATTAATCCAGAAAACAATCGAGGATAAACTTGCTGAGGAAATCTTAACCAACGCTTACGAACCGGGTGACGTTATCGTTCTTAAATTAAAAGACGATAAGATTTGCTTCGAAAAGAAATCTGCCAAAAAGGCCAAAGCAAAAGGGGTAAATGAAGAAGAAGCTCCTGCAGAAAAACCCGAAGAAGTAACTCAAGAGTAAGGGGTAGGGGTAAATGTAGGGTTAAAGATACCTAACACATATAAAAAAGCGGCTGATTTCAGCCGCTTTTTTGGTTTGATTTTCAATTATTTTTTCAATAAACATTAAAATTTTTTATTTCTTCAAGTGTTTTTGTGTAGTTTCCGTCAAAACAAACACATCTGTCGTCAATATGCAGATATGCAGGAATTTTGACGTTTGTAACATCTTTAAAGTACTTATCCAAATCATTTTCTATTAACCACTTTGATGCTAATAATAAATTTCGTGTGGTAAATAAATATAATTCCGTTTCTTCATTAAATAAATTTTCAATAAATTCCGCTGTCTTGGATTTATTCCACGCTCACAGAGTTTCGCTTTCGGCACTTTATGCCTGAAAACAATCAATAAATTAAGCAGTTTTCAACTGTATTTTATATCCTAAACCATTAATTAATTTTAATGTTGTACTAATTTTGGGTTGAACTTTGCCATTTAAAATATCAGATAAATTACTTCTATCCATTTTTAATTCTTTTGCTAAAGATGTAATTGCACCACGACCACGTGCTTTTACAACAAATTGTAAGGAACGAATGAAAGCATCAATATTTCCATCTTTTGCAA
>JAFRHR010000042.1 GCA_017433195.1 bacterium
CATGATAAATCCTCGTATTACTAATACTATATAATATTAAAGTAATTTATAGAACCCCAAAATCAAAATTCAGAAAAAATGTTACAAACTTTATAATTCATCACCGGCAATAAAACATTGAAAAATATATTTATATTTATTTAATATTAGTATCTTTAAAAAGAAATTTTTTGTACTAAAATTTAACTTATAAGAAGAAAATTTATGAGAAAAATTTTTATAACGTTAATATCCGTTTTTTTATTTATAGGCTTATTAGGTTTTGTTCCTTTTAATGCTGACAATATATTGCCCAAAATCATTAAGGAAACTGAAAAATTTACCACTTTTAAAGTTAATGCGGCAGGGCTTAAAATCAGTTTGTTTAAAGGTGCAACAATTTCAAGATTAGACTTATTTTATCCTACCGGGGAAAAATTTGCTCAGTTCGATAACATCAACATTCAGATATCCTTGCCGTCATTACTGAAAAAACAGGCAACAGCAAAAAAAATAAAATCCGAAACAATGGTTTTAAAACTCAAAGCAAAACCAAACGGAGAACTTTATATAAATGATTTTATAAATCTTTCAGACGATGCAGGGGTTCAATTCCCGGATTTTATTGCTGAAAAATATGATATTGCATTAGTTTCAGATAAAGACAAACCATTCTACTTAATCGGAAATGATTTAAAAATTTCAAAATTTATTCCTAATAAAAGAATAAAATTCAGTACAAACGGTAAAGTTTCTATTCAGAATGAAGACTATATTGATTACGATATAAATTTACTGTCAGAACTTGAAATGCAAAAAGCTGAGCCTTTTGATTTTATACAGCTTCTTTCCGATATTGAAAAATTAAAATTCAAAGCAAACATTCTTGCGAATTTTTCTGTAAAAGGAACACAAGCAAAGCCTAAAGCAGACGGGATTATAAATGTTGACGGAATTTCGGTTACTATAAACGACAAAAAACTTCCGAATAGTTTCGCATATTTAACCTTTTTAGATGACAAAATAAGCCTCGATTCTGAAATTTTCTCTGATATTTCAGAAAAACTTTCAGCAAAAGGTTTAATAAAAATAGGCGAAAAACCTTACGTTGATTTAAAAATAAAAACCGACAAAACAGATATAAAAAATACTTTCTATGTTTTTCGTCTGTTATCCGAAATTACAGGAATGGAACAGGTTAAATCAGTATCCGGACATCTGACGTCCGATTGTGCCATAAAAGGTGATTTAAACAAACTTAAATCAACCGGGTATTTTGATTTAAGGAATATCAATATAAGCACAAACAATTTACTTATAAGCAATCTTAATTCTTATTTAGATTTTTCTGACAACATTATAAAAATAAAACAGGCAACAGCATATGTAAATGGAGCATTGGTAAATGCAACAGGAAAAATTGATAAAAATATAGATATTCAGATAACAGCAAACAAAGTTCCTGTTAAAAAACTTCTTGAAAATAAATACGGAATTACAAACGGAATAGTTTCTGTTATTGCAAACATAACAGGAACAATGGATAACATTATTCCGAAATTTAATGTACAGATTTCAGGATTTTCAGGAAACCACGAGGATTGTAAATATAACGTAAACAATATATTGATTAACGTTAGTGCAAACAAAAATATAGATGCAAAATTAATGGGCGTAATACTTAATCAGCCAAATATCTGTCCTATTAAAATTCCGACTCTGACTCTTGCCGGAAATACATCAGATATTGAAATCAAGAAAAGTCCTATTTATGCACAAAATTCAAAAATAGACATAAGCGGAAAATTACTTAATCTTATGACTGATAAATTTATGTTCTTTATAAATGGTGACGGATACATTAAACCATCCGACTTCAACATAAAAGAATTGACCGAAACTCAGCCAATTTTACTTACAATTACCGGAAATGAAAAAATTCAGAATTTCAATATACAACTTTTGCAAAATTCTGACAAACTTTTCGGAACCGCTTCAATTATAAACTTTTGGGGTAAATTAGCAGGAAAAGAATTAAAAATTAATGATTTAAGTATCAACACCTATAACGGCAAATTTGATAAAAGCAACTTAAGACAAAATATAGCAACGGCCGGAAAACTTTTGGTAGTTAATGGGACAATAACAGATTTAAAAAATCCTGTACTGCACACTATAAAAATAAATATACCAAAACACTTAAAATTATATTACGGAGATGCTTCTGCTCAGTTGCAGGGAGATTTGCTCATAAATGGGACAATTAAATCACCTGAAATTGTAGGACAATTAAATGTTAATAAATTATTAGCGCCAAAACTTGAACTTTCCTTAGAAAAATTAGAGGCTGATTTCACAAAAAATATGGTTGAAATTTCATGCCCGAACATAAAGATTAAAAATTCGACAATGAACATAACTGCTCTGGCAGATCCTTTCAAAAATGTTATTAAAAATCTGAACATAAAATCAAAAGTTCTGAACACAAATGATTTGTTAGAATTTAAAAATAACTTTAATTTACCGCACCCGTACATTCATAACGGAATAATTTATGCTGAAAAAGTTATTGTTCAGATGTACGATAAAGCATTAATTTTAACAGATTTTAATTCTGCTTTGACAACCGAAGGCCCTGTTTATAAAATCCAAAACATTTATGCAGATATGTATAACGGAAAAATTGCAGGAAAAGTTGATTTCAATACAGATACCGACAAATTCAGCACAAATCTTCAGGCCAGAGGAGTCAGCAGTCAGCTTGTTCTTAATGAAATTACCGACCTGAAAGAAAACATAAGCGGAACAATGGATTTTGATGCAGGTTTAAGCGGCTGGATAGGGGCAAAAGATTCTATCGCAGGTAACATTAAATTTATTATAAATGACGGTCAAATGCCTACACTTGGTAAACTTGAACACTTATTGTATGCACAGAATATAATTGCAGATAATATGCTAAGAACTTCGCTTTCTGTTATAACAAAAGCAATTACGGCAAAGAATACGGGACTTTTTAAATACATAAAAGGAACAATATCACTTGCAAACGGTTGGGCAAAAATCGATTCAATTCAGACACTCGGCCCGACAATGAGTATGTACATTAAAGGAAGAATAAATATAGTAAACAATTTTGCTGATTTAACAATTCTCGGCAGATTATCTGATGAAGTTATAACCTCACTCGGTGCTGTCGGAAACTTTTCTATGAATAAACTTATGTCTATGATTACAGGCTACGAAGAATCTGCAGTTTTGAGTTTTGATTTTATGGACCACGTTCCGATGCTTCCGCAAAAGAATACAAAAGAATTTAAATCAGTTATCTATGGGCCGATAGAAAAACAATCGTCCGTAAAACTGTTTAAATGGGTATCCTATTCGGAAAAAACTTATAATACAAAAGAAGTTCCGATGCAAAATTACGAAATCCCCGATTTTATAAACAATATAGGAAGATAGAATATATTCATTTTGTCACCCTGAACTCGTTTCAGGGTCTTGTCAACTTCACATAAAAAACTTATTTTTTCTGCAACATTGGTAAGATGCTGAAACAAGTTCAGCATGACAATTATATATTTTTATTTACCCCATAAATTCCGACAGTTTTTTGTGCAGTTTTACGTTATGTACTCTTATGTAATCTATATCGTTTTCATAAGCAATATAATTTAAAGCAACTGTCAGGGCATCTTTTGTTTCGTTATCTAAATCTTTTCCCATAAAACTTTTTCTTGATATTCCAATCATTACGGGATACCCTAAGGATTTAAATTCTGCAATGTTTTTAATAAGTGATAAATTGTGTTCACGTGTTTTTCCAAACCCTATACCAACATCAAGAATAATTTTATTTACTCCGACTGCACTTGCTTGTTCAGCCTTGTTTTTCAAATTAAAATAAATTTCTTCAATAACATCTTTGTATTCAGGGTTATCCTGCATATTTTCAGGCTCACCTTTTGAATGCTGAATTATAATCGGAACATCGTATTTTGAAACAACAGAAAACATATTTTTATCGTAATCACCGCCTGAAACATCGTTTATTATGATATTATATTTTCCCAAAACTTTGATACATTCTTCCGCCACAACGGAACTTCTTGTATCAATACTAAACGTCTTTTTTGATAAAGTTTCGGACTGTTTTATTTTTTCAAGTAACGGGATAATTCTTTCAAGTTGTTTTTCGGGAGGAACAGCCGTAGAATAAGGTTTTGTTGATTCCGCCCCGATATCAATTATATCCGCACCGCCCTCGAATAATTCTATTACTCTTTTATATGCAGTTTCAGTATCACCTATTCCGTCACCCGAAAAAGAGTTTTCTGAAAGGTTTAAAATCCCTGCTATTTTTGTTTTTGTATCTGTCTTACGTTATAAAAATTCCTCTATTTCTTCCGCCAAATTTTTGAGTTTAAACGGCTGAAATTTAAGTTTTTCTGAAATTTTTCTTAACTGCGAAACACTTCCTGTCAAAATAACATCTGATTTTTCAATATCACCTGTTATAACATTTTTGTTTGTTGCACACTCAGCGCCAAGAGATAATGCCGTCTGCTTTAATATATTAGCCTGCGGACAGGTAAGATTATAAATTTTTATATTCTTATAAATAAACTTATCCTTTGCAGCATTTACATAAGAACTGTCAAACCCTATTTTCAGCAGTTCAGATTCTGTATTTTTACCGTTAATCTCTCTGATATCGAACATAATAAAAAAATAACACAAAAAAAGCGGGTAAACATTACCCGCTTTTTAAAATTATTTAAACAAAAACTATTCTGCTTTTTCTTCTTCAGCCGGAGCTTCTTCAGCAGGAGCCTCTTCTGCAGGAGCTGCTGCAGCTGCTTCTTCTGCTGCCTTAGCTTCTTCCGCTGCTTTTGCTTTAGCTTCTTTTTCAGCTTCAGCCTTAGCCTGAGCTTTCTTAGATAATTTTTGTTCTTCTTTCTTCTTATAGTTCAAAGTTCCGTCTTCGTTGCAGTTAGCAATTAAGAATGAAACAACTTTTGTAGGTTGAGCACCTTTTGAAATCCATTCTTGTGCTTTTTCTTTGTTTAACTGCATAACTTTTGTCTTAGGATTGTAATGACCTAATTCTTCGATAGGCTTACCTTCTCTTTTTGTTGTTGAATTTATAACAATTACTCTGTACGCAGGTGATTTCTTTGCACCTAATCTTTTTAATCTGATTTTTAACATGTTTTTTTTCCTTCTTTACTATTTATACTTTAAAGAACTAGCCGCTTGTTCTTCAAAACAGACCTAAGAGGAATAGCCTGTTCATAATTATATAATCACAAAAGCAACTATACGTCAAATGAGATTTTTCCCTACGCATAAATATGCCGAATCGGGTTATGGTTTTATTTTTGGTATGTACGAAAATTAAAACGAAGAAGGAGGATATAATGAAAAAAACATTAGCAGTATTAACATTAATCGGAGCAATTACAATTTCAACACAGACAAGTCAGGCTTTTTGCTGGAGAAACTTAAACCCTGCAAACTGGGGAACTTGTCCGAAATGCGAAAAAGTAAAAAATGATTGCGTTTGTGTAAAAAAGAAAAAATGCAATCCGTGTGAAGAAAAAGTAAACCCATGTGAAAAGAAGGTTAAACCCTGTGATCCTTGCGAAAAGAAAAAAGTTCCATGCAATCCATGTATGAAACAGCCTGTCGGAGAGGCAGCACCCTGCGATCCGTGTGACAGACTTCAGGAAAACATGGAAAGATAAAATTTCGGGGTAACTTTTGTTACCCCGTTTTTTACTTGCTTTTAAAAAGCAAACTCATTAAAATAAAGGGGTAAAATAAGCTTATACATGATTATATAAAAGAAGTTCTGTCTTATTTTGCAATGTTAATAAGATGCTGAACCAAGTTCAGCATGACATTTTTAACCACAATGAAAGGCAAAATTATGGAAGTTTTGGCAATAATTCCCGCAAGAGGAGGCTCTAAGGGGATTCCGAATAAGAATATAAAATTGCTTGCAGGCAGACCGTTAATTGATTATACGATTAAGGCAGGTCAGCAGTCAAAATATGTTACAAGAACTGTTTTATCAACCGAATCCGAAAAGGTAAAAGAAGTTGCCGAAAAATGCGGCGTCGAGGTTATAGATAGACCGCCCGAACTTGCACAGGACGAAACAAAAACTATTCCTGTTTTAATTCAGGTGGTAGAGGAATTAAAAAAACGTGAAAACTACTTTCCTGATGCGGTTATATTGCTTCAGGCAACCTGTCCTTTGAGAGATGCAAAACAAATAGATGAAGCCTTTGAAATATATTTAAACAATGACTGCGATTCTGTTTTTGCGGTAAAAAGAGAGGGCTGGACACATTCTGCGTGGAGAAGAAATCCTCACACAAATAAATTTGAGGCACTTTACGATTACAGAAACCGCCCTAGACGTCAGGATGTTTCGGAGCACTATGATTTATACAGAGAAACGGGCTCAATTTATATTATAGATACAAAAGTTATGCTTGAGGTGAATGATTTTATCGGCAAAAATCCGCTTATTTACGAATCACCATCAATCGATATCGACACCCCCGAAGATTTTGAAAAAATAGAGAAAATTATTCTGAATAGTTAAAAAAAAATAAATTTTTTTGGTAAATTAGTTTTCTTATCTTATAATTTTGGTAAGAAGAAAGAAGGAAAACTATGTCTAATCCATTTAAGAAAAATAAAGAAGAAGATAAAGAAAACGACCAGCAGGAAGTTGTTTTACAGGAAAATGTAGAAGTTTTTGAAACTCCCGCAGAAGAAAAGGAACCTGAACAAACAGAAACTACTGAACAACCGACAGGGGAACTTGAAAAACTTAAAGCGGATTATGAAACATTGAATAATCAGTACATCAGACTTGCAGCTGATTTTGATAACTACAGAAAAAGACAGGCACAGGAAAGAGAATCTCTCTTAAAATATGGTGCCGAAAATACAATGAAGAAACTTTTGGAAGTCCTCGACAACTTTGAAAGAGGCAAAAAAGCCGTTGAAAACATCGATGATTGCCAGAAAGTAAAAGAAAGTTATGAACTTGTATGCAAACAAATGTACGATACATTACAAAAATTAGGTTTGGAATTTATAGAAACCGAGGGAAAAGAATTTGATCCGAATTTACACGAAGCCGTTATGCAGACTCCGAGTTCCGATGTGCCTGAGCACACAATTATTGCGGAATTGCAGAGAGGATACAAACTTGAAGACAGAGTATTAAGACCGGCTCTTGTTAATGTTGCCGTATCGGAGTAAAGAGTATATAATTTTAATGAAGGGATAGTCAGAGTATTTTAAAATGGCAGATTATTATGAAATATTAGGAGTATCAAAAGATGCTTCAAAGGATGAGATAAAGAGTGCTTTCAGAAAGAAAGCCAGAGAACTTCACCCCGATGTTAACAAAGCCCCCGATGCGGAGGAAAGATTTAAAGAACTCGGACGTGCTTATGAAACACTTATGGACGATGATAAACGTTCAACCTATGACCGTTTCGGAGAAGACGGACTGAAAAATGCAGGATTTGATTCACAAGGTCCGTTTGCGGGTGGCTTCGGAAACCTTGACGAAATCTTCAGTGCATTTTTCGGAGGATTCGGAGATTTTGGATTTTCGGGACGGTCTTCTGATCCTAACGCTCCGAGAAAAGGTGATAATTTAAGATTAGATATAGAAATAGGGTTTGAAGAAGCAGTTTTCGGAATACAAAAAGAGGTTAAAATCGACCACCTCGAAACCTGTACAACCTGTCAGGGAACAGGCTGCAAACCGGGAACAACAAAAGAAACCTGCAAACACTGCGGAGGACAAGGCAGAGTTCAGCAAACATCACAAACAATTCTCGGCAGTTTTACTCAGATAGTTACATGCCCGTACTGTAAAGGTGCAGGAAAAGTTACCACTTCCCCCTGTCCCGACTGCAAAGGAACGGGAAGAAAAACCGTTGAGAAAAAACTCGATATCAAAATTCCCGCAGGTGTTGATGACGGTTCCAAAATAAGACTTTCAGGCGAAGGCGACTCAGGAATAAACGGCGGACCGGCGGGTGATTTATTTATCGTACTTCACGTAAAACCGTCTGATTATTACAAGAGAGAGGGCGTAAACGTTTACACAAAACTTGAATTAACTCCGGTTCAGGCAATTTTGGGTGACACGATAGCCATAAAAACACTTGAAGGAGAAAAAACAATTAATGTTCCCGCAGGAACTCAACACGGAAATACGCTTAAAATAAAAGGTGCAGGAATACCTTATGTATCAAAAAATTCAGCAAAAGGTGACCATATAGTTGTTTTGGCAATTAAGGTTCCGGAAAAATTATCAAACGAAGAAAAAGATTTATACAAAAAACTGAAACAAATTGAAGAAAAGAGACAACCGGTAAACGCAGGAAGATAATATGATTAAAAAAATATTCTTTTTAATACTTACTTTATTTATTTTTACGGGGTCCGTATTTGCGGCAAAACTTCCCGAAAGTGTTAAAAACTTTATAACAGCAGATTTTCCTGCAACTGATTTCAGATTTGACGGAATAATTATTCTTCCCGATAATACGGTTTATCTTCCGGTATTTCCCGCAAATATGTCCAAAACTCAGGATATTTATATTGTAAAATCAGTTCCTGAAAAAGCAAAATTAAAACAAAAACCTGATATCATCGTTTTAAACAATAACTTTTGTTTATTAAAAGTAATTGAAGACAAGAAACAAAAAACAGTATTAAGGCAGGAAAATCCGTTCCCTGAAATTTTATCGGGACTGCTTCCTCAGGATATGCTTGTCCCGAAAGGACTTGTTCTTCCCGCAAACTTAAAATGTATCGTTGGTAATTTAAGAATAAACTCTGCGGCAGAACCCGATATTAAAGTTGCACCTGCAAAGAATGAATTTGAATCGGTTATACAAAACACACCTGTTGAAGATATAAAAGGAACTGTGCAGACGTTAAACAATAAGACTTTGTACGCAACAACAAATTATTCAAAAAACATTCAGGTAATTCAGGGAGAAAATTCAACGCCATCCTATGCTTTGGCATTAAAAAGTATTCCTGCTGATATAAAATTAGCCGTTGATGACAAATTTTTGCTTGCAATTACCTATAACAGAACTGTTTTGGATATTATTTCAATTGCCGATAATCAGATAATTAAGCAAATCGATTTAACAACTCAGCCAAAGGAAATTGTTATTGACGAAAAAAATCACATTGCATATATTTCAAGCCCTGTTAAATCTATAATTTATGTCATAAATTTAGACAATATGACTTTAAAACAAAAAATAAAAGTCAACGGAATGTGTGAAAAACTATCACTCTATGAAAACAAACTTTTCTACACAGATAAAAAAGATAACGAGCTCTGGGCAATTGAACTTGATAACAAATACAAATTAAAAGATTTGGGAACTTTCCCGAACGTTTCAGCAATAAAATACAAAGACGGAAACGTTTATATGCTAAGCAGAACAGAAAACAAAATTGCAATTTCAAAATATGAAACTGGCGATTTGATTAAAGAATATCAGGTTGTTGAAAAACCTGTCAATATGATTTTATACAAAGACGAAATTATTATTTTGGGTGCACAAAACGGAGAATTTCAGACAATTAACACAAATGATTTTTCTCTGTCTGATATAAAACCGATTTCACAGGGATTTCTCAACTCAATAAAACAAATAAAAGGTTCTTCTCTTGCAATAATTACCGATATCAAAAACGCAAGATATTTAGTAATGGACTTAAATACAAAAAAAATAATAAAAACAAACAAGATAAATATCCCCGTAAACGCTGTTGAAGTCGGGGAATATGTAAAAGGATTTAACTAAAAATGGAAGCAGTTATAATCGATAAACTTGAAGAATTAGAAAAAACACAAAAAGATTTTTGGAATATTTCAAGAGAAACAGGAAACTTTTTAAGCATAATTATAAAAACCGCACATATACAAAATGCACTTGAACTTGGAACATCTAACGGATATTCGGGAATTTGGCTCGGCGAAGCATTAAAACATACCGGCGGACATCTTACAACGGTTGAATTTTATGAGAAACGACAATCCGTTGCGCAAAATAATTTTGAAATCTGCGGAATATCTGATGTTATTACAACCGTTTGCGGTTCTGCAAAGCACTATCTTGAATACTTGGACGAAAATACAACTTTTGATTTTGTTTTCATCGATGCAAGCAAACCTGAATATCTTGACTATTTCAAACTCGTAAAACCGCATTTGAGAAAGGGTGCAATTATTACTGCTGACAATGTAATTTCACATCAGCAAAAGGTTCAGCCTTTTATAGACTGCATAATGGCTGATTCTGATTTTCAGACCGAAATACTTAATTTGCCTGCAGGCTTATTAATATCGGTTATGTTATAATTTTTTTGAGGTTTGTATGAAGAAAATTACGCTTTTAAAAGGTGACGGAATAGGTCCTGAAATATCAGAATCTGTATTAAAAATCATTGATGCTCAGGGAGTAAAAATCGATTGGGACGAACAGTTGGCAGGACAAAAAGCGATAGATAAATACGGTGTAACACTTCCCGAAAACACACTTAATTCCGTAATAAATAACCAAATTGCACTTAAAGCACCTGTTACAACCCCTATCGGAAAAGGTTTTCGATCTGTTAACGTTGAATTAAGAAAAAAATTAAACTTATATGCAAATCTCAGATGCTGCTACAACATTCCCGCAATAAAAACACGTTTTGATAACGTTGATATAGTAGTTGTCCGGGAAAATACAGAAGATTTATACGCGGGAATTGAAAGACAACCCGATGAAAATTCAGCAGAAAGTATAAAAATAATTACCAAAGATGCATCTCTCAGAATAAGCGAATTTGCGTTTAACTATGCAGTTGAAAATAACAGAAAAGAAGTTTGTGTCGTCACAAAAGCAAACATCTGTAAATTAAGTGACGGTTTATTTTTAAACTGTGCAAGAGAAGTTGCAAAAAATTATCCGCAGACAAAGTTCAGAGAAATACTTGTTGATAACTGCTGTATGCAGTTAGTTCAAAAGCCGGAACAGTTTGACGTTTTGCTGTTACCGAATTTATACGGAGATATCGTTTCCGATTTAACAGCAGGACTTATAGGCGGTTTGGGAGTTGCACAAGGAGTTAACATAGGAAAAGATTGCAGAATTTATGAACCTGTCCACGGTGCTGCACCTGATATTGCAGGTCAGAACAAGGCAAATCCGACAGCACTTTTACTGTCTGCAATTGAAATGCTAAAATACATCGGAATGAAAAACGATGCTGAAAGCATTAAAAATGCACTGTATAAAACACTTAATGAGGGAATTTTAACGGGTGATTTAGGGGGTAAATATACTTGCAGTGAATTTACAGATTGTGTTATAAAGAATCTATAACAGGAGCTAATATGACAGAAAAAATAAAATTTGATCCGGGTTTTAATCAGTACGTTCAGTCATTTACAGTAAATATTGGATATATTTACGGCGAATTTAAGAGATTTAAAAACTTTTCTCAGAAACAATTCCAGTTTCAGAGATTTTACGCAACCATAAGAACAATTTTGGAAAAACAAATTGCATTTTCTTTAGGTTGTATGCTTTGGGCTGTTTATATTAAAGCTCAGCCGACTGCAGAAATTGAAGGAAATCATAACCTCGGCACTGAAATTTCTCAGGAAGACTACTGCAAAGAAACTGATTTTACCATAAATTATCTCGATCAAATTCCAAAAGATACAGAGTATTATCTGCATTTGGCTTATCAGCCGCCTGAAAGTTACTATAAAATAATGAATAAATACAAAGAGTTTATAGTTTTAAATGACGGTTTTGTTAATACAAAGACAAATGATGATGTAAAACTTCCGGAACTTAAATCCGTTTCAGAAGACGATTTAAAGAAAATAAAAGAAACTATAGATGAAGCAATTTCAAGCGGAGAACTTGCAAAAATGCTTGATATTGCAGACCTTATTATAGACTAATTATTAACAGGCGAAACCCCCCAGTGCAGTTTATTTCTTAAAACTGTATAAAAATTTTCGTCCTCAAGAAAGGCAAGTTTTGCCTTTTTATCCGATACCTGAATATCAACCATATTCTTTCTTAAACCGGTATCAATACCGTCTGTAATAACCGTTAAATCACCCTCTGCGGCAGTAATTGTAATTTTTTCATCAGCAGGAATAACAATAGGTCTTGCAGTTAAAGTATGCGGACAAATCGGAACAATAACAAGCGCATTTAATTCAGGAGTAAGAACAGGGCCGCCCGCTGAAAGTCCGTACGCCGTGGAGCCCGTAGGAGTTGCAACAATTAAACCGTCTGCGACATAATCACATACAAATTTATTATTTATTTTCAGATAAAATTTCAGAGTCCTTGAATTTGAATAACCTTTTATAACAATATCATTCAACGCAGAATAATCTTCCGTCTTAATCATTATCCTGTTCTCTGTTTTTATTTTATTGTTTAAAACCGCATTTGTAATTTTGGAAAGTTCAGAAACACCCGCCTGAGATAAAAAGCCCAAACGTCCCGTATTTATTCCCATAATAACCGTTTCTTCTTCGGAATAAAACCTTGCAGCCTTTAAGATAGTTCCGTCTCCGCCTATAACAAAAGCGAAGTCAAAACCATTTTTTAAACTATCCATATCAAAAACATCAACTTCATTACCTGTCGGCTTTAGTATATTAACCAACGCATTTAAAGTTTCTTGATATTTATTGGTTTTTGGATTATAAATAATTGCGATTTTCATAAGAAAAATTATATCATAGTTTATTTTTATCTAAAAATATGTTTATTGCATCGTCCAAATTTTGCGGTGTATCAAGAGTATTTTCATAATCTGTTATAAGTCTGTCCGCAATTGTTTTTGTCCCTCTGCCTTTTTTGAATAACAAAAGAATCAGGTAAAGAAATACACAACTTCCCGCAACACAAAGCATTGCAAATAAGAATTTTTTTAATATATTACCAATTCCCATCGGAACTTTGTGTTTTATTGCCTGCTCAACGAGTTCCCCGCTCGGTTGAACTTCATCAGGATTTTGTTCTTCAACCACAGGCTGCTCTTCTGTTGCTTCAGTCGTTTCAGTATCCTGCGGAGTCTGACCGTCCTGTCCGGAAACACTCGTTTCGCTCTTTGGAGGGTTCTGACTAACCTGCTCGGACGCTGTACTCTGCGGCTGTAATTCACTTACACTCTTTATAAGTTCTGCCTTACAGGTTAAGCCAAAACAAATAAAACATAAAACTATGATAATAATTTTATTTTTCATATATTATTTTGTACCCTTTTTTGAACGAGGCTTACTGTTTCTGTTAGGTCTTCTGCTTCTGTTTTTATTGTTATTAGCTTTCTTTTCGGAAGCTTCGGAATTAGCCTGTTCTTCAGCAGCCTGAATTTCTTTCATTTCTTGTTCTGCTTTGTCTTGAGGAATTTCAGGTTTTAATTCTTCATCCTCAGAAATAACAACATTTGATGTTTGTATTTCAGAATCATTAGAAACTTTTTCTTTTATACTTTTCTTATTGAATTTTTGCTTTTTGGAAAATTTATTTTTATTTTCATTTTCTATCGCCGCAGCATTTTCAACCGCTTCCTGAGAAGGATTATAATTTTCTTCTCTCAATTCAGGTTCCTGAACTTCTTCTCTCTGCTGCTGATTGTTATTCTGCTTGTTATTATTGAATTTATTTGGCTTTTTAAAACCGCTTATAGGAAGTTTTAATTTAGCCTGTTTTGCTCTGTACTCACCTTCTGCAGTCGGAGATGCAAATTTCAGATCGTCCATTACATAACCTGTTCCCTGACAGTGCGGACATTTCTTGGAGAAGATTTCTGCTAAAGCCTGACCTTGTCTGTGTCTTGTGAGCTCAACCAAGCCCAAATCAGACAACTGCCCAACCTGCGGTTTTGCTTTATCATTTTCAAGCGCAATTTCAAGTTCTTCCATCATTGCAAGTTTATCAACTCTTGTTAACATATCAATAAAGTCAACTATAACCATACCGCCGATATTTCTCAAACGTAACTGTCTTGCAATTTCGTGAACTGCTTCTAAATTTGTTTTTAAAATTGTTTCGTCCTGAGTTGCGGAACTTACAAACTTACCGCTGTTTACATCAATTACAGTTAAGGCTTCTGTTGTTTGTATGAACAAATAACCGCCTGACGGTAAATTAACTTTTGTCTGCAATGCAGCCTTTATTTCTTTATGAATATCAGTTGCGATTAAAAGCGGTTCTGTACCTTTATACAAAGTTGTTTTGATATTTTTGTTCATATGCCAGTTTGCAAGCAGATTTTGAACTCTGTTCAAAGCAAACGCTGTATCAACAACAATTTCTTCAGTTTGTTCTGTACAGGCTTCTCTTATGACTCTGTATAACAAATCCTGATCTCTGTATAACAAAGCAGGACCTGATAAAGTTTCCGCAGAAGTTATAATATTGTTCCATTTTTCAAGAAGGATTTCCAAATCTTCCTGAATGTCTGCTTCACTTTGTCCTTCAGCTTCTGTTCTCACAATAACGCCGATTCCAACCGGCTTCAAAAGATTAACAATTGATTTTAAACGTGCTTTTTCCTTGACGGATTCAATTTTCTTACTTACGTTTATACCTGTTTCAGTCGGCATCAATACCAAAAATCTTCCCGGTAAACTTATATCTGTTGTAACTCTCGGACCTTTGTGTCCTGTCGGCTCTTTTACAACCTGAACTATAAGTTTTTGTTTCGGTGCAAGTTTGTCTTTTAACGCACCGTTTTTAAGAACATCCTGTGCGTGTAAAAAGCCCATTTTGTCAGAGCCTACATTTACAAAAGCTGCATCAATACTCGGCAATACGTTTTCAACCTCTGATAGATAAACATCACCTATCAGAATGTCACCTCTGTGAACAAATAATTCGGAAACTTTTCCGTTTTCCATTACCGCTGCAATATTATCACGCTCAGCGATAATAATCTTTTGTGTAAAATCGTTTTCGTTTTTCATTATAAAATCCTCTTAAACCTGTATTTCTCTCATATCTTCGTCAAAAAATCTGAGCCGTTTTATGTCATATAAAGCATCTTTATCAATCAGTTTCATTAAGTCATCTGCCCGCAGCGGCTTAATTTCAGATCCTTGACCGGTCTTTAAAACTATGAATAAACAATTATCCTCAAATCGGTACGATTTTATAGCGGATTTAATGTTTATTGTATTTTCTAAACCTTTTTTGTTTTTCTTCGTCAATAAAATTTCTGACTCCGATAAAACTTTGTCTACATTATACTTGAAGTTTTCACTTTTGTAAAGTTTTTGGGGTAAAACACCATCAGTGAAAGGTTTTTCGTCAAGTTTACCCCCAAATTGTTTTATCCTGTATTCAGCCCAGCAAGCAGTTAAATCAATAGAATTATCCTTTCGGCTTATCTCTTTTACGCCTTTTACTTCTGCCTCTTTTGGCAAAACTCTCTCTAATTCCTGTTTTATAAATTCAGGTGTTTCGTGTTTTGAAAGTTCAATATCGATTAATTCTCCGTCACTTTCCATAAATAAAGGAAGCGCAATTCCCATTGAAACTTTCATAAGCGGATTAAATCCCTGAGAAAAAGCGACTTTTAAATCAGTTCTTGTCAGTGCTTTGAAAAACGTATTTTGCCAATCCAAATGAGAGAAGTATCTCAAAATTCCGTACTTAGTAATTTTTAATCTGTATCTGAATACTTCCTGCTGAATATTTTGACTTTCATCTGCTAATTTCGGAACCGCACTTGTTGTATAAGGCTTTGCCAGTTGTTTTTTCCCGAGATTTTTACAAACCCCGCAGTTTACACATTTATCTTCACAAGTCAGCTGAACAGGAGATGTCTCTGTCTGCTCATACGCCTTTAAATACTCAGATTTAAACCAATCACGCTCAATTCCGACACTTATAAAATTCCACGGCAATTCCTTTTCGACATCGAGTGTCTTTTCTGCCTCTTGTTTTAAAGATATTCCGCATTCTTCAGCAGTTTTTTCCCATATCCCCTGATTAAAGTATTCTCCCCAGGCATCAAGATAACAACCTTTTTTATAGAGTTCCTCTATATATTTACATAAATTTTTATCACCCCTTGTCAAAACCGTTTCAATCATTGAAACAATTTGGTCGTGATAATTTATCTTTACACCTTTTAAGTTTTTTATTTTATCTTTAAGCCTGTAAATATGTTCTGTTACTTCTTCTACGCTCATTTGAGGAGCCCACTGGAACGGAGTAAACGGTTTCGGAACAAAGACCGAAAGCGTACAGGTTATATCAAAACTGTGCTTTAAGCCCTTTTCCTGCTTCATAAGTTTTGAACGGTATTTTATTTTTGAAAGCAAATCAGCAATTGCATCCATATCTTCCAAAGTTTCCGTAGGGAGTCCTGTCATAAAATAAAGTTTAACCCTTGACCATCCGTTTGCATAAACGGTTAAGCAGGTGTTTATAATCTGATCTTCTGTCAGATTTTTCTTTATAACATTTCTGAGCCTTTGGCTTCCCGCCTCAGGAGCAAGTGTAATCGTTGCCTTTCTGACATTCTGTACCAAATCGGCAAGTTCTAAATCAAACCCGTCAATTCTTTGGCTCGGAAGTGATACGGATATTTTTTTGTCATTAAATTCAACTGACAACTCTTTTATAACTTCTTTTATATTTGTGTAATCGTTTGAAGAAAGCGACAATAGTGAATACTCATCATATCCCGTGCTTCTTACGAGTTCTTTTGTAATTTTTATAACATCTTCCGCAGAACGTTCTCTTATCGGCAAATTCGTATGACCTGCCTGACAAAAACGGCACATATGACCGCAGCCACGCCTTATTTCAACTATTGCACGGTCGTGAATAGCACTTGAATAAGAAATAGGGTAAGATTTTAATGCCGTTTCGTATTTTAACTCAGCAACTCTCTTTTTTACGTTTTTAGGAAATGAAGAAACCCAAACGCCTTCGATTTCAGACAGCGCTTTTAGTTTTTCTTCTCTTGTTTTATTTTTTAATCTTAAAAGAACATCACAAATTTCAACAACGGTATCCTCGCCGTCACCTATCATAAAGCAATCAATAAATTCAGACATCGGAAGAGGATTATAAACACAAGGCCCGCCTGCAATAATTATAGGATCGTTATCTTTCCTTTGGGAATTTTTATAAGGGATATTTCCCATTTCCAAAAGTTTTAAAACCGAAGGATATGCAAGTTCATATTGCAGTGAAAATCCTATTGCATCAAAATCTTTAACTGCACGTTTACTTTCTACCGCATATAAAGGTTCGGGTTTAAAATCAGGTTCGGGAGCATAAACTCTGTCCGACATACAGTCTTTTAAACTGTTAATTCTGTCATAAAGTATTCTCAAACCTATATTGCTTATTCCGATTTCGTACTTATCCGGGAAAGCCACTGCAAATCTGACTTTTGCACAGTCAAAATCTTTATTTTGGGATAAAAATTCTCCGCCTACATACTGATATGGTTTTGTGCAGCAATAAAGCGCTTTATGGTAATTATTAAAAAAATTATTCATATTTATGCTAAATCTTCCGGAAAATACTTGTCAATTTCTATTATCACGCCGTTTAAAGTATTATTTTCAAAGGCTTTCATAAATCTTGGAAGGTCTTCATTTTTAATATCATAGTTATAAAGAACTGTTTCTCCGTCCATCTCTCTCATAACCCTTACGATATAATGGCAGGAATCTGCATATTCGAGTAAATTCTCTTTTACGAATTTCTTTCCGTTCTTGTCACGTTTAATTTTTACATAATTAAAACCTGCAAAAAACTTTATTTTTTCTTCATCAACAGGTGGCAAATCATTGTTATGACGAGAAAAAATATTTATAACCTTTTTATCAAATTCTTCTTCCATTTATACCCCTAAAATAAGATTTCCCTATTAATAATTAAACTATACAAAAATCATGTTTTGCAAGTTAGTATAAAAAAATTTACATCATTTTATACAAAAAATACTTTAATCGATTAACTAATCAAGTACTACACGTACATTTTAAAAGTACTTTTTATGTTATCACTTATTATATTTTTCAAACTGTCAAGCTCTGCATTTATTGCATTTTGCTGAGTTTCCAGATTTGCCATTTCTCTGTCAATTTTTTCTTCTTTTAACGTTACAAGACTAAGTTGGCTTTCATACTTAGAATGAGCTTCATCTACAACATCGTCATTTGCAACTTCAAAAATACGTCTTGAATTACTTGCAATATCACCATCTATTAACCATTTACCATTTGTTAAAGACGCATCTAAATAACTCTTGTCATTTACTTTGTCACTTCCCATCCAGCCATTTGCCAAACATTCTTTTACAAGTTTTTTATAAAATTCAAATTTGTTTAACTCGTCAGCAGTTAACTGAGAAGTTATATCATGCTCAGATGCTGCAGAACTTACTGCTGAGGTTTGACTGAACAAATACTCTCTTTTATTATAATTTACTACGCCTTTATCGTAGAAAAATCCGTCAGAATAATCAAGATCCTGCTGTGCGGCTTTCCATCCATGATTATCATCTTCAGCACTTGCCAAATCATAATGACGTTCGTTAACAAGTTTAAACATTGCGTATGCCTTGTCAATGTACTCGTTAAATTTATTTGAACTTTCTGTCGTCATAGCCTCTTCAAGCCATGCATTAATATTTGCAAGACATATCAAATCTGATGCACCGGCTTCTGTAACACCATTCATAAAACTTTTTATATAATTTCTAATATCATCTATTATATCTTTGTTGTCATTAGCATTCCATGAATCAGGATTCTGGAAAGCACCTTGATGATCAGGATCCGTTATATTATCAAGTTTTGAATCTAACATATTCAAATTTGAATATATTGAATACATAGAAGGAACACTCATTTCCCCTGCTTCATAAATACTCATCTTCATTTTATTCGCATAATTAGCAGGATAGAAAGAGTCTTGCAATGCTTCTCCCTGCTCTCCGATATTATATATTTCATCTTGATGAGATAAACCTTCATCAAGTTTTATAGACAGATAATACATTGCAACATCCATTAAATTTGCAACAGAAATAAAACGATAATACTGCTGAGTGGAAGCATCCTTTTCCTCGAGCGGAATACCGTCCGGTTTATTATCCTTATAGTTTGTTTTTGCAACTTTTATGATTGAAACTGTAGCATTTGCCTGAGGAACTGCAGCCTGTTCCATTGATAAAGAATCCTTAGACGATTTAAATTGAATAGGGTCATCCAGATTATCGCTATAATAAACGACATAATCATTACCGTCAGAATCTTCTTCCAATTTATAATCTAAAACCGTATCAACATTTGAAACTCCGTTATATACTTGCGATACCCCATTTTCATCCTCAGCCAAAACAACTTTCATAACAGAATTTAAAACTTTCGTCTTTAATTCGTTTAATTCGGTTTGAGTCATATTGGATACTGAGTCCAAATTTGCAATAGGTTTATACTTAAGCAAACTGTCTACAAAACTTTCCACTATGGCCTGTGTGTTATTATTTCCTGCAGGATTTAATTGAACAACTGCGTTTGAATCATAAGCAGATTTCCATAGTGTTTCCGAATTAAAATAATTAAACTTATCACCATTTCCATAAAGATACATCTTGCCTGTTGTATGACTTGCTGCATCCGCCCCTACATTAGCAGTAAAGCCATCGAGCAGTGTATCGGCATTTACATAATCCAAATGAGCATAACTTTTTTCTACATTTTTAATCGGAGTATATTTCATTTTATATCTGTTAAAATTCTGAACTCCTATCATATCCTCTATAATATAAAATTCCATATCCTGATTCAGGCTCAAAGAACCCGGAATATAATTATTAGGATCATTTACTCCACCCAATTTCACTATTTTTCCCATATGCGTAACCATATTTGGATTTTGAACATCGTTCATAGATGTACTTGTTGTATCTGTTACCGAATCCAAAACAATTTTTCCTGAATTTCTGTCAGATAATACGTACGGACTGTAGCTATTAGCAACACTCGGGGTCATTAAATTAGCATAAGTAATGTCTGTGTAATCATTATTAATAGTGTCGTACCACTGTAATTTTTTTGAAGCAAAAGAAGCATTGTATTCATTAGCAAGTTTTGTCATTTGACGGTTTAACATTCTTTTTTGCGTTGAAAGGTTTCCAAGACGAAGTCCTATCGTAGACTTTCTGTCCTGTAAAGTTAATAATCTTACCTGTGACGCCGACATTCCCATTGGTTATATAATTTCCTTTATTTTCTCATGACAAAATACTTTGCTACATCATGTTTTTACGGCGTTTTTTATAAAAAACTTTAGAAGAAATAACGATAATTTTACAAAAGTTAATATAATTATTTCGGAAAAATTTTATATGAAAGAAATGATTTTTTAATATAAAATATCGTTATGCTTAAACATCTTTTTCAGTATATAAAATTCAAAATAATGCAATTTAAAACATCAAAATATATTTTGAGCGGAAAATGTAAAAAATGCGGGAATTGCTGCAGAAGTATTATTTTCAGAAATGGTGATAATTCCTGGATTAGAACGGAAGAAGAATTTTTTGAACTCTCAAAGAAAGACAAACACCTGAATAATTTTATTATCAGCGGAGAGGATGAGCAGGGACGTTTGCTGTTTACCTGCAGATATCTGGGGGACAATAACCTTTGCAAAGTCCACTTTATACGATCTTTCTACTGCAGAATGTACCCGTTTACAAAATCCGGAATTTTTACAAAAACATTGTTTATTCCTGAAGATTGCGGATACACTTTAGAGGTTGATAAGCCTTTCAAAGACTACCTTAAGGGCTGAGTACTTTACATAAGTTAACTTTTTGTGAAATGTAAATTTATTTTTTATATAATATACAGAGTATCGTTAGATTAATGAGGGCATTATGACAAACAGTAAGTTAAACAGCGAAGTTGGGAAGAAAATAGTTGAAGCATTAAAACAGCAATCAAGCGAAGATGATATACTTATGGATCAGGCTGAAGTAGATTTTGAAGAAACAACGGAACCAAATGAATTTATAGATGATGCAATTCCTGAAGTTTCTGATAATTCAAATTCAACAATGACAGCAGAAGATTTTTTAGGTGAAAATTTTCCTGAAGAAAAACCTGTACAGAATTTTAATGAAGAAAGCACTATAGATACGGCATTCAGTGATGATGCTTTTGAAGCATTTAACCAGAAAGCTGAAGCAGTTGAAGTTTCAGGCGCAGGTTTTGAAATGCCAAACAATATAGCAGTGTTAAAGAAGTTAATTTCACAATTACCGAGCGGGGTTACTAGACATACGGGAGCACAGATTATTAAACAAACAATGGAAGCGCTTGGAATTTCTATGAAAAGCGTTCTGACTGAAGCACAACAGGTTCAGGAAAGTTTAAAAGTTTCCGCAAAAGAATGTCAGACGACAATTCAGGAATACAAAAAGCAGATTGTTGCACTTGAAAAGCAATCCCAAACCTACCAAAAACAATATGGGGCGTTAAATGATCTTATAAGCTTGTTTATTCAGACAACCAAGTAAGATTTATTGTTTTTGTCTTAATTTAACCTGAGAGGTATTTATGGCTATAAAAAAGTTAGTTTTTTATGGTGAAAAGTCTTTAAGAGAACCGTCAAAAGAGGTTCATAAAGTTTCACAAAAAATAAAAACACTTGTACAGGATTTACTCGACACAATGTACGCCGAAAATGGCGTAGGTCTTGCGGCTCCGCAAATTGGGGAACAATACAGGGTGTTTGTTATTGATGTTTCATCAGGGAACGAACCTTTAAATCCAATGGTTTTTATAAACCCGAAAATAATTAAAAAATCCGGTGCTGTTGTCAGTCACGAAGGATGTTTAAGTTTTCCGGAAGCCTATACTGACGTAAAAAGATATGCAAATGTACTTGTAAAAGCGCTTGATATTCACGGAAAGCCTTTTGTCCTTGAAGGAAAAGACGGAACACTTCTTGCAAGAGCTATTCAGCACGAATATGACCATCTTGACGGAGTTTTGTTTATAGATCATTCAATTAACAGATTTGATGCGGATAAGGCACTCAAAGAACATAATCTTCCTCCTGTTGAAATAGAAAAATTACTCAATGAGCCTGATTTGGATGAGGCTTTGGCGAATGATTAGAATCGCATTTTTTGCAACTCCTGATATTGCATTAAAATCTTTGGATTATCTGTTTAACCAAAAAGATATTGAGGTTTGTGCCGTAGTTACACAGCCCGACAGGCCGTCAGGCAGAGGACACAAAATTGTATGTTCCCCCATAAAAAACTTCGCAACCGAACACAATATAAAAGTTTTACAGCCGGAATCGATTAAAAAATCAAAAGAAACAATTGACGAATTAAAATCATTAAATCTCGATTTCTTTGTAACTTTTGCTTTCGGACAAATTTTAAGTCAGGAAGTTTTGGATATACCAAAATTTGCGACAATTAACCTTCACGCATCATTGTTACCAAAATACAGAGGTGCAAACCCGATTCAGAGAGCCTTAATTAACGGGGACAAAGAAACAGGTATTTGCACAATGATTACAGAATTAGGTATGGATTGCGGAAATATCTGTAAAAAAGATGTTATAAAAATTAATGACTCAACAAATTTTGAAAACTTACACGATGAGATTTCAGTAAAATCGCCTGAATTAATTTATGAAACTCTGACAGAAATGTATAACGGAACACTTACATCAACTCCGCAAAATCACGATGAAGCAACTTTTGCACCCAAATTATCAAAAGAAGAATGTTTGATTGATTGGCACAAAACAAGCCGTGAGATACACAACCTTGTCAGAGGAATTTATAAAAGCCCGAGCGCTTATTTTGTGTACGACAACAAGCAGATAAAAGTTTTAGAAACAAAAATATGCGACTGTAAAGGCAATTGTGAATGCGGAAACATAGTTTGCTGCGACAAAGAAGGTGTTGAAATAAAGACTTCGGACGGGGCAATAAAACTTATAAAAGTAAAACCTGAAGGAAAAAATGAAATTTTTGCAAGAGATTGGTATAATGGTTTAAAAGGGAGGCAGATATGATTACAAGAGGAATCAGAGGAGCAATAACAATTGAAAACAACACTCCTGAAGATATCGGAGCAGGAGTAATTGAACTGTTAACACAGATGCTTAAACAAAATCACATTGAAATTGACGATATTTCACACGTTATTTTTAGTATGACTCCTGATTTGAATGCAGATTTTCCGGCAAAATATGCGAGAGTAAATTTAAGATGGGATGAAGTCCCTATGATGTGCTTCAATGAAGTAGATGTTCCGAACGGCTTAAGAAAATGTCTCAGAGTTCTTATTGTTGTGAACTGCGGCGAAAATTTTGAACCCGAATTTGTTTATCTAAAAGGTGCATCAGGTTTAAGAAAATGAGAATTTTAATTGTTGATGATGTTATGGGCTGGAGAACATTTCACGAAAACACATTAAGTGAATTGCTTCCCGACGCTGAATTTAATACTGCTGATTGTGCAAGAACTGCTTATGATATGGTTTATAACAACATAAACTCCCCCTATGATGTAATAATTACTGATTTACAGATGGAGGATGACTTCATGCCGGAATATGCAGGAGAATGGCTTGTTGAACAGGTAAAACTGCTTTCACAGTACAACAAGACCAAAATTGTAATAGTATCTGCAACCGGAAGTATCAGAGCAATTGCGGAAGATTTGCAGGTTGATTATATCCCGAAGAGAATTGCCGTTCAGACTGCAGACGCTTATAAAGAAGTACTAAATATTTAATAACATTTTATTTACGGTGTAGTTTGTCCATAGTAAAATTTTTTTATGGAAATTAATGAGATTAAGGAAATATGGGAAAAAGTCGAAAAAGAAATACTGAACAGTATTCCTGAATCTTCTCATATATGGATAACAATGTTAGAACCTGTCGGATTTGAAAACGATATTTTTACGTTACTTTCCGGACAGGGAATGGGAATCCATATGATTAACCAAAAATACTTCAATGAAGTATCCAATGCCTTTAAAAAAGTGCTGAACAGAGAAATTAGTTTCGATATTATTTTTGATGAAAAACTGTCAAAAAAAATGACGGAGAAAATAAAAAAAGGCAGAAGTGAATTAAAAGCAATTGACGAAAAACAAAAAATAGTGAGCAATTTGTCCAAACTTCAATCAAACTCAAACCTTAATTTAAGATTTAAATTTGATAATTTTGTTGTCGGAGAGTGCAACGAATTTGCGTATAATCTTGCAAAAACAGTTGCTGAAAAACCGTCAGAAAAATATAATCCGTTGTTTTTATACGGAGGTTCGGGATTAGGCAAAACCCACCTTATGCAGGCAATTGGGCAATACATACTATTAAAAAATCCTAATAATTTAAAAGTTAAATATACAAAAACCGAAGATTTTATAAACGATTTTAAAAAACGATTCAGCAAAGAAGGTGATGATCGTAAATTAATGACTCAATTCAGACAAAAGTATTTTAATGTTGACGTTTTGCTGATTGACGATATTCAGTTAATTGAAAACAAAAAAGCCACAATAGAAGAAGTTTTCACCCTATTTGATGCACTTTACAATAAAAACAAACAAATTGTTATAACCGCTGACAGACTGCCGAGAGAACTTGAATCACTGCCTGACAGATTAAAAACAAGATTTGAAATGGGAGTAACGGTTGAACTTTTACCTCCGGATATTGATACAAGAATAAATATACTTAAAAATCTTGCAAAAAATGACGGAATAAATATGTCACCGGATTTGCTTGAGTATATCGCACAAACTTTCTCGGAAAACGTAAGAGAACTTGAGGGCGCTTATAACAAAATAACCGCATACTCAAATATGTCAAAAGAACCTTTGAGCTTAAATATGGCAGAAAGACTTTTTGCTTCACGTTATAAAAAGAAAAAAATTACAATTGATGATATTTTAAAAACAGTTTCTGAGGTCTATGAGGTTTCAAAATCCGATGTACTCGGAACTTCAAGGATAGCAAAAGTCGCAATGGCAAGAAAAATAATTATTTATTTAGCAAGAGAATTAACTAACGAAAGTTACTTATCAATAGGCGAATACTTTGGAGGCAAGACACATTCAACAATAATGTACTCTTACGATAAAGTAAAAGACGAAATAAAATACAATTCAAAACTTGCCGAAACCGTAAGAGAAATCAAACAGGCTTTAAAATTTTAATTTTTTATAACGGCAGCTGAATTTTAAATTCTGTAAACGAACCTTCAACACTGCTTACTGTGATATCTCCGCCGTGTGCTTTTATTATTTCCTTTGACAAATAAAGTCCCAAACCTGTTCCTATCTTTCTGAAACGTTTTACTGTTGAATAGTATTTGTTAAAGATTTTATCCAAATCTTCTTTTGAAATACCTTTTCCGTAGTCAAAAACGGAAATAAACATATTTTTATCATCATTTGAAACTTTTATATCGATATTTGTCTGCGGTTTTCCGTGAGAAATTGCGTTTTGAATAAGGTTCTTGATAACTCGTTTCATTTGCAGCTTATCTATTGCCGCCGTGCAATCATTCTGAACTGAGAGAACAATATTATTACCTGTTTTTTCCGCAATAGGTGCCATCTCTGCAACACTTTCTTCCAAAAGTGATTTTATACCTATGTCTTCTTTGAATAGAGCAATCTTGTTATCACGAAGTTTATAAGTATCCAAAACTATCTGAACAAGTTCGATAAGTTCATTATTTGAAGTCTTCATATTTGACAATGCCATACGCTGTTTATCGTTGATTTCTCCGAACTTTTCATCAAGGAAGAAGTCAATAATATTCCCCGCAGCCAAAATCGGAACTTTTAAATCGTGAGTAAGTGTTGCCACAAAATCTTCTTTCAAGGTTTCAATTTCTTTTTCGCTTGTAATATTTTTAATCAAAACGACATAACGTTTATTTTTGTCATCAAGATTTAACTTCATCGTGCTTCCGAGAAAACTTCCCGAAGGTTTATTTTTAAGGAAAATCTCATCATTTTTCAATTTTTCAGGTTTTAATTCTTCGGAAACTGTAATATAGTCAAAGAGATTTTTGCCTATTAATTCTTTTCCTTTTACCTCAAACCAATCAGCAGCCTGAGCCGTAACACGCAATATATTAAAATGTTCATCTACAATAACCAAACCATCCGAGAGAGAATTTATTGCTGCTTCCAAAAATCTGTTTTGACGTCTTAATTCTGTCTGATATTCAGTTATCATTTTTTCCCTGTCACGCAGAGTTTCAACCATTCGGTTAACACTTTCTGACAACAAAGCGGAATTTGGGATTTCAATGTTTTCAAGTTTTGCCGTTAAATTACCATATCTGACAGAATCAACTGTGTTTGTAACTTTGCCCAAATAATCGCTGACCTTTGACCATCTTTTATTTGTTCTTCTTGTCAGTATAAATAAAAGAGCAAATATGATAATAACAAACAGATTTGCCCCATGAATAAATATCTGCTCATTAACTTCTGACCATAAACTTGTAATATACATTAACATATTCTATCTAAAACCCTCTCAAAAAAACTTTATGCTATAATGAGTATAACAGAATTGAGGTATAAAATGAATAGTTTAAAATTATTTATTTGCATGTTTTTAATAACAATTGGAAATAATTGTTTTGCCGCAAATGAAATAAGCGCAGAAGTTGCAAAATCATTAAAGCACAGCATCCATGAACCCAATATAGCCTCAACTGTTTTTTCTTTGGCGATTGTTATCTGCTTAATATACATTACAGGAATTGTTTACACAAAATTAAACAAATTCGGAATGAACACTGTTAAAAAAGAATTTAAAGACCTAAGCGATACAAACATAACCGTACTTTCCACAAGACAACTCGGAAACAATAAAACACTTCACGTAATTGAAATTGCAGGAAAAAGAATGCTTATCGGAGCAACTCAAAGTTCTGTTCAGTTAATTGATGTTCTGTCAGAAAAATCAGAATCAAAAGTAAAGACTTTTTCAATAAATAAACAACCGTCAGAAACCGTATCAAACGTTGAAACCGAGCATAAAGAAGCACAGCCGGAAGAAGAAGATTTAGGACTTTATAAAAAATATTTAAAATAGGATTTATATGAAAAGAACTGTAAAAATAGGCAAAAAAACAATAGGAGATAATCACCCCTGTTTTGTTATTGCGGAAATTGGGATTAATCACAACGGAGATCTGAATAACGCAAAAAAATTGATAGATTTGGCTGTTGAATGCGGATGTGATGCCGTAAAATTTCAAAAAAGAACAGTTGAACTTGTATATACAAAGGAAGAACTTGAAAGAGAACGTCCGAATGTATTCGGAAAGACAAACGGAGACCTTAAAAGAGGGTTGGAATTTGGTAAAAAAGAGTATGACGAAATAAACAAATACTGTAAAAAGAAAAAGATACTCTGGTTTGCTTCCTGCTGGGACAAATTATCTGTTGATTTTATTGACCAGTATAACCCGCCATGTTACAAAATTGCATCTGCACTTTTGACTGATGATGAATTACTGAAATACACAAAGGCAAAAGGAAAGCCAATCCTATTATCAACAGGAATGAGTTCAACGGAACAAATAGACCACGCTATGAGCATTTTGGGTACTGATAACACTGTAATAATGCATTGTACTTCTACTTATCCTACAAATACCGATGAAATAAATTTAAATGCTATAAAAACACTGAAAGAAAAATATCCTTGTCCCATCGGATATTCAGGGCACGAAAGAGGAATAACTCCTAGTATACTTGCTGTTGCATTAGGAGCTTGCGTTATTGAAAGACACATAACTTTAGACAGAACAAGCTGGGGTTCCGATCAGGCTGCAAGTCTTGAAGCAAAAGGTTTAAAATCAATGGTAAGAGATATAAGACAAGTCCCTGCACTGCTTTCTGACGGCAAAAAAGTTGTTTATGAAAGAGAATTACCTATTATTGAAAAGTTGAGAAAAGTTTAAAATGATTAAGTTACCAAATACAATAAAAATGGTTATCACAGATTTTGACGGAGTTGTTACGGACAACTGCGTTTATATTGATGAAAACGGAAATATGTCGAGGAAACTCAATTTCAGAGATGTTATGGCTTTTTCAATTTTAAAGAAAAACGGATACAAAATCGGAATAATTTCAGGAGAAAAAAATTCTGCAATTGAACTTATAAAAAACAAATTTCAAATACAGCACGTTTATCAGGATATCCGAAAAAAAATTGATGTTTTAAAAAACATCATTGAAGAAGAAAACCTGAAACAGGATGAATATTTATATATGGGGGACGATATAAACGATATTGAATGTTTAGAATATGCAGATTATAAAGTAACAGTTCCCTCCTGTGTTGAAAAAATAAAAACAATTCCGGATATTCAGATTACAACGAAAGATGGCGGCAACGGAGCATTCAGAGAGGTAGTCGATTGTATCACCGGTACATAATTAAAACTGTAAAAGATTTAAAAAACCTTTTTTCAAAAGTCGGCAGATACAATAAAAACATTAACAATTACAAATCTGCAGGCAACATAATCTCTATTCCGTCTTATGCTTTCAGAAATTATGCAGAATACCTGTTTGAAAAAGGTTTAACAAAAGAAGCTGAGCAATTACTTCAGGATGCATCATTATTCGTTTCAAATTCTGCAGATGCTCTTATTGATTTGGGAGAAATGAAACAAAAATCAGGGAATCTTGATGAAGCCGTAGATTACTTTGAAAAAGCCGCAACCGAAACAAAAAACAATTTCAAGGCACTTTATCTTCTCGGAACTGCATACTGCATAAAAGGAAACCTTGAAAAAGCTGAAAAAGCATTACAACAGGCTGAAAAAATAAACAACAAGGATTACAGAGTTTATCTGTCCTGGGGAATACTTTTACTCAAAAAGAAGATGTACAAAGAGGCAAAAGAAAAATTTGAAATATCTGTTAAATACAATATGGAAGATGCACGTTCTCTGTATTTGCTTGCTATAACGGAAATAGAACTCGGATATTTGGATGAAGCCGAAGAAAAACTTAACTTCATTTTACATTCTACCGAAAATAATTTTGAAGTTATGCACAACTTGGCATATGTTTATTTTAAGAAAAAGAATTACGACAAAGCCGTATCTCTTGCTACAAAAGCACTTAAAATAAATTCAAGAAAAAAAGAAACTTACGTTCTTTTGAGTGATACTTTTGCTGAAATAAACCAGCCCGAAAAATCTTTTGAAATTCTTGATATTGCCATTAATGCCGGACTTAAAGACCAGATTATTCTTATGTCATACGGAAATAATCTGCAAAAATTCGGAGAATACAAAAAGGCAATTAACTATCTGAATGACGCAGTCAATACTTTTAATATTACTAACAGCGATGAACTTTTTTCGCTCCTTTCAAAATGCTATTATTTTGAAAACGATAAGGAAAATGCCTTGTCAAATGCAGAAAAAGCACTTACCTCAAACAGTGAAAACTCCGTTGCGCTCGAAATAAAAGCAAGAATAAATTTTGATAATAATAGCCTGCACGAAGCCATTTCTCTTTTTAACAAAGCTCTTAAAAACTCTTCAAACAAAGCCTCAATTTATTTTATGCTTGCAAAAAGCTACAACATACTTAATGATGCTGAAAAGAGTGAAAAATACTACGAAAAAGCAATCGAATACGATAAAAATAATTCCGAATATTATACCGACTATATAAAATTTCTGACGGATACAAAACAATTCAAAACCGCAAATACAAAAATACTGTCCGCAATTAAAGTCCTTGGAGAAAATTCAGATCTTCTGAATCTGCAATTTTTGGTTAAATATAATCTTGCCAAAGAAAATTTTTACCGCTATAATATAGAGGAAACTTTGGAAATTGCAAAGAAAATTGAAAATAATTACCCAAATTCATTCTTATACCAGAATGAAAAAAACGAACTGACAGAGGGATTAGGTAGAAAGTGAAAAAAATAGTTGTTCAAAAATTTGGCGGAACCTCGGTTGCAGATACCGACAGAATAAAAAAAGTAGCACAAACGGTAATTCACGAGAAAGAACTCGGAAATGACGTTATAGTTGTCGTATCCGCTATGGGACATACTACCGATAATTTATTAAAATTAGCGGGAGAAATAACTTCAAATCCTTCTCCGAGAGAAATGGATGCATTACTTTCAACCGGAGAATGTGTCTCTATTGCATTACTTACAATGGCAATACAGTCTTTCGGTTATAAAGCCGTAAGTTTGAATGCGGCACAGGTTGGCATTTATACGGAAAACATTCATACAAAAGCAAGAATTATAAATATAAAAACAGAAACACTTAAAAAATATCTTGCAGAAGATAATATAATTGTTATTGCCGGTTTTCAGGGAATGACCTCAAACGGAGACATTACAACTTTAGGCAGAGGCGGCTCCGACACATCTGCAGTTGCAATTGCTGCAACTGTTCAGGCTGAAAGATGCGATATTTATACTGATGTTAACGGAGTTTATACAGCAGATCCGAGAATTGTTCCGAAAGCTACAAAATTAGAAGAAATTTCTTATGATGAAATGCTTGAATTATCAAGCGTCGGCGCAAATGTTATGCACCCGAGAGCTGTTGAAACAGGCAAACAACACAAACTGCCTATAAGAGTAAGAAGCAGTTTTAACATAAATGATATTGGAACCGTTATACATGGAGTACGAGATATGGAATTACAAAAACCCGTAACAGGCGTTGCAACAGATTTATCACAGGTCAGAATAGTAGCCTGCGATGTTCCCGATAAACCGGGTACGGCAGCACAGCTTTTCGGAGCTCTTGCAAAAGAACACATTTCTGTCGATATGATTATTCAATCTTATGCAAGAAAAGTTGAAAACACCAACGACATTGCATTCACCATCGATAAGACAGATTTACCAAAAGCAGTGTCTGTACTTGAAAAGCTCAGAAAAGAAGTAAATCTTGGTAATGTCCATATTGATAATGACATTGCAAAAGTTTCCATTATCGGTGCAGGTATGATTAATAACACGGGTGTAGCATCATGTATGTTTAAAACTCTTGCTGACCTTGATATAAATATTAAAATGATATCAACAAGTGAAATTAAAATCAGTTGTTTGGTTGACGTTAACGACTCAACAAAAGCAGTACAGGCTTTGCACGATGCTTTTAATTTAGCAGGTGATGAAGTAGCCGAAGTTCACGGAACATTACCGGATTAAAACAGGAGTTATTTATGAAAAAAGCTTTATTACTATTTTGTACGTTATTTTGTCTGACTATTTTAACAGTTTTTGCCGATGATATGGCAGATGTAAGAAAAATGTTTGATAACTACGTTCAGGCTGCAAATACTTATAGTACAAGTATTCCTGATTTTTATTCACCGAATGCAAAAATCATAAGACAGGTTGTAAAACCTGACGGAACAACCGTAAACGCAACAACAGATATGGCAACTTATACCAAACAAATGAAACTGAGCCAATCTATTGCAAAAGTAAGAAAATACACAAACAAATACTTTAATATCAGTGTTTCAAAAGTTCCAAACGGCTATAAAGTTAGTGCGTTAAGAAGTCCCTTAAACGATAATGATAATTTAAAAATATATCAAATCTGGAAAAAACAAAACGGGAAATGGGTTATCGTTGAAGAAATGATGCAGACAAGACAGCAGATTTTCTTAAAATATGCTGATAAAGAATAAAAAATTATATAAGGCATTGGGGAGTTTTTATGACTAAAAAGTTCAGATATTTAACATCCGGTGAAAGCCATGGTATGTGCCTTAATGCAATTATCGAAGGGGTCCCTGCCGGTTTTTCAATAGATGAAGAATATATAAACGGTCAGTTAGCAAGGCGTCAAAGCGGTTATGGACGCGGCGCAAGAATGAAAATTGAAACAGATAAGGTCAAAATCAAATCAGGAGTAAGATTTGGTAAGACTACAGGCGCCCCGATTTGTCTTGAAATCGAAAATAAAGATTTTGAAAACTGGAAAATTCCGATGAGCATTGGGGCTGCGGATTTTGATGACATAAATGTTTTAAGAAAAATTGCTGAAAAATCTTTTACCAAAGCGCGCCCCGGACACGCAGATTTTGCCGGAAGCAAGAAGTATAACCTTGAAGATTTGAGGGATGTTCTTGAAAGAGCAAGCGCAAGAAAAACCGCAATTGAAGTTGCAGTCGGCGCACTTGCTGAATGTATTCTGAGAGAATTCGGGATTGTAGGATTTTCTCACGTTACACAGATTTATGATGTAAAACTCGATATAAAAACAGAAAATGCCACATTACTCAAAGAAAAAGCAGAAAAGTCAGAAATGAGATGTGCTGACGAACTTATCACAGAAATGATGAAAGACAGAATTGATAAGGCAAAAGAGGACGGGGACACAATTGGCGGAAAATTTGAAGTAATTTTTGGAAATCTTCCTGTTGGTTTAGGCTCTTATGTTCATTGGGACAGAGCGCTTGACGGAATGTTGGCGCAAGCCGTAATGAGTATCCCCGGAGTTAAAGCGGTTGAAATAGGAAAAGGTGTTGAAGCGGCTGAAACTTTAGGCAGCGAAATGCATGATGAAATTTTTGTCAAAAAAAATGATATATACAGAAGAACAAACAATGCAGGCGGAATTGAAGGCGGAATGACAAACGGCGAGCCTTTGGTTATAAAAGGAACAATGAAACCTATTCCGACAATGAGAAAACCTTTAAACACCGTTGATTTGCTGAATAACGAACAAACTCAGGCGCATTTTGAACGTTCCGATACCTGCGCTGTTCCTGCGTGTTCCGTTGTAGCACAGGCAAGAGTTGCAACCGTTATTTTATCGGAATTTCTGGAAAAATTCGGCGGCGACAGTTTACAAGAGATAAAAAGAAATTATGAAGCAAAATAATATAGTTTTAACAGGTTTAATGGGATGCGGGAAAACAACTGTCGGAAATCTGCTTGCCACAAGTATTGACGAATTGAGTTTTGTCGATACCGATGACGTTATTGTTGAAACTATGGGAATGTCTGTTAATGCAATTTTTGAAAAATACGGAGAAAACAGATTCCGGCAGATAGAAAAAATTGTTATTTTAAATCTCGCAGAGGAAGAAAACTCTGTAATCTCTCTTGGAGGCGGTGCCTTTGAGGATGATGAGACGAGAAAAACTTTGCTTGATAATTCAACCGTTTTTTATTTAAAAGCATCTGTTGATACATTGTACGAAAGAATAAAAAACGATAATTCAAGACCGCTTTTAAATACAGAAAATCCAAAGCAAAAACTTAAAGAATTGCTTGATTTGAGAGAACCGCACTACAATGAAGCGCATTATATAATTGACACAAATTCTCTGTCTCCATATAATATCGTTAAGGAAATTCAACGGAGATTAAATGAACACGCCGATTAATGTTACCATAAAAAATGATAAAGACGTTTCTTACCCTATTTATATAGAAAGAAATGAAATAAGCTCTTTGGTTGAAACCATAAATAAGCACACACAAAATGCAAAAAAATTAATTATAATCAGTAAAAAAGTTTATTCTCTTTATAAAAAGCAATTAAATTTTTCTGATAAAGAAGTTTTGGTTTTAAAAGACGGCGAAGATCAAAAAAATATCAAAACTTATCTGAAAATCATAGATACGGCAAAAAAATTAAATTTAACCCGAAACGATTATATCGTAGCAATTGGAGGCGGTGTGCTCGGGGATATTGCAGGCTTTGCAGCTGCAACCTATATGAGAGGAATAAAATATATTCAGGTTCCGACAACTCTTTTGGCGTGTGTAGATTCTTCAGTCGGCGGCAAAACGGCAATAGATATACCAAACGGCAAAAATTATGTCGGTGCATTTTATCAGCCCGAAGCAGTTTATATAAACCTTAATTTTTTAAAAACACTCGATAAAAAACAATTAAAATCAGGGTTTGGTGAAATTATAAAATATGCTTTTATTGAAAATTCCTGCGGGCTTGAAAATGATAATGCCCTTCTGCTTGAATTTTTAATCGTAAATTCTGACAGAATTTTGGGGTTAGATTTTGATTTTCTTGAAAAAATAATAAGAATTTGTCTTTCTCTAAAAATATCCGTTGTACAAAATGATGAAAAAGAAGCAGGAATGAGAAAAGTCTTAAATCTTGGACATACTTTTGCTCACGCATTGGAGAGTATCACAAATTACAAAAGATACACGCACGGGCAGGCTGTTATTTACGGTCTTATGTTTATTTTTAACTATGCTTATGAGAATAAATATATTGATAGTACTTATTACAGACTTGCTTTTCAGTTGTTTGAAAAATATGATTGCAAGCCTTTAAGAGCGTGGTATTTTAAACCTCAAATCATCAAACTTATGCTTGCGGACAAAAAAGCAACATCTAAGATAAATTTGGTTGTACCTACGGATAAAAGAACTGTCAGCGTAATGGAAGTTGAAAATCCTAATTGTCTTAAATTCAAAACAAACTTTTTACTGAAATAATATCCAATTTTTTTATTAAGACATGTTTCAATTATCAAAAATCTTGAAATTTACCCTTTAAAAAAAACTTTATCATTATGTCGAGGTGTAACCCAAGGAATATTCATGAATTTTGATAAAACGAGTTATAATTTACCTGTAAATCGGGGTAAATTACCTATAAATCAAGACAAAAACGTATCAAAGCCGGATACGTCTTTTCAGGGAACTGATGCATCGGCAGAAACTACAAGTGCAAAAGTCAACAGTAGTTTGGCAAAAGCTTATTTGGGAATTAAAAGTGTAAGTTTTAAAGGGAAACCTGAGACACCTGAGACAGTTTTTGAACCGATAAAACTGGTTGAAAACAAACCGTACACTCCGGAAGAAGCCAGAAAACTTTTAGCGGATAAAGGCTATACCGATGGAGATTTGGCAAACATTGATTTTAATGATAAAAATTTACTGGAAAATTTAAATTTAATAAATATATTTTTAAGACATGGTGAATTAGCCGAATATAAAGATTTACTTACTCAAAATACAGAAGAAGCAAAAGAATTTAAAGCAGAAATTATAAAAGAACTTGCTAATCCTGATAATGTATCTGAGTCTTTAAAAAAATATGCAAATGATGAAAACATTGAAATATTAAAGAAATATGTTGAATGTGAATCAATCGATGATGAATACCAAATTATAAGAACCATAGATAACGATGAGGATCTTGAAGATATTTTATCTGCACTGAATATCCTTACAAATAACGGAAAAACTAAAATAAAAAGCGTAGAGTTCAGTAATTTAGGATATGCAAAAGAAAGCGAGTTAAAAAGTATTACTCCGCATAAAGTCGACTTTGTTTCAAAAATTAACTCACAAATTCCTGAAGAATACCGACTTTCAGTTGATCCATGGTTTTGTGCAAGCATGGAAGATGATTCCGTTTTAACTGATGAACTTGCCGAACAATATGTAAAAGAAATTAACAGATTTGTTGGACACAGATTATCTGACGGGACGAGAACAAATGACGGACTTGTAGAAAAAATAAAAGATATGAAAAGCATTTCCGACTTTCTTGATGTATATCCTTTAGAATTGGATGAAAATGAAAAAGGCTTAAGATCTACTCAAGACGTCAAAACTTTTATGGAAAAGCCTAACATAAAAGAAATTACAGGTTTCTTAAGTACTTTAACCCCTGAAGCAAAAAAAGTTATACCTACAAGCATTATTTTGCCATCCAGAGAAGAAACATCCTTAGAAAAATGGAGTGAATTTTTAAATTTTGTCACAAAAGATGGCGTTTGCGGCGAAAAAATGAGAATAGAAAAGCTCGTAGAATTTGCCAATAACATAGAAGATCTTGACGGATTTATGGATTTAATAAAAGCCTACCAAGGAACATCTGTACTTAATAATGATTATGGAGATATTGATAAACTTAATATTGCTAACGGAGATTATAAAAATGCCGCTAAAGTTTTAAATGAAATCAGACAATTGTATGATAGTATTAATCTTGATAAATATGGAAACAAAAAAGATTTTAATACATTTTTAGCCGATGACTGGACATGGATAATAAGAAAAGAAGACATAGACTATGCAAATATTGCACAAAGATTCGACAAACTTAAACAATCCGATATAAAACTGGAGTCAATTGATGAATTAATACAATTTGTAGAAGGCAAAGCTCCGGATTCATTTGAAAAATGGGAGTTATTAAAACAAAATAACTTTAGTATTAATGATTATACACGGAAGTATTTCATTGATAATAATGATGTAAATCTTGAACAATTAAAAGAAAAATTTGATAAATTTGCTAAGAAAATTGAGGAATCAAATATAAATCCGGATCTAAATATGGATATTGTAAAATACTTTACTTTCCATAATACAGATTACGTAATTTTAAACGGCATCTTAGAAGAGAACTTTGATAGATGTATTGATGTTGCAAAAAGCAATTTAAGTTTTTTAGAGCCTATTAGCACAAATTTTTTAAATGATTTTTGGAATAACAAGGATTATCCTGTTGATAAAAATGAGCTACTATTAATTGCAAAAGTTTTGGATAAAGAAAATATTGAACTTGCCAATATCCTTTGCAAAGATAAAGATTTTCCAAAGGAAAGAATAAGAGATATTGTATATGCTTCAAACACCCAAAAACAAGATCTCGCAGAATTACTTTGTACAGATAAAGAACTTAATTTCCCGAAAGATTTAATCGTAGGAATTTTAAAGAATGTAAATTCACATAATAAAGAAATTGCAAAAACTTTTTGTACAGATAAAGAACTTAATTTCCCCAAAGATAAGATTGCAGAAGTCATAAAAGGAATAAATGAAGACAATAAAGATTTAGCAACAAAACTTTGCACAGATAAAGAACTCAATTTCCCAAAAGAGTATATCGGAGAGATTTTATCTGCAATAAGTGCTTATAATAAAGCAATTCCGAGCAGACTTTATGGAGACAAGCAATACTTTTTAGATGAAGACTTAGATAATGATGAAGTGCGTAAAGCAAAAGCAGATTTTATTGATTTTGCAATGAAACTTTGCGCAGATGAACAGCTTGATTTTCCCAAAGATAAAATTGCGGATATTTTAAAGTCAACAAATTTAGATAATATCGATTTTGCCAAAAAGCTCTGTACAGACAAACACCTTGATTTTCCAAAGGATTTAATTGCAGGTATTATTGGCAGAACAAGAGCAGAAAATAAAGATTTTGCAGAAATGCTATGCACTGATAAAAAACTTGATTTTCCCAAAAAGTTAATTGCGGATATTGTCGGGGGGACAAGAACCGAAAACAAAGATTTAGCTATAAAACTTTGCACTGATAACCAGCTTGATTTTCCTAAAGAGTATATTTCGAATATTTTATATACAACAAATAACGATAATAAAGACTTGTCGGAACTACTCTGTACTGACAAACAACTTGATTTTCCAAAAGAATTAATTGCGAGGGTTTTAAAAGGCACAAACCCAATCAGCAAAGATATTGCAAACAAGCTTTGCACAGACAAAGAGCTTAATTTCCCAAAAGAATTAATCCCTGATATTTTACCAACAATAAAACCTTGGAATAAGGATATCGCAAAAATAATTTGTACGGACAAAGAACTCAATTTTCCAAAAGAGTTCATTGAAAACATTTTGGCAAGTACAAATGAAGACAATAAAGATTTATGTACAAAACTTTGTACAGATAAAGAATATGCCTTTTTGCCCCAAAAACATATTGCTGTAATTTTGCAAAACTTCAATAAATTTACAGAAGATGACATAAAACGCTTGAAAAACTTCCCGCCAGATTTTCTTGAGTCTTGCACATCTCAAGATATAGTTTTTACTGTTGATTTTTCTGAATTTTATGAAAAACAAAATATAAACGAATTAAAAGTTTCAGAAAAGAAAGAGCTACTGCGCAGACTTGTTGAATCTAACGTAGGAATGTTTAACATTAGTGAAGCAATGCACGAAAAATTCCCGCTGATTCCAAGAAATCAAGAAGAATACTGTTCACTTCTTCCTTCAATTGTCCGTTCTTTAGGTATCGAAACAAAAGAATTATCAAAAGAAAAAGTTGCAGAATTCAATAAATCAATGACTAATTTATCCGAAAGTCTTGCAAAAATTTCCGATAATGATTTTGCAAACTTAGAAATTACTCAGGAGTATTCAAAAGATGAATTTATAACTGATGTGCTTGATAAAGTAAAAGATTTATCTCCAAATGAACAGCAAAAAGTTTTTGATTATTTCGGTTTTGAACTAAAAGAAAATGCTAATAGCAGTAACGGTAAATACGCTATTGTCGGTTACCCAGTAAATTTGAATAACGGTCACAAACTTGCGCAAATAGAAAACCCCGAAACTAAGGCAATTGTTGAAAAATTAAGACCAGATGTTATAAGATTTTCAGAAAATAACAAAATTCATTGCAATAATGCGCAAGTTGAGCAGTTTATTAATGAAGTTGTTTCAGTTTTACCTGAACTCAGACCGACAATAGGTAAAAAACAACACGGAAACGACGGAGGCTCCGGTCACGAATTCGATATCATAAAACATACCTTAAAAGTTATGCAGAAAATAGCTCAAGACCAAAAATTCCAATCTTTAGACGAATCCGATAAGAAAATAATGCTACTTGCATCATTACTGCACGATATCACAAAAGCTGAAGGTCAGGTTGATAAAACTCACGCAAAAGAAGGCAGTTTTGATTCTTTCTTCATTGCAAAGAAATTCAAACTTTCAAAAGATGAGGAAATTAAATTAAATACAATTATAAAAAATCACGAATGGCTCGAATATGCTAATACTGCTAAATCAGATGAAGAATTAACAAAACGGCTGCAAGCAATTGCTTACGATATGCACCAAAGTAATCTGTTTGATTTGGCCGAAATCTTTACCCACGCAGATTTAAGAGCGGTCAAAAAAGATGACAGATTCCATGATACAAAACAAGGAAAAAGCAGAGTTTCTTATGACGGGACTGTGAGAAGTTTTGGGGAAAGTACCGATTTTTACGCAAAACAAATAAGAAAAAATATAGAAGAACTCAAGAAATCCCAGCCATTACTCCCGCAGACTCCAATACCTAAAGCAAGCAGAATCAATGAAGCAATTACTCAGGTAAATGCAGACGGAAGTACAAACATAAAAGGGGTTTATAAGAACAAAGACGGACTTGTTATTCTGAAATATAACGAGATAGAAGACTGGGAAACAATCGGGTTTCCGAAAGGTTCTGTTTCAAAAGGCATTAAAGTTCCAAAAGGAACACAGGGAGATGAAGAACTTAGTGAAGACGTTGATACCGGAAACATTAAATTCTTTGTTCACGGCTTAGATTATTCTAACCAACTCGCAAAATTTGACGCGTTCTCGCTTGTTGATTCCAATGCATTGTTATCAGTAAGTTATGCTGAACGTCCTGAAAGTAAGTACAGGTTTTTCAGAACTCAAGGAGTAATTCTTGATGCCAACCCGCAATATATTCACGGCGGGGGAAATACCGATGCCGGTTCAGGCTGTGGGAAAGACATTGATGAATTTAAAAGAAACTATATTTTTGGGGGACCAAGAGAAAAAGACAGACTATATGTTTCTAATTTAATTAAAAAAGCAACCGGAATGAGCGATGAAGAATACGTTAAATTCTTTGAAAAAAACAAAGGAAAACCGTTAACCGAAATCGAACCTCCTGAAGCAGCTGAAGCAATGATAAAAGCATTTGCAACAATAAATTCAAATACAAGAAAAGGAAACAGGTCTTATAACGAAATGTATCTTTCAAATCCAAACGGCGTTATGGGTGTATTTGCTTATAGTTCTAATTGTGAAGCAGAAATAGGAAATCCTGTCGAATTTGTAGAATTTCAGAAAGACTTCTTAAAGAAATATGCACTTGAAAGAGATATTCCGTTTGTTGTCTTTGGCGATTAATTTTTAAAATGCATATCACACGGGGAAATTCCCTTTTTAATCATTGAGATAACAGGGTTTAAAAATTCTCTGTCACTGTCATTTTTCGATTTTAAAGCGGAATAAGATATATCAAACAATTCTTTTGAAATATCTTTAACTTTGTATCCGTTTATTTTTGTATCAAGTCCTGATTTCGGAACTTCGTGTCTTAAATTCGACATCTCAACTGAAGATATTTTACCTAACATATTTTCAACAGACGATAAAGCGTTATTATCGTACATTATTCCTTTATAAAATGCAGGAACTGCATACTGTAAATCACCTCCGACACAATCGTGGTTTCTTATTTCAATAAATTTACGAAGTCTGACGTCAGGGAAGAACAGATTTGCGTGAAGTTTAAAGTCATCAAGTGTTGCTTCAAACCCCTCATAACCGTCCTGCATAAACTGAGTAAAATTGATTTTTCCGTTGATTTCAATTAATTCGTTATTTCTTTCAATAAAAATCATAGGCGAATTTAAAACTGCATAAACATAATCTTTAAATTCGAGATTTTTTGATAAAACAGTTGCAAAACCGCATCTGTCGTTATCCGTATTCAGCCACGCTAACGCTCTGAAAGATTTATAAGAAGTATCAACTCCGCCTCTTATGTTAGAATTTGCAAAAACTGCTGTAATAAAGGGAGATAAGAGATTTGCAATATAGAATTTATACATTGCATCTTCTTCGTTTTTAAAATCTATCCCTACCTGAATTCCTGCCGTTTCTCTCATCATAACGTCTGACAAAATTCCCCAGAGATAATTTGCCATGACGTGATAGCGTCTTTTCGGCTGAATTTGTATATTATGATAAGTTGTATTCGGATAAACTCCATATGCGAGCAAATCCATATTAAACAAATCCAAAATATCTTTGAATTTTAAATCAATGTTATCAATTTTTTCTTTTAATTTCTTAACGGTAAATTCAGGTTCAATACTGAGTTCAATTTGACATCCGGGTTCTAATGTTATTGTGTCGTGTAATTTTTTTAACCCGATTATATTATCATTATCAAAAATGTAATCCCAGTTATGTTCACGGGCAAACGTTCTTAAAAATTCAGAAACTCCGTAACATCCTGCATAAGGAACTGCCTGTTTTGTTTCTCTGTTTACAGGAAGTCTTTCATATTCCATTCCGATTTTTTCTTCATTTTTACAACCTGCAGAAAACAATTCTATAATATCTGATATCTCTAATTTCTTTTCTAAAACCGTCATTCAATAACTCCTTTATACTATACTATTCCAAAATAACAAAACTTACAAATAAAAACATTCAGTAAAAAGTATTATTATGATAGTATGATAAAGAGGTAGCCAAATGGATTATTTACAAAAAGCAAAAAGGTTCAGAACAAAAAAAAGGTTAGGGCAGAATTTTTTGATTAATGCCGATGTTATTAAGGCTATTCCTGATTTTATCGGGGTAACAAAAGAAGATACCGTTCTTGAAATAGGCCCCGGAATTGGTTTTGTAACCGAACTTTTGTGTAAAAAAGCTAAAAAAGTCATTGCGGTTGAAATTGACGAACAGGCTGTCGAAGAATTAAAAAAACTGAAAGTTGATAACCTCGTTATTGTTCAAAATGATATTTTAAAAACTGATATTTCTTCCTTAACAGACGAAAAAATAAAAATCGTTGCGAATATTCCTTATTACATTACAACTCCGATTATTGCACACATCTTAGGAGAAATTGACGACCTGAACAACAAAAACCGAAACTGCATAACAGATATGATTTTGATGGTGCAGGAGGAAGTTGCAAGAAGAATAACCGCAACCGAAAAGAGTTCAGGGAAACAGTACGGGCTTTTGACGATTTTATCTCAGTTCTGGAGTGATTGTAAATTCGTCAAAGTTGTAGGTCGTCGATCATTTTACCCCTCCCCGAAGGTCAATTCGGCGCTTTTTACTTTCAAAATAAAAGAAAAACCGCTGCTTGATTTAACAGATTACAAACATTTCAGAAAAACCGTAAAAGCCGCATTTGCACAAAGAAGAAAAAATCTGAAAAACTGCCTTTTAAGTGCAGGCTTTGATAAAGAAAACATTTTTAACGCACTTAAAAAACTGAATATCCCTGAAAATGAAAGAGGCGAAGAATTATCAATTGAAACTTTCGGGAAACTGTCGGAGGCACTTTTAGATGGAAACAATTAAAATAAAAGCTCCCGCAAAAGTTAATCTGACGCTTGAGGTTCTGAATAAACGCCATGACGGGTTTCATAATATCCAAAGTATTATGCAGACGATTTCACTATATGACTACATAACAATAAATTTAAACCGTAATTTTTCAGGGGAAGAAATAAAACTTTCGGGAACAAGTAATCAAATTCCTTACGATGAAACAAATCTTGTTTACAAAGCAGCAAAACTGTTTTTTGAAACCGCCGAAATAAGTAATTACAGTATCGAAATTTTTATTGAAAAAAATATTCCGATAGCGGCAGGACTTGCAGGCGGAAGTACGGATGCTGCGGCAACTTTATTCGAACTTAATGAACTTTTTGAAAACGTTTTTACTGAAACAAAACTGCACGAACTCTGTTCAAAATTAGGCTCAGATCTGAATGTATGTCTGAAAGGCGGATGTATTTTGGCAACAGGCAGAGGGGAACAAATTCAAAATCTGCCCGTATCAGAAAACAAAATTTCTTTGATAAAGCCGAAAAATCTTGGAATTTCAGCAAAAGAGGCTTATACAAAATACTCTAAGAAACCTTTAAAAACAGAAAAAACAAAGACTCAGGAAATGATAAAGGCATTAAATAACGGAAAAAATATTTCGGAGTTTTTGTATAATGATTTGGAATATGCCGTTTTTGAAGATTATAAGGAATTACAAACAATTAAAAAGAAATATCCGAAATCAATAATGACAGGTTCAGGCTCGACCTACTTTGTTTTAAACGAAACCATAAACGAAACAGATAACAATTATGATATTTTCAATGATTTATCATTTACCCAAAACGGGGTTTGTAAAGTTTTGGACAGATAATAAATTCAGTTAAAAATCTTCATGATAAAATATAAATATGAAGAGACCTGAATTGTTAATGCCTGCGGGCAACATAGAAAAGTTGGAGTATGCTATCCGATATGGTGCTGATGCCGTTTATTTCGGCACATGCTACTTCAGCCTGCGTGCAATGAGAAAAGGGGAGCTAATTACTCTCGATAACCTTAAATCCGCAGTAGACAAGGCTCATTCTTTGGGTGCAAAGGCTTATGTTACACTAAACATTTACGCTTTTAATAATGACATAAAACAGCTTGAAGAATGTATTGAAAGATTTTCCGATGCAAATCCGGATGCGCTTATTATAAGTGATTTCGGGATAATCAGAATGGCTAAAAAATATCTGCCGAACGTTCAGATTCATGCCAGCACACAGACAAACACTCTTAACTATGAAGCGGTTAAATTCTGGAGAGATTTGGGCTGTTCAAGAGTTATTTTGGCAAGAGAATTACCTATAAAAGACGTTGCGGAAATCAAAGAAAAGGTTCCCGAAACCGAATTAGAAGTATTTATCCACGGAGCGCAGTGTGTTTCGCTTTCGGGCAGATGTCTTTTAAGCGACTATATGACCAAAGGCGAAAGAAAAGCAAATCAGGGAAATTGCGCTCAGGCATGCCGTTGGAGTTACAAACTTGTTGAAGAAACAAGACCTAACGAATTTTATGAAATAGAAGAAAACGAAAAGGGTACTCATATTTTAAGTACAAAAGATTTATGTCTTGTAAAACATCTCAAAGACTTGATAAATGCAGGAATTGATTCCTTCAAAGTTGAGGGCAGAACCAAAAGCCTTTACTACGTTTCTGCCGTTTCTAAAACATACAGAAATGCAATTGATGCAGTTTTACAAAACCCCGATGCCGACATGCAGGAATACTTTGACGAACTTTTAAAAGTCGGAAACAGAGGATATACAACAGGTTTTTATCTTGGTGACGGCTACCCGAAAGACGGTTACAGTTACGACATTTCAAAAGGTCTTGCGGGCGCAGACTTCCTGTTTGAATTTCACGGGCAGGAAAACGACAAATACAGAATTTTGGTTAAAAACAAATTTTACTTAAATGATGAAATTGAAATAATTTCACCAAAAGAAAAATACACAACAAAAGTGACAAAGATTTATAAATCAACGGGAGAGGAAATTGAAGTTGCAAATACAAATGAAGATTTGTTAGTATGTTTTGAACAAAATCCGATTTCTCCCGATTATGCTTTGGCAAGGACTGTGGGGATAAAAAATTATGCTGATTAAACCTGATTACAATTTAAAAAACATTTTTGAAATAGATGTTGAGGAATTAAAAAGACAGGGAATAAAAGCAATTTTACTCGATTTGGACAGTACGATTATGGTTTCAAAATCAGGAGTTTTATCTCAGGAAGTCATAAACTGGCTGAATAATTTGGAAAAAGATTTTATAATATCTGTTATTTCAAACCAAAAAAATAAAGAATATATTGAAAAAGTAAAAAAGACAATTTGGTTTAATATGATTTTCAGTGCAAATAAGCCAAGCCCTAAAGCAATAAAAGAATTTTTAACAGAAAAAGGCTTAAAGCCCGAAGAAGCGGTAATGATTGGGGACAGGCCTCTGACGGATATTGTTGCCGGAAAACTTGCAGGATGCAAAACCATACTTGTAGGATCTATCAATCCAACAGAAAACCTTCCGACAAGATTTATAAGAGCGGTTGAACGAAGCGTTATAAGAACTTTTTAGGGGTAAGAAATAACTAATGTGTCATGCTGAACTTGTTTCAGCTTATAGGTGTGTATAGCCATAGCGTACCCTCAAGTATTACGATGGGCACATAACATTTTGCCCCTGTCCGTTTGTATAGTGTCACTTGACAATACACAAAATGTAATATATCATGTTACTATGATAAAGTCATTTAAACACAAAGGCTTGCGTGATTTTTACGAAACAGGAAGCACAAAAGGCATACAGGCAATTCATGAACAAAAAATCCGACTTATACTTGGTGCTTTAGATGCAGCTAAAAAAATTGAAGTTCTTAACATTCCTGCATTCAGATTGCATAAACTAAAAGGTGATATGCAAAACTTGTGGGCTATAACTGTTCAGGCTAATTGGCGAATAACCTTTGAATTTAAAGACGAAGATGTTTATATTGTTGACTATCAAGACTACCATTAACATCATAATATAGGAGATACGAAAATGACTATGCACAATCCACCACATCCCGGAGAATTATTAAAAACAGGTTTTATAGATGAACTTGGACTTTCTGTTGCTAAAGTCGCATTAATGCTTGGGGTATCAAGAAAAACCATATATGATATTGTAAATTGTAAGGCTGCAATAACCCCTGTTATGGCATTAAAAATAGCAAAGGCTTTTAATTCTGATGCTGAATTTTGGCTTGATTTACAAGTGAAATTTGATTTATTTAATGCAATGCAAAATACAAATCTTGATAATATTCAAATTTACGGTTAAATTTTTGTTGGTTTTAATTCCGCAAGGCTCAAATGTTTGTTTTTCTTCTCAAACCGAATGTTCTTTTACAAACTGACAAAATGTTCAATTTTCACTGATTCTGTATATGAATTTAGCTTGTAGGTCGGATTTGCGGATTTTTTCGTGCGTGAAACGCACAAGCGAGAAGACTCGACAGAACGGAAAAAGCGTAAGCATTTTTGAGCAGGGTTAAGAGTCAGCGAGCGGAAATAATCCAAGACAACTAATCCGACAATTTATTTTGTTGGCTTGGTAAAGCCAACCTACATACTAATTAAAATCCATTAAATCACTTATTTTTACATTCAAAATATCGGCAAGCTGAAATAACTTTCTTAGACTTAAATATTTTTGCCCACGTTCAATACGACAAATATATTCTTCAGAAAAATCAAGAGTAACAGCTAAATCAATTTGTTTATAACCTTTAGCCTCTCTGAATTTTTTTATGTTCTGACCGAGTAATTTTAATCTTGACATATGACCTATTATTCCATATTATAAAAATTATAATTGACCTATTTGTCCAAAAGAAAGGATTGTTATGAATTTAGAAAATTATTTAATAGAAGAAAAAGCGCCAATTATGGCAATAAGCAGTATTTGTCGCTTAATTGAACAAATTATTGAAGAAAATTACGGAGATTTTGATAAAAATAAAACTTATAAAGATGAAATTCTGGCATTAAATACCGCTATACAAATGATTACATATTGTATGAGAATAAAAAGGAGTGATTATTATAAAGAAATAGACGCAAATTATACGGATGATTTTACTTATGAATCTGTTATGTATGGTATTTAAACATTTTATTTACCAATTAAATAATTGAAGTCATAATATGTATTTGTTAAAATGGTTTGGAAAATATAATTACAAAATTTAAAGGATAATTTATGCCAAAAGTTCATATATCAAAACAAAAAGTTTACTATGCGGATACTGATGCTTACGGGGTTGTATGGCACGGAAATTATATAAGATGGATGGAAATTGCAAGAACTGATTTTTGCGACGAAGTCCTGAACGTCAGCCTTGCTGAAATGCAGAAACAGGACATAATCCTTCCTGTCGCAAGCGTTGAAATCAAATACAAATCACCTGCAAAATTGTACGACGAATTAATCATTGAAACTTCAGTTTCAGAAGTAACAAATGTTTCAATGTCATTCTTACAGACAATTAAAAACGCAAAGACAGGCACAGTTTGTACCGTTGCAACCGTTAAAGTTGCAGCCGTAAACGGACAGGGAAGACTTTACAGAAGTATCCCTGAGCCTTTAAAAAGCAGAATCGAGAAATGTCAAAATGATGAGACTTAATAAATATATTGCATCAACAGGGCTCTGTTCAAGACGAAAAGCCGACGAATTAATCGAAAGCGGTCAAATTGCCGTGAACGGAAAAATCGTAAAAGAATTGGGCTTCCACGTTTCAGAACGTGACAAAGTTACAGTAAACGGTAAGTTACTCATGCAAAAAAAGAATGAGTATTATAAATTCTATAAGCCCTCAGGCTACATAACAACCTGTGATGACGAAAAAGGAAGAAGAACAATTTTTGATATTTTGCCTGACGAATTTCGTCACTTAAAACCCGTCGGCAGACTCGATAAAGATTCAACAGGCTTGTTGATTTTGACAAATGACGGAGATTTGATTAACGAACTTACCCACCCGTCAGCAAAAGTTCAAAAAGTCTATCACGTAACCGTAA
>JAFRHR010000043.1 GCA_017433195.1 bacterium
CACCGTGCTCTTTCCACAGCATCCTCCCGGTTTTCGTCATATTTTCGTTTCTGTCAGGCGCTGATATACCGTCTGAAGTGATTCTGTTACCTGATCCAAGCTGGCTTTTGTATCAGTCAGGTCATCATCATACAGGCGGCCGGTGGCATTTACACGCTTTGCAATCTGGTTCAGGCTGCCGCTGCAACGACCCAGGTTCGCGGAAATGCTTTGCATTTCCGCCCTTTTATTATATATTAGATCTAATAATCCACACGTCCTTTAGACTGCAGATATTCTCTTATCTGAATTAAATCTGATTGAATAATACGGGTAATACGGGACGGAGACAAACCTACCTGCCTTGCTATATCTTTTGCCTGCATGCCTCTGTAAAATCTGTACTCAAAAATAGTCCTGTCTTTCTGAGGTAATTTTGCAACCGCTTCCTTAATCATGCGGCTCATCTCTGAAATTTCAGCCTTTTCGTCGGGCTGTGCAGACGGATCTTTTAAGAAATCAAAAGGTGAGTCATTATCAGATGCAGCTGCAGCAAGTCCGTCAATAGATAAGATGGTTTCGTAGATTGCTTCTTTAACTTTTCCGGGGGAAATGTCCAGACTTACAGTTGCGCCGTCATCTTCCATGCCTTCCTCTTCACCTGCAAAATTATCTTCTTTATTGTGTTTCAGAGTATACCATTTATAACGGTGTCTTAATTCATTTCTGATAGCCCATTTGATAGCAGTACCCATATAGGCATCATTATAATTTGCAAGCTGTTCTTCGGTTTTGTTTTTAACCATTGCCTGCACTGCAATAATACCGATACTAACGAGTTCTTCATACTCAATCATGTGGCTCGGTATTCTTCGGTGTTCAAGCTTTGCAACCTTTTGAACAACACCTACGTATTGTTTCAATATTGTACTACTATCCATCTCTCTTTTTTATTAATATATATTAACTATTCTATCTTACCTTGATTTTGATTATTTTTCAACCCATAAACAAAAAGTAGTATTTCTGCAACAGCTTTATACAACTCTGGAGGTATCTGCTGATTTATATCGACAAGCCTGAACAAAGCCCTTGCTACAGGAGCATTGTCAACAACAGGCACATTATGTTCTTCTGCAATTTCAATAATTTTTCTCGCCATTAACTCAGAACCTTTTGCTGTTAATGTCGGAGATTGCATGGTTTCTGCATCATATTTTAATGCGCATGCCACGTGTACAGGATTTCTGACAACAAAATCTGCTTCCGGGACTGAATCCATTGCACCTCTCTGTAACATTTGCATACGTCTTTGTCTTAAAGCCGCTTTTACGTTAGGATCACCTTCCTGGTTTTTATATTCATCCTTAATTTCTTTGAAAGACATTTTCTGGTCCTTCATAAATTTCCATCTTGTAACACCATAATCTGCTGCCGCAATAATCAAAAATGCTATACATGCTTTATATATAAAGTCACAAATTAAATCACCAAATTCAACCATTACCGCAAAATTATTATCAATTGCTGCAAGCATAAGAATTTTTTCCAGATGGCTCGAATAAACGGACCAACCGATTAAACCCAAAATTAAAACTTTTACTATATTTTTAAACAACTCAAACAGAGTCTTTATCGACATAATATTTTTAAAATACTTTGTCGGATTTAACTTATCTAATTTAGGAACTAAAGGTGCTGTCGCAACAAGAGGTCCTACCTGAATTAAATCCCCAATTATTGCAATAGACATTGCAACAAATAATGCCAGACCTATTATAAGAACTGCAGGAACTAATGTTGAAGTAAGAATATAGGTATTTCCTATAAGGGCAACATGGGCATTCGGAATCTGCTCATACAGATTATAAAAAAGTCCCGTAATTAATTGCCACATCAAGGGAGACATCATTTTCAGAAATGTAAACATAACAAGAAGTGCCAGAGCAACCGACACATCTTTTGATTTTACAACCTGACCTTCTTTTCTTGCACGTTGAAGCTTTTGCTGGGTTGCCTCAAATTGCTTATCTTCATCACCCATTTTTTATTCTTTCGTTGGATCTGTTCTCACTCTGAAATTATATCACAAAATAAGTGTCTTTATTCGCAAATTTTCAATCCTGAACTTGTTCCGATACTTGATGCACCTGCTTTAATCATCAGAATAGCAGCTTCTTTTGTTCTTACTCCGCCGGATGCCTTTACTCTGAGTCCGTGAGAATGTACTGTATCATACATGAGTTTTACATCTTCAACCTTTGCGCCGACTCCGTTTTTAACAAACCCTGTTGAAGTTTTTACAAAATCTGCATTTGCATCAATACACAATTCGCATGCCTTCTTAATTTCTTCAGGAGTTAATAAATCGGTTTCCAAGATAACCTTTAAAATATTCTTAGGGCAGGCACTTCTTACCATTTCAATATCTTTTCTTACAAAATCATAGTCTTTGTCTTTCATTCTTCCGACATTCAAGACCATGTCAATTTCATCAGCACCCGCAAATATTGCCTGAGTTGCCTCAAAAACTTTTACCTGAGAAGAATTTGCACCTAAAGGAAAACCTATAACCGTAACTATTTTTACATCAGTATCATGCAGTACAGAATGAGCAAGCTCAACATTACATGGATTTACGCAAACGCCTCTGAAATTATATTTTTTTGCTTCATTACACAATTTTATAACTTCTTCTTTTGTCGCATTCTGTGCCAATAACGTATGTTCAATATACTTGTTTAAGTTTTCCATATTTTTCTCCTTTTTATCCGAATAACTCGTCATCCTGATGAACAAATTCCAAATTACCCGCAATTACAGTATCGCCGTTTTTAATTCCCATTTCTTTCAGTTTATCAAAAACACCCATACTTTTTAATATATTTTGAAAACGAATAATCTGTGCGGTATTTTTTAAATCTGTTATACCCGCAAGCCTTGATATTTTACCGCCTATAACAATATAGGTATCTTTTGCAGGTTTTACAATTTCGTATTCACTGTCATCATTATCGTATGCAGCCAAATCTTCTTCTATTTCTACTTCAGAAACAGGTTTTTCTATTTCATTTACCTTTTGAGAAACAAAACTCAGTAATTCGTCTAAATTTCGTCTCGTGATTGCTGAAATTTTAAATATATCTCTGTTCGGGAATTTTTTATTAAACTCTTTCAAAAGTTTCTCTAAATCTTCTTCCTTAACAACATCAATTTTGTTAAATACAATAATCTGATAGAGTTTTGATAACTTTTCGGAATGTTTTTTTAATTCCTCATTAATCGTAATATAGTTTTCAATTGGATTATCAGACGACGAATCAATAACATGAATTAAAAATCTGCATCGTTCAACGTGTCTTAAAAATTCATGTCCCAAGCCCTGACCTTCACTTGCGCCTTTTATTAACCCGGGAATATCCGCTACAACATAGGCTTCACCGTATTCGTTTTTAACAACACCCAAATTCGGAACAAGTGTCGTAAAAGGATAATCTGCAATTTTCGGTTTTGCGGAACTTATAACACTTATCAAAGTTGATTTTCCGGCATTAGGCATTCCCAAAAGCCCAACATCCGCAATTAGCTTTAACTCTAATTCCAATTCTCTTGTTATTCCGGGTTCTCCCGGCTCGCAAAACTGAGGAGCTCTCTTTTGAGGAGTTGCAAATCTTGCATTACCGCGTCCCCCTCTGCCGCCTTTTGCGACAAGCAATTCCTGACCGCTATAAGTTAAATCACCGATTATTTTTCCGCTTTTTAAATCTCTGACTAACGTTCCGACAGGAACTTTTATATACAAAGGCTTTGCCCATTTGCCGTGCATATTTTTCTTAAAACCGTTTTCACCGTTTTCAGCTTTAAACACAGACTGATAACGAAAATCCAATAAGGTTGACATATCTTCTGTTGCTACAAGAAAAACGTCTCCGCCTCTGCCGCCGTCTCCGCCTGCAGGTCCGCCTTTTTCAACATATTTTTCACGTCTCCACGCAACAACACCGTTTCCGCCTCTGCCGGAAATTATCTTTATTGTCGTTTTATCCAAAAATTGCATATGCCACCTAAAATTTATGTATTATAATTATACTATTATGAAAAAAATAAAAAATACACTACTTACAAAAACTGAAGCCGAAATTAATGAAAACAGTTATATAATGGCGCTTGAATCGAGTTGTGATGAGACCTGCTGTTCAATAGTAAAAGCAGGCAGAGAATGTATTACAAACGTTGTTGCATCTCAAATAAAAACACATACCCAATTCGGAGGGGTAATTCCTGAAGTTGCAGCAAGAGAACATTTGGAAACTGTAAACTATGTGATATCTCAGGCTTTCAACGAATCAGGTTTAAAACCCGAAGATATATCAGCATTTTCTGCGACTGCAGGACCGGGGCTTGTCGGCTGTCTGTTAGTCGGGCTAAACGCAGCAAAATCACTTGCTCTTGTTTACGATAAACCATTTTTGGGCGTAAATCACCTGAATGCTCACGTTTGCGCAAACTATATTGATACAGATTTGGAACCGCCTTTTATCGCACTTTTGGTAAGCGGCGGACATTCACAGATAATTGATGTAAAAACCTATGAAGACTATACAATTTTAGGCGAAACAATTGACGATGCTGCAGGCGAAGCCTTTGACAAAGTCGCAAGATTAATGGGTTTGCCTTATCCGGGAGGTCCTGTTTTGGATAAACTTGCAAGAGAAGGAAATTCCAAAGCATTTAGTTTGCCCGAAGCAAAAGTCGGAGAATATGATTTCAGTTTCAGCGGACTTAAAACCGCAGTTTTGCGTCTTGTAAAATCATTTGAAGGAAAAGAACTTCCCGTAAATGACATCTGCGCAAGTTTTCAGGAATGTATTTCATCAACTTTGTTTAAAAAGACGAAAAAAGCACTTGAACAGAGCGGTTACAGTAAGGTCGTACTTGCAGGAGGCGTTGCTGCAAATTCCGGAATAAGAAACAAAATTTTATCTTTACAAAATGAAGGTTACAAAGTTTATATTCCGCCAATGAAATACTGCACCGATAATGCAGCAATGGTTGCATCTGCTGCATATTTTTCAAAAACCTTTGATAACCCTGACGTTGAAGTATTTTCGAGAGTTAAAAATCTTTTGTCCGTCTAACTTTTATTTATTACTTGAATGTAAAAAGTGTTTATCTTAATATTCATTTATAAATATTATTAGAGTTTTATGAAACGGAGGATATATTATGAGAAAACCTATTATTGCAGGAAACTGGAAAATGAACCTTTTACAAGACGATGCAAAAGCTTTATTCAACGGAATAAAGGAATTTGCAGATAAGTACACCGCTGTACAATTACCGTCAATTGTAATTGCACCTACTTTCACATCTTTATCAGTTGTTGAAAACGTAAAATGTGATTGCGGATGTGCGGGAACAAAAATCGCTATCGCTGCTCAAAACTGTCACTGGGAAACTTCCGGAGCCTATACAGGCGAAGTTTCAGTTGAAATGCTTAAAGACATAGGTTGCGAATATATAATTATCGGTCACTCTGAAAGAAGACAGTATTTCTCTGAAACCGATGAAATGATCAACAAAAAAGCAAAATCAATTTTGGCAAAAGGTTTAATACCTATTATCTGCTGCGGAGAAACCCTTGAACAAAGAGAAGCAGGAATTACAGATTCTCACATTGCAGGTCAAATCAAAAAAGCATTGGAAGGAATTTCTGCTGAAGATATCAAGAAATCAGTTATCGCTTATGAACCCATCTGGGCTATCGGAACAGGTAAAACATGTGATGCTGACGAAGCAAACAGAGTAATAGCTATGATAAGAAACGTTGTAAGAGAAGTTTCTAACTCTGAAGCAGCTGATGCAATAAGAATTTTATACGGCGGTTCAGTAAAACCGAGCACAATTGAAGAACAAATGTCAAAATCTGATATAGACGGAGCTTTGGTAGGCGGTGCAAGCCTTAAAGCTGACAGCTTTAACGAAATTATTGCAAACACAATGAAAGTAGCAGTATAAGGAAGAAATTATGGCACAACAATTTGCACAAAAGAAAACACGTTTTTCGGTTGTACTTTTTTTGAAAGGTGCTTCAACTCCTATTGTTATGTACTTTGATAATCCGCAGGCGGTTTATCAGGAACTTAAACAATTAATGAAATCACCTACTCCTGTTTTGGTTGAAAAAGAACCGACAGGACCTGTCAAAAAAGTATGTTTTGTTTCTACACAGATTTCAAGCGTAATTTTGCAGGAAGAGACATATGCTTAGTATTTCTGTAACGGAAATAGAACAAAAACAAAAAGTTAATTTTGACGAAAACGTTAAGATTGATGAGTTACAGGCAGATGTTTCAGCAAAATTATGCTTTGAAAATCTCGGAGAATTTATAAAAGTTTCCGGAAACATAAAAGGATCACTTCCTTTAACCTGCGACAGATGCCTTAGCGAATACAACTTCGATTTTAACTCGGACATTGAAGAAATTTATGCAAAAAACAGTTTATATGATGAATATAAACCGGAGACAGAACTCAAAGAAGGACAGTTTATTACGGATTTAGAGGGCAAAAAAGAAATTGATGTTTATGACTTATTGTATCAATCCGTAATATTAACTTTACCAAATAAAAAAGTTTGTGGTATAAATTGTAACATGGAACATTTTATGAGTGAGGACGAATTAAAAACCGATACACGAATGGATGTTTTTAAAAATATAGAAATTAGTCGAAAACAGTAATAGAAAGGTCTGAAAAATGGCAGTACCAAAGAAAAGAACAGGACACAGCGCTCAGGGTAAGAGAAGAGCAAATTGGAAAGCAACTAAACCGGAAGTTGCAACATGTCCTAATTGCGGACAACCGGTAAAATCACACACCGTATGTACAGCATGCGGACAATATAAAGGAAAAGTAGTTAGCAGAAAAGATCCTAACTTTGTAGAAGAAATCAAAGAAAAGGAAGTTAAAAAAGCTGCTCCTAAGAAAAAAGCTTCAACAAAGAAAGCAAAAGCTGAAAAAGTTGAAGAAAAAGCTCCTGAAACAGAAGCTGAAGTAAAAGAAGAAGCAAAGGCTGAAGAATCTGCTACAACTGAAGAAAAAACAGAGGAATAGAGGCTTTAAATAATGACTAGAATAGCTGTTGATGCAATGGGGGGAGATCACGCACCTTACGAAATTATTGCAGGTGCGGTTTGGGCTGCTCAGGAATACGGAGTTGCCTTAGAGTTAGTTGGTAAGCAAGACAAAATCGAACAGATTTTGGAAAAAATCAACAATAAAGGTTTTCGTTCCGACGAAGGAAAAGGCGGAAAGAAAAATATTATAAGAGTTGATGTTAACAGTCTTGATATCAAAATTACCCATGCATCAGAAGTTATCGAAATGGGCGAACATCCCGGACAGGCTATCAGAAAGAAAAAGAAAGCATCTATCGTTTTGGCGGTTAATGCCGTTGCAACAGGAAGTTCTGATGCGTTAGTTGCCGCCGGTTCAACAGGTGCGGCTATGGCATCAAGTTTATTCGGTTTGGGTAGAATCCCCGGAATTGACAGACCTGCTATTGCGGCAACATTACCTACAAACACTACAAAACCGATAGTTATTATAGATGCAGGCGCAAACAGCAGCTGTTCACCTTCTATGTTAAAGCAGTTTGCATTGATGGGAATGACTTTTGCAAGAGATGTATTAGGAATTAAAAATCCGAGAATAGGGGTTCTTAATATCGGAGAAGAAGCAGGAAAGGGCAACGAACTTGCTCAAAACACATACAAACTGCTTGAAGAATACCAGGGTAATATGAACTTCGTAGGCAACATCGAAGGCAGAGAAATTTTCATGAATGTTTGCGATGTTGTTGTTTGTGACGGTTTCGTAGGGAACGTAGCCTTAAAAATAGTCGAAGGAACAGCGTTAATGTTATTCGACATGATAAGAAATGAATTTCACAGAAATATTATTACAAAACTCGTTGGGCTTATGGCTAAACCGATTTTCAAAAGCCTTTACCAGAAAATTAATTACGAGGAATTCGGAGGAGCTTTATTACTCGGAGTAAAAGGAATTACCGTTATATCTCACGGAAGAAGCAAAGCTTATGCCATAAAAAGAGCAGTTAAAGTAGCAAAAGAGGCTTTTGAATCCGAGATTAACAAAACAATTGCGGAGTCAGTTGAATCATAACAAGGTAATTTATGGATACAGTTTTTTTATTTCCCGGACAGGGTTCGCAGTATAGCGGAATGGGAAAAGATTTATACGATAATTTCAGCATTGCAAAAGATGTTTTTAATGCCGCTGATGATTTTCTAAACTATAAAATTTCAAAAGTTTGTTTTGAAGGATCTGAAGAAGAACTTAAACAAACTCAGTTAACACAACCTGCGATTGCAACGGTATCAATTGCATGCCTCGAAGTTTTAAAAAGCGAAACAAACCTTCAGCCTAAATTTGTTGCAGGACACAGTTTGGGTGAATATCCCGCACTTTATGCAGCAGGAGTTCTTACTCTTGAACAAACAATGAAATTCTTATGGGAAAGAGGAAGATTAATGAGCACAACCAAAAGCGGCGGAATGGCTGCCGTAATAGGAAGTGACGATGAGACAATTTTAAAGGCTATTAATGAAGTTAAAAATATCGGATATGTCGGAGTTGCAAACTACAATTCTCCTGCTCAGACAGTATTAACAGGCGAAAAAGATGCATTAGAAAAAGCGGGGGAATACCTTATGCAAAACGGGGCAAAAAGATTTATTCCGCTTGCTGTTTCAGGGGCATTTCACTCTGAATTTATGAAAGAAATTTCAAATGATTTTCAGAACTTTATCCAAAATTATGAAATATCAGATGCAAAAATTCCTGTTATAACAAACGTTGATGCAGAATTTGAAACAAAAAAAGAAAACTTTAAGACAAAAATGGTTCAGCAGTTATACACGTCTGTTCACTGGTATCAGTCAATTCAGAAAATGAGTGAAAACGGAGCTGAAAGATTTATTGAAGCAGGACCGGGCAAAGTTTTGACAGGGTTGAACAAAAAAATATTACCCGAAGCAGAGGCTTTAAACGTAAATAACACAGAAACCATAAAAAATATTATTGATATTTTAAATAAGGAGTAAAATATGGGCGAAAGAAAATTGGCACTTGTAACCGGAGGCTCGAGAGGAATCGGAAAGGCATGTGCATTAGAACTTGCAAAAAATGATTTTGATGTTGTTATAAATTATGCGGGAAACACAGAAGCCGCAAATGCAACAGTTGAAGAATTAAAAGCGTTAGGCGTAACCGCTGAAGCCGTAAAATTCGATATTTCGAACAAGGCACAGGCTGAAGAAAATATAACAAAAATCTTAGAAAAGTACGGAAGAATTGATGTTCTTGTAAACAATGCAGGAATTACCCGTGACGGACTTTTTGTAAGAATGAGTGACGAAAACTGGAATGACGTTATAAATACAAACTTAACAGGTTTGTTCAATGTTTCTCAAATCGTTGCAAAAACTATGATGAAACAAAGATTCGGTTCAATTGTAAACTTATCAAGTATTGTAGGTTTATCAGGAAACGCAGGACAGGCAAATTATGCTGCAGCCAAAGCAGGTGTTGTCGGCTTTACAAAGAGTTTGGCAAAAGAATTGGGCTCTCGCGGCATAAGAGTAAACGCTGTAGCTCCCGGATTTATTAAAACAGATATGACAAAAGACCTTGATGAAACAAAAATTTTGGATTTAATCCCGATTAAGAGACTCGGCGAAGCTGAAGATGTTGCAAAAGTCGTAAAATTCCTTGCAGTTGATGCGGCTTATGTAACAGGGCAGGTTTTAAGAGTAGACGGCGGATTAATCGTTTAAGTAACAAAAAATTAATAAACTTTGCAATATTATTTTTAAATAGTATAATTTTATTTGTAAAGTGAGAGTGATACTAAATTATAAAGAGGAAGAAAACATGAGTACATTAGACAAAGTAAAAAAAGTAGTTGTTGAACAATTAAGTGTTGATGAAGCTTTAGTTACACCTGAAGCAAGTTTTACAGGTGACTTAGGTGCTGATTCATTAGATACAGTTGAATTAGTTATGGCATTTGAAGAAGAATTCGGTTGCGAAATTCCTGATGAAGATGCTGAAAAAATTCAGACTGTTCAGGATGCAGTTAACTACATTGAATCACACTCATAATTTAATTAGTTAATTGTTTTAAATAGTTTAAAGAGGGTGAATAAAATGTTTTTATTCACCCCTTGTTTTAGGAAGAGAAAGATGGAAAGAAAAAGAATAGTAGTTACCGGAATAGGCGCAATATCACCTTTCGGAGTTGGAGTTGATAAACTCTGGGATAATGTTAAAGCAGGGAAAAGCGGAGTAAAAAAGACAAAACAATTTGATACAACAGGACACTTAGTCGACATCTCTGCGGAATTTTCGGATTTTAATCCCGAAGATTACGGCATTGACCCCAAAGAAGCAAAAAGAATGGACAGGTTTACCCAATTTGGAGTTATTGCAGCGGATGAAGCTATAAAAGATTCAGGACTTAATTTGTCTGAAATTGATCCTTATTCAATGGGAGTAATGGTAAGTTCTGCTGCCGGAGGTTTTCATTCACTCGAAAGAGGACACCTTGATATGATAAACAAAGGAAAAACAAAATGTCATCCGTTTACTGCTCCAATGCTTGTTCAAAACATGGTTACAGGCAAAATTGCAATGAAATATGGCATAAAAGGTGTTAACAAATGTATTTTATCTGCATGCGCATCAGGGACACATTCTATTGGGGATTCGGCAAGAACAATACAATACGGAGATGCAGATATAATTATGGCCGGTGCTGCGGATGCAGTAATTTGTAACTTTGGAATAGGTGCGTTTACTGCAGCAAGAACATTATCAAAAAATAATGACCACCCCGAACAGGCAAGCCGTCCTTTCGACAGAGACAGAGACGGATTTGTCATGGGTGAAGGTGCAGGTGTTCTTGTTCTTGAAGAATACGAAGCAGCCAAAAAACGAGGTGCTAAAATTTATGCCGAAGTCATAGGCTACGGACAGACAGAAGATGCCTATGATATGGTTGCGCCTGAACCTGAGGGTAAAGGTGCTGAAATGGCGATGAGAAAAGCACTTAAAGATGCAGGATTACAACCGTCAGACATCGATTACCTAAATGCTCACGGAACATCAACAGGCTTGGGTGATATTGCTGAATCTCAGGCAATCGCAAGAGTTTTTGGCGACAAAAACATAAACCCGAAATTAAAAGTAAGTTCCACAAAGAGCATGTTAGGGCACATGCTTGGTGCATCCGGTGCTGTTGAAGCAATTATCTGTATCAAGGCTATGCAGGAAGGAATTGTTCCTCCGACAATAAACCTTGATAACCAGGATGAAAAAGTAGCTAATCTTAATTACGTTCCGAATGTTGCCCAAAAAGGTGACATTAATATAACAATGTCAAATTCTTTCGGATTTGGCGGTCAAAACGCTTGTATTATATTGAAAAAAGTCACTGATTAATGTTTGAAAATTACGAACAATTTTTAGAAGAATTAGAAATGAAACTCAAAAATTATTTTGAGTTTCATTCTGATTATATCTGTTGTAAAGAGGGCTGTTCCAAATGTTGCGAAGTCGGAGATTACCCGTTTTCTTTTCTTGAAATGAATTATCTAATGCACGGATTCATGAAACTTGATAAAAAAACACAAAACATAATCCGTGAAAAAATTCAAAAACTAAAACAAAAAGATACGGGAAAACATTTCTTCTACGAGTGTCCTTTTTTGATAAATAACAGGTGTTCTGTTTATAAATACAGAGGAATTATCTGCAGAACTTTCGGACTTGCATATTTTATAAGTAAAAAAAGCGACAAAGGCGAGCCTTATGTAAAACTTCCGGAATGTGTAAAACAAGGTTTAAATTATTCCAAAGTTTACAAAAACGGAGAAGTTCAGGTTGAACCAATAAAAGAAAATCTTGATACTCCAAATATAATTAACAGCGATTTGGCTAAAAAATACAATTTGGATTTCGGAGATATCCAATCTATGCTTTACTGGTTTGATTAATTGTTTTAACTTTGTGTTAAAATACATTAGTCATGAGAAAATTTCAGTTATACATAGTTCCAACACCAATAGGTAACATAAAAGACATTACTTTAAGAGCAATTGATGTTCTTAAAGAAGTTGATTTAATTGCCTGTGAAGATTCAAGAGTAACGCAAAAACTCTTAAACCACTACGAAATCAGGACAAAATGTATTTCATACCATAAGTACAACGAAAAAGAGAGATTAAATTTACTTTCTGATTACATAAAAGAGGGAAAAACAATCGCTTTAGTATCTGATGCGGGAACCCCTATGATTTGCGATCCCGGATATGTTTTGATAAACGAACTTTTAAAAAGGGGCGTCTCAATTAATGCGCTGCCGGGAGCATGTGTCGTTCCTACATTTTTATCCGCCGTTCCGAGAGAAACAGAGGACTTTTTGTTTATAGGCTTTATCGGAAAAACAGAAAAACAAATAACAGAAACATTTAAAAAGTATTCTGATATGAATTTATTATTTTACGATTCTCCAAACCGAATTGTAAAAACATTAGAATACCTCGAAAACGTTCGTCCTGTGGCAAAAGTTGCAGTCGGCAGGGAACTCACAAAACTGTTTGAAACAATAATTATAAAAGACGTTAAAACCGCGATAAAAGAAATTGAACCAAAGGGCGAATTTGTCTGCTTCGTTTACAAGGACGAAAAAGGACAAACCTCTGATTTAGACCTTAAAATTAAGGCATTGAAAGATAAAGACTACGGAGCAAAAGACATAACGACGATTTTAACTTCGCTCTACCCTGACCTGAACAAAAATGAAGTTTATAAGAAAACTATTTAAACTATACCGAGAAGTTTTCGCCTAATTTTGCTGACTCTGTTTTTTCGTATGCATTTTTCTCGATGTTATAAACTTTGTTTATATTTCTTCTGAATGATACATTCTTTGACTCATCACTGCTATTATTTCCTTCAGGATCATGATAAAGAAGCATAACCCCGTTAGGAGCCGTTACGTCATTCATATTAATATGTTGTCCGTCTTTTCTGACAATATAATAATGATTATTTTCTATTTTGGTTACATACTCTGCTGAATCATTCTTGTTTGCGTTTCTGAACTCAATATTAGCAGGCATTGTAACACCTGTATTATCAGGCCCAATATAAATTCTGTCTATCCAAACTTCTTTCGGTTTGTAACTTCCTACGTTTTCAGGACAAACACCGTTTGCATTAAACAATGAAACAGTCATTGCTCCGTCAGGAGCTCTCATCAATAATGAAGGAATCGGCAGATTTTCTGTCGTATGTTGCGGATTTAATCTGAATGGAGTTCCGTTATTTAAGGCTCTTAAGTGTCTGTTAGCTCTTAAATTCATTATCTCATTCATTTCTTTATTGAATTTTTGCTTTTGAGAATTATTTTCCAAACTTGTCCAGTCTAATCTGTTTCGGTTCTGCAGATAAACATTTTTACATTTTTCATCGTAACCCGTCATAGCTAATTCATCACCTGCAAACATTGTCGGATTACCCGGTAATGCAACCAAATAATTCATCAGCATTTTACCTTTTGCCAAAGCAGGATTCATTATAGAATTAAGTATTTCATTTTTTACGGAATCTTCGTTATTAACTTTTAAGTCATATTTTTTCTCGGCATGCTTAAATACCATATTTAAAGCCGTATCTATAGGTCTTGCGCCAAAACCGTTCTTTTTATAAAGTTTTGCTACCGAATCAAGAGAAGATTGTTCTTCTGTTTTTCCTGAATTTGCCAAAAGCATGTCGGAAACTGCGGAATAAATTGCGGAATAAACTTTCTTTTTAGATTCATCATCTTTTAATTCTTCAACTGAATCTCCTAAATTATATAAAACGTTACTGAAAGCTGCTCTTACAGTGTTACTGTTAGAAACTGTTTCCAAATCCAATGCTGAAACTGTATCTGAATACTTATCTTTATCTGTTGAATTTAATTCATGGGCAAACATTTTCTTTGATAAAAGCATCATTGCCGCTTCAGAATTCTGTTTATTTAATAAACTGCCTGCCAATTTATTTGAATCAACGAATTGCTTGTCTGACAACAATTTCTGAGTTTCTTCCATTACCTTGCTGTAAGATTCATCAGATAATGCATTTGATTTTTTCAATGAATTTGATACTACATCCATTACATCGTCTTTTGACAAAACTACTGCATTATCAGAATCATATGCATAATTTCCGTTTACAATATCTGCAATTGATTTATAAAGTATTTCTTTTGAATTTTGATCTAATCTTGAATCAGATATATTTGTATTAAGCAAATATCCCATTGCAACTGCTTTTGAACTCATGTTTTTGAAATAATTTTCATCACCGCAGTAAGACTTGATATTAACAGGAAGACTTTCAAAATCACGTCTTGCATCAAAACCATTTGTTACAGACAATGCACGCTTTCTGTCATAATCGGAAGAAAAATCCGAATGGAATAAAGCCATATCCATAGCCAAACAGTGCAACATTCTCGGTTTATCATGGTTGCCCACAAATGTATAAGAATTTTTTACATATTCCGGAGCATTTGAAATAAATGCACTTAATCTGTCATTAAAAGCATTGATTCTTTCCTGCTCGGTTTGTCTTGAAAGTGCACCATTTTCAAAATTTCTTGATACAACTGTAATCAAATCAGTATACAGATGAGAATAATTTGCTTCACTTGTAATACCGGTTTCTCTTATAAACTTCTCTATTGCCTGCCCTGAATTTGCAAAATGTGCATTCTGAAAATCTCCTGCAGCATTATTCCAATTTTTGGACGCATCGAATAATTCGGGGATATCTGTAATTTCAGCTACTATATAGGAGGATGGGTTATATTCTTTTACCCCGTCTGTAAATTTACCCCAGAATTTTACAAGTTTATCAAATTCTTCTTCCGTATTTTTAGATCTGTCACGGATACCATCCATATCAAATACGTCTTTCGCCGCATCAAGTCTCCAGTCTAAACCTAAACCGGAACGCTTAATCATATTCTCAGCCAAAGCAAATGAATTTTTATTTGTTCCTTTCAATCTTCCTGATACAGATTTTGCTACAAAATCTATATCATTTTCATTGAGTGATTTTACCCCTTTTGAAAGTTGCTTAAACAACTGCTCTGCTTCATTCTTTGGAGTAAAACCGTTTACATCCAAATAATCCAGTGTAACTTTGTTGTTTAAAAATTCATAATCATAGCCGATTTCGTTGTTTGATAAAATTTTTGCAACATCATCCTTTTTGCTTAAACCTTTTATAATTGCATATTTTGCTATGTCTTCCGCAACTAATGGAATAACATGCTCTCCATAAGTCGTGAGTTGTCCATCCTTATAGATTTTCTCCTCTGCCTTTTCATCCACTTTTGCCAGAACATTTACCGCAAAATTATAAATTTCATTCTTGAATAATGAATTTACATTGTTGTAGTTCTGGGTGTATTCTGTGTTCTTCAGCTGCGGATTGCCTTCTTTTTCCAGCTCATATCTTGTTTTTCCTATTTCTTCTTCACGAGATGCTCTGTTTGTAAAGAAAGAAGTCGACAAAACAGCCTGAACATTATCAGCGAATTCAATAGAGTCTAACGGTAAATTCATTAAAGATTCCGTCAAAACATCTTTAAAATTCTTATCTGAATACTCTCTGACGTTTTCCAAAACCTTTTTTGCGCCGTCAGGAGAATTAAAAGCAACCTCTTCCGGTAAGATTGAATATTGTGTATTATTATCTGATTCTGCAATAGCATTTGTTTTTATTAACGTATTAATTTTTTCATCAGCATTATCTGCATTTACATTTCCCAAAGCATGCGCTGCGTACTCAACAAGGATATCTCTTGTTTTTCTTGTCCAGTATTTACCCGCACTGACAGTTAAATCTCTGACTTCAGGAGATTCATAATTCATTTTTACCAAATCTGTATTAGCATCCCAGTTTGTTGTTCCGCTTTCAAATTTAGGTATTATCTTAAACGCATCGTTCTTAACCAGCATTTCCGTACCGTCAGGGGTATTTATGTCGATATTTGTTCCGTTTGCTTTATTACTTTCAATTAGTTCCTGTAAATTCTTTTCATAATCTTGTTCATTAAACTCAAAATAGAAAGGAATTAACGTATCATTGTGAGTATTATATTCAAGCTCATTTTCTGTGTTTACTTTATCATAGCTCTTAATTAATTCATTTTTATTTGCGAGTAATTCATCTGAAACTTGTGATTTATCATAAATCTGAACATATTTTGGCTGAGTATTGTCATAATCAGGATTTACTGTTTTGACAAGTTTATTATCAACAATTTCATAATTGTACGGCCAGTTAACCAGTCTGTGTCCCAAATTCTTTTTATTTTCAGGAATTACACCATAACCTATTTGTCCGTCTTTAGAATTTTCTAACATAAACCAATCTTTGGTCTGAGGATCTGTCCCCTTATTTATCCATTTCATTGCGTATTGCAAATGAACACCCATCAAGCCTTCGCTTGTAAATACACCGTCTGATACAAAGTTCATGCCATTTCTGAACAATGCTCTTTGCATAGATGCGAAATTATTTGCATTTCCCAAATCGGGACAAACCTGCATATTATTCTTATTCCAGTAATGGTGCGATGAAATATTATCTCCGCTTAAAACAGGAGTACTTAGTAATCTTTTGTATCCGGTTTTGCTTAATTCCGGAATTTTTTGCTCCATACCTGCAATACTTCCGTTATATTTATTTGCAAAATTTCTTAAAGCAGAATTACCCGGTTGTTCAAATACAATCTTCCCTGTATCTTCTTCATTAAAACCTTTGTACTTATATCCAACGTTAAAACTGTCCGGAATTGCCAAATACATAGGACCATGTATTAAAACTTTTGTTGCCTTATTTGCAGTTACAAGATTATAGGCAACTCCGTCACGGTAAAGAGCTTGCGCACTGTCTGTTTCGTAAAACGTATTTGACGGATTATTTTTTTCTACCAACTTGTAATTATAAGCAAAAGCCTCATCATCACCTATCCCGTAGTTTTCTTTTAAATCAATTTTATTATCTGTCGGATTTAATTTCAAATCAGCCTGAGAAGGAGCATCTTTAGGTCTGTATCTTAATTTCGGACCAAGCTGATAATTAAAATTTTCATCCTGATCTACTTTGTATAATTCCAAATAACAATCGTACTTGTCTGAGTCAAAAGAATAATTAAAATCGTATAAATATCTGCCGTCATCAGACACTTTAAAATCATAACCTTTAAATGAAGGTTTTACAGGAACAGTATTAGCTAATTTATTAATAAACACAAGATTCTCCTTACTACTAATTAAAAGGTCAGAAAATAATTTTTTTTGCGTGTATTGTTTCATTTTGTAACGAAATATTTACACAATTTTTAAGGGAATTTTTCAACTTCCTTTGTTTGTTTCATAATATAATAAGAATACCAAAAATGACCGAAATGTTACAAGAAAATTATTTAAAAAATATAAATAAAATTTATTGCGATTTTGACGGAACAATTACAAAAAAAGATGCAGTTAATACTTTTTTTGAAATCTATGCCGACCCTAAGTGGACATATTATGAAAATTTATGGACAGAAGGCAAAATATCTTCAAGAGAAAACGCAATAAAACAGGTCGCACTGCTTCCTGAACTGTCACAGGAAAAACTTAATGAATACATTGATTCAATTGAAATTGATGAGTATTTTGTTGATTTTGTAAATTATATTCAATCTAAAGATATTGAACTGATAATAATCAGTGACGGTTTTGATTTATTTATAGAAAAAACTTTACAGAAACATAATTTAAGAAATATTAAGTATTTTGCAAATCATTTAAAATATGAAAACGGGAAATTTTCAATAGAATTTCCACATTTCAACCCGAATTGTAAAGTCGGGGCAGGAATGTGTAAATGCAATCAGGTTAAGGAAAAAACATTTTGTTACATTGGTGATGGAGTAAGTGATTTATGCGTCGCCAAGCGGGCTTCCGTACTTTTTGCAACAAAGAATTTAGAAACATTTTGTAACAAAAATGATATAAACTGTATACCATTTTTTTCCTTTTGTAATATAATCGACTATATGAAAAAAGTTAACTGGGAGAAATAGAAATATGCAAGCAACTATATTAGACAAAGAAACCCCTCAGAAAGGTATTTCTGATGAAAAAATTTTGGAATTAGACGAACTTTATTGTTCACACGGTGACACTGTTCACTACGACAAAGCGCCGAAAGTATTTAGTGACTGTGAAGGTTCATTTATGTTTGACTCCGAAGGAACTGAATATTTGGATTTACAAATGATGTTTGCAGCATGTAATTTTGGTTATAAAAACAAAAGAATATCTGATGCTGTAATTGATCAAATAAATAAAATGCCACAAATTTGCCCGAGATATTTATATGATTATAAAACATTACTTGCAGAAAAAATTGCCAAAGCAAACATTGAAAGATTTGGCGAAAAAGGAAGAGTCCATTTCAATGTAGGCGGTTCTCAGGCTATCGAAGATGCATTGAAATTAATAAGAAATTATACCAAGAAACAAAGAATGTTCGCATTCTTTGGCGGATATCACGGCAGAACAATGGGTGCAGCATGCTTAACAGCGGGTTACAGATACAGAGAACCGTTTGGGCACTTCGCTGACGAAGCTCACTTTGTACCTTATCCTTATTGTTACAGATGTCCGTACGGAAAGAATTGCGAAGACTGCAATTATTACTGCGTACAACAGTTAAGACGTGAGTTTGAAGACGGTTGTTCAGGTTTATACAACCACGGAACAAAATCTTCAGAATGTGCGGCCTTCTTCGTAGAACCTGTTCAAGGTTCAGGCGGTTACATAGTTCCTCCGATGGGTTATTTCAAAGAACTTAAAAAAGTTCTTGATGATTTTGGCGTATTATTTGTTTCTGATGAAATCCAGATGGGCTTTTACAGAACAGGTAAGTTATGGTCAATAGAACACTTTGGAGTAACTCCTGATGTCATTACATTCAGTAAATCATTAACAAACGGAATGAATCCGCTTGGCGGAATGTGGGCTAAAGAAGAATTTATTAACCCTGACATATGGCCTGCAGGAAGAACTCACTCAACTTTCTGTAACAATCCGCTCGGTACAAGAGCCGGTTACGAAGTTATGTCAATTCTTGAAGAAGAAGATTGGGAAACTGAAGTAACTCAAAAGGGTGAATACTTCTTAAAAGGTTTGAAATATCTTGAAGGTAAACATAAACGCATCGGTACTGTTGACGGTTTAGGTTTGGCTTTGAGAATTGAATGTGTTACTGAAGACGGATACACTCCGGATCCTGAATTAAGACAAAAAATTCAAGATGAAGGAATGAAAGGTAATTTAGAATATCATGGCAGAAAGTGCGGTATTATTCTGCATAGCGGAAGCCATTATAAAAATGCTATAACTTTAGTTCCGCCAATTACTATTTCTTACAACGAAATAAATATGGCTATTGAATTAATTGATCAGCTCTTTACGAGGTTTTCAAATTGAGTTACGAAATAGATTTTGAGCTCAGACATATAGATAAAGACACCGATAAAAATTGCGGTGTCTTGCTATTTCATGGTTTAACGGGAAGTCCGTTTGAAATGAAAAAATACGGCAACTTTTTGTATGAACTCGGATTTGATGTATTTTGCTATTCGTTCCCGGGACATGGTGAAAATTTAGACGATATTCAGAAAGTTACCTATAAAGATTGGTGTAATTTCGCGCAGGAAAAGTATTCTGAACTCAGACCTCAATATAAAGACTTTTTTGTTTCTGGTTTGTGTTTGGGTGCGGCAATATCTTTATACTTGGCAGAAAACAATAAAGATTTAACAGGGTTAATTGCACTTTCAACAACCTTGTTCTTAGACGGTTTTTGCATGCCAAAAAGAAAATGTCTGATGCCTATTGCGTTAAAAACGATTTTCAGATATTTTTACACATTCCCTGAAGACGAGTGCTTAGGGGTTAAAAACACAACAACCAGAAAATCACTTGCTAAATTGATGTCAAAAACAACAATAGGCATGGATAATTACCCGCTAAATTGTGTATATGAATTACTTTCATTGTCTAAATTTGTAAGAAAAAATTTAAAGAAAGTTGAAACACCTATACTTATAATTCACTCTAAGTTTGATAATCTGACGAGTGTTAAGAGTGCAAAGGTAGTTTATGACAACATTTCTTCACAAAACAAAAAATACATTGAGCTTGAAGACAGTTACCATATGGTGCTATACGACAATGAGAAACAATTTGTCATGAATTCAGTTGCAGAATTTATACATGATTTGGTAAAATCAGATAAGGATGAGAGTATTGCAGAAAAAGATGCAACTTTAGAAAACGCATGCGTATGAATTACTTAATAAATTTTACTTTATTCATAAATATTTTGATTATACCTTTATTTTTTCTTGATATGATACTTTTTGAAAGAATAGAAAATCCCAAAAAGAAAGGTGATTTTGGATCATTGGTGATTTTTATCCTCACTTTTTATTTGGTTGCATATCTTTTAATTTTTGGACTTGGCATATATGCAATGGAATTAAAATACATAATTTCGGGAGTATTTATAATAATTCCGTTCATAATCGGAAGATTTGCAAATTATGAAAAGTTGAAATTTTATTCATGCTTGCAGTTATTATCTTTCATATTAAGTTTGGGCTATTTAATTTTACTCAAATAGCTAATACTCATTGACATGATTAGTCGTTTTTGTTAATCTAAGACTTAGGAAATGGAGAAATTCCATTCTGAAGTTTGAAAATTTAATAAACTAAAATTTGGCTGGGCCTGTGGCACTCTGCCGAACAAACGATTA
>JAFRHR010000044.1 GCA_017433195.1 bacterium
AGAATACAAAGTAAATAAAAACAATATTGAAATTATTGCAGGCGGGAAAAAATTAACAATTGCAGGTTTGGGTTCAAAAGACGTTACAAACAATGCAACTGCAACAACCAACGATACAAGTTCAATTATTCTTAAGACATCCGCAGGTGAGATTGATTTAAGAAGCGCACTTTTATCTCAGGTAAATGTTGATAAAAGTTTTACCGGAAGTTGGCTCAATGATTACGCTAATGCATCTGCTGCGACCGCAGGCGTAACAATGGACGGTAAAGCAGGAAACGACAGCCTTGTCGGTTCAAACCACGCTGATACGATTAAAGCAGGTACAACAGGAAACGTAACAATATCAGGCGGAAAAGGAAATGACCTTTTATACGCAGGAACTGACGCATTAAGCACAACAACATTTGTATTTAATGCAGGTGACGGAAAAGATACTGTATTTTCAGGCAAAGGCGAAGATACTTTAAGACTTAACGGTATCAGTCTTGAAAATATCACCTTCTCTCGCGGCGAAGGCAAAGCTGAAAATGATTTAGTTATAAAATATACAAATGACGATTCGGTGACTGTCAAAGATTATTACAAACCGACAAATACTATTAAAAATATCGTAACCAATGAAGGTGCGTTTTTAATTGAATCCGTTTGTGATGCAAATAAAGTTATCAAAGGTGAGGGTGTGATAAACGGAAACAACAGTGATAATCTGATTTACGGAAGCGCAAATGCTGACACCATAACCGCAGGCGCAGGCAATGACGTTATTTTTGCAAAAGACGGGAACGATTCAATAGATGGCGGTGACGGAAATGATACAATATACGGCGGAGCAGGTAACGATACTATTAGCGGCGGAGCAGGTAGTGATATTATTTATGACGAAGGCGGAAATAATGTAATCAATGCAGGCGCGGGTATAAATAAAATCTATCTTGCTGACGGAGAATCGATAATAAAGAATGGCGGCGGCAATGATACTCTTGTATTAACAACTGAAAATAATATTAATTTGTTAAATTCAGACATATCAGGTGATGATATTATTATAAGAAAGTCAAACGGAGATGAAATAACTTTAGAAAACTATATGTTAGGAAATCATTCTGTTAAAGCTATTCAGGTTGGTGACACGATTGTTACTCCGGAAGAAATTAAACATGAAATTGACAGTGCTGCTACTTTAATTAACGGTACGGTTTGGGCTGATAATATAACTCCGAGTAAAACAGGCGATGTTGATGTAACTGTTAATGCCGGAGATGGAAATGACCTGATTCATGTATTAGGTACAAACAGACCATCAATCAATTTAGGCCATGGCAATGATACAGTGTCGATTGAGTGTGAAAAACCTATTGCTAATATCTATTTTGAAAATGGAGACGGTAACAATAAATTGGTCGGTGCAGGTAACATTGCAAATAACACAGCAAATGTCAGATTAATATCAAATACTTTAGTCCATAATTACAACAATCTTTCTTCTTATGAGTATTTGTTATATGAAAAAAGCGGTAATGATTTGATATTAAAACAAACAAATGGTGAAAACTTCACTGTTGAAAATTACTATAATCTGACAGATGCACAAAAGCAGCGTATATTTGTCAGACGTAATTTAGGTAGTGGTGTTTATTCATTAAATCAGTCAGATAGATTGTTTACGGAAAGTGAAATCAAAAACTTGACCGATGGGGAGCTTACATACACTGCAACCGGCGCTGTAGAATTAGTTGTTGCAGGAAGTAATACTAAAAATCTTAGCAGGAATATTACGTTATCAGAAAATGATATTCTGTCTTATCAGGAAGAGGGTAATCTTACCGCTAATATAACAGGAAATGGTGTAAAAGTTCGAAGTTATGTAGAAGATTCTGTTAACAATACAATTACTATGGGAGATAATCTGAATAATGCAACAATTGTTGTAAATGGCGGTGCGGTAAATACAATTACTACTTCTCTCAACGGAAATAACAATTATGTTGATGTATACGGAAAAAATGATGAAACTGTTAATACGGTTAATTCTAAAGGTAATGACAGGATTGATTTTAATAAAACATTTGCCGGAGTGGGTGCAGTAAATCAAACTGTTAATTTGTCAGGCGAAAATACTGAAAAAGTTATAACCAACTATTCAGGAGAAATGATATACGTAAATAATGTGCTTGATGTTAAGAATACAACATTAAAAGCATATCTTTCGGACGTTGCTCCTGAACAGCTATTGGTTTCTAATTATGGTACGACAGATAACTATCTGAGTGTGTTGTCATTAGATGCGGATGGTGATTTTACTTCTCAATTCAAACTCAAAGGAACATGGACCGCTGGCAACTTTGACCTTGATCAGAAAGTTGCAGGTAAGAATGTTCTTGATGACAAGTTGTCTGTAAGTATTTACAATGAAGATAATACTACTCAAAAAATTGAAAACAAAAAACTTAGCGAATTGTCTCAATACTACTATATGGGACACTCAACATTAGATCATACTTTCAATTTTGATGATCAAAGTGCTACAACTTACCTCAATATGGCCGATTCGCTTTATCTCTCCAGTTCCGGAAATTCTGCTGACGTATATCTAGGATGGGATACAATGACAAAAACAACTACGATACAAGACGGTGGTGGCGGAGATTCATTCCAAATTTGGGAAAGTGCTAATGATAACCGTTTTAGATTCTTCTTTGATGTTGATAAGACAGGTAATGTCGTTGGTACAGATTTATATGTCTTTGCGTCTTCAGGTGGTACAACTTCTGACTTATCTAAGTTTATAAAAGATAATGACCAAACAGTTAATTATCTGTGTTTCAAAAATTTCTTTAACGGAAACGGCGGACATGGTGTTGGTTATATTGAAGAGTTTATCGGCGGCGATAAATCAGGAGGAGATCCTTTAGAGTGCAACACCGATAGTTGTATAAACGCAATCAAAGCAAATATTGCTGTTTGGTTGGCAGATGCTGAAGGCGGTAACAATCAGTATGATACAGTTATGGAAGCAATAGAGGCTGGTGCAGGTAATAACATGCTTGTCGGTCAATATGTAACAGATAAGAGTGGTATGGGCGGATACGCAGAAGTTAATTGGAATGGTTACTGGACATAATAAGAACGTCAAAGTAATTTGCATACAACAAAAAGAGAGTCTTTCGACTCTCTTTTTGTTAAAGTACGTTTTTTTAAAAGTAAATTACCCGTTAATAATAACTGATTATTAAGGTGTTATTACTTTAACCATAAGGTACTATGGCTTCCTTTATAAAGGCGCAAAAAATGACCTGCTAAGCCCTTCTATGCCATTGAATCAAATACGTCTCCGATTCCGCTGCCTTTCATAACAGGACTCTGTCCGTACGTTGAGTCAAGCACGGCTAATCTTGAACGTAATGTAAGCGATCCAAACTCCTCGCTTTGCGGTTCTGTAGCAAAACGATAATTGTATTTGCTTACAATGGGGGATGTTCTTTCATTAACTGATAGTAGATTCAAAATATAACCTCATTTACACTAACTTTTTTATTATACACTTTTTTTAGATTTTGTAAAGCAAAAGGGCTGTTTCTGCAGCAGAAACAGCCCTGTTGCTTTGTATGTATAATATTTTATGCGCTTTCATTGAGTTTAAAGTTTTTCTTTTCGAGAAGAACGGTCGGATCATAATCTCTCGGCGCTGCTTCTGCGGGTGTCTCAGGAGCTTCCTGACTTTGTTGCATTTGCTGCTGTCGAGCTTTGAATGCTTCTGCTTTCATTTCTTCGATAACGCTTGCTGCATTACTGAAGTATTTATTATATGCTAAATCTTCTGTATTACAATGAACTTCTTCTTGCATATATTTAGGTGTGGGAGGTAATGATGGTTTAACATTAGCCTGCCATGTCGCAAGATTTCCAAAAATTACACTAAATGAATTTTGAAGTGCAATACTTGTATTAATCAGATTATCAATACATTCTCTTAACATTGGGTTTGTAAGTCCCAAAAACTTAACAGTTTCTGCCGTCATAATTTATCCTTTAATCCTATCGTATCTATTATGTATATATAAAGTATATACTTTTAAAAAAATTGCTTTTTTTTAAAGAAAAATATTTTAATTTTTAGAAAACACTTGATGCAATTGGGTTTTATCCGTTTACAAAACTTAATGAATTTCGAAAAATTACTTCTGAAAAATAATTGTAAATTTTTGTTAACTTGCGATTAAAAGTTGTTATATCGTTTCTTGACTATATATATTGTTGTAGTACGATGGTATAAATGGCTTATTCTATAAGTAGCTATAGCCATGTCTAAAAACCGGAAAAATATTTTTTAAATTTTTTAATATAGTACGTACACCATAGAATAGACGAGGTGAATTAATGTCGACAACAAAATATGCAAAAAGAGTAACTCCAATGGGTATTCCTAATACACGTTTGGATGATTTACCGGATTTAATTGCCGTGCAAAAGAAATCTTTTGAATGGTTTTTAAAGGAAGGTTTAAAAGAAGAATTGCTTTCATTTAGCCCTGTTAAAGATTACACAGGCAGGTTGGAATTGCACTTCCTCCCTAACTATACATTCGATAATCCTAAGTATACGTTGGAAGAAGCAAGAATCCATGATGCTACATACGCAAAGCAATTAAGAGTTATGGTAAGACTTGTTAACCGTGACAGCGGTGAAATTAAAGAACAAGAAGTTTATATTGGTGATATACCGACCATGACTGACAAGGGTACATTCATTGTAAACGGTGCGGAACGTGTTATCGTTTCTCAGATTGTTCGTTCTCCGGGCGTTTATTTCAAGATGGATTTATCCCCGACAGGAAAACGTTTATACAACGCAACCATGATTCCTAACAGAGGTGCATGGTTGAAGATTGAAACTGATTCCAATGATATTATTTACGTAAAAATCGATAAGAACAGAAAGATCCTTGCTACAACGTTATTGAAAGCAATGGGTATTACAGTTTCTGAAATGGAAACCTTATTCACTCACTTTGAATTTTTGAAGAAAACACTGGATAAGGATACAGCTGAAACTACAGATGATGCTTTAATTGATTTGTACAAGAAATTGAGACCGGGTGATCCTGCGTCAGCACAGGGCGGTCGTCAGATTTTGGAATCAAGATTCTTTGATGAAAAGAAATATGATATAGGCCGTGTTGGTCGTTATAAACTGAACAAGAAATTAAATCTGAACATTCACGAATCTCAGAGAACTTTAACTGTTCAGGATATTGTTGCATCAATTGAGTACTTAATCAACCTTACTTATGATGAAGGAACACTTGATGATATCGACCACTTGGGTAACAGACGTATCCGTTCAGTAGGTGAATTGTTACAGAACCAGTTTAGAGTGGGTCTTTCAAGAATCGAAAGAATCGTTAAAGAAAGAATGACTTTACAGGATTCTGAAACATTAACACCGTTGAACTTGTTAAATACAAAACCGTTGGTTGCTTCATTGAAGGAATTCTTCGGTTCATCACAGTTATCACAGTTCATGGACCAGACAAATCCTTTGGCTGAATTAACTCACAAGAGACGTATTTCAGCTTTGGGCCCCGGCGGGTTACAGAGAGAAAGAGCAGGATTTGCTGTTCGTGATATTCACCCGTCACACTACGGACGTATTTGTCCGGTAGAAACTCCGGAAGGTCCTAACGCTGGTTTGATAGGTTCATTAGCTACACACGCAAGAGTTAATGACTACGGATTTATTGAATCTCCGTTCTTTGTCGTTAAAGACGGCGTCGTAACTGACGAAGTTGTTTATATGACCGCTGACGAAGACGAAAACTTCCGTTGCGCTCCTGCAGACGTTGAGTTAACTGAAGACAAACACTTCAAGGCAGAATCAGTACCTATCAGATATCGTTCAGAGTTTACAATGTGCGAATCTTCAAAGGTTGACTTTGTCGGTGTATGCCCTATCCAGATTATCTCTGTTGCAACATCAATGATTCCGTTTATCGAACACGATGACGCGAACAGAGCTCTGATGGGTTCAAACATGCAACGTCAGGCAGTTCCGTTGTTCATTACTGAAAGACCGGTTGTAGGTACAGGTTTGGAAAGACGTGCAGCACAGGATTCAGGAATGGTTATAACGGCTGACGTTGACGGTACGGTTGAACGTGTAGTTGGTGATGAAATCACAATTATTGATATTAATGGCGAACGTCATATTTATCCGTTAATGAAATATGTTCGTTCTAACCAGGATACTTGTATTAACCAGAGACCTTTGGTAAGTGCAGGTGATAAGGTAAGAATTGGTGACATAATAGCAGACGGTGCATCAACAAGCTGCGGAGAGTTATCATTAGGTAAGAACGTACTTGTTGCATATATGCCTTGGGAAGGATATAACTTCGAGGATGCTATACTGTTATCAGAAAGATGTGTACACGATGATATATTCACATCAGTTCACATTGAAAAGTTAGAGTTAGATGCAAGACAAACAAAACTCGGACCTGAAGAAATTACAAGAGAAATTCCGAACGTTTCAGAAGAATCTTTGAGACATTTGGATGAAAGAGGTATTGTAAGAATCGGAGCAAGAGTTTTTGCAGATGATATATTAGTCGGAAAAGTAACACCGAAAGGTGAATCTGAACATCCGCCTGAAGAAAAACTTTTAAGAGCTATATTTGCTGAAAAAGCAAGAGACGTAAAAGATAACTCTTTAAGAGTTCCTCACGGTGAAGGCGGCAGAGTTATCGATGTTAAGGTATTCGACAGAGAAAAAGGTGATGAATTACCGCCGGGTGCAAATACGGTTATCAGAGTTTATATAGCTCAAAAACGTAAAGTATCAGTAGGTGATAAATTATCAGGTCGTCACGGAAACAAAGGTATTGTTTCAAGAATTCTTCCTAAAGAAGATATGCCTTTCTTACCTGACGGAACTCCTGTTGATATAGTTCTTAACCCGCTGGGTGTACCTTCTCGTATGAACGTTGGACAAACTTATGAATGTTTATTAGGTTTGGCTTCTTATCTTACAAAAGATTATTATGAAGCTCCTTCATTCGATGAAAGATATGGCGCAAACCAGTCTGAAATCGCAACAAAGGCTGAACTTTTAAGAGGTATTAAAGAATCAGGCTGTGATTGGGTAAGAGAAGACGGTAAAGTGTTCTTAATAGACGGAAGAACAGGTGAAAGATTTGATGAACCTATCGCAGTTGGTTTGTCATACATTCTTAAACTTGTTCACTTGGTAGATGATAAGATTCACGCAAGAAGTACAGGTCCTTACTCTTTGGTTACACAACAACCGTTAGGTGGTAAAGCTCAGTTCGGCGGCCAAAGATTCGGGGAAATGGAAGTTTGGGCGTTAGAAGCATACGGTGCTGCTTATACATTACAGGAAATGTTAACAATCAAATCCGATGATGTAAACGGCAGAAACAGAGCTTATGAATCTATCGTTAAGGGAGATAACATCCCGAGACCGGGTATTCCGGAATCATTCAAGGTACTTGTAAGAGAATTGCAGAGTATCGGATTAGATATAAGAGTAGCTAAAAAAGACGGTGAAGAAGTTGATTTAATGAGTGATATTGATGATTTGAAAAAGGCATCACCAAAGAGAACATTGTCTGATGTTGATTCTGAATTATTAAATATTAATTTCTTTGAAACATCTACTACACTCGGTGAAATATAAGGAGAAACAGAAAATTGTCTACAAGTATTGATTATTTTGACTATATAAGAATAAGTATTGCATCTCCGGAGAGAATACTTAAATGGTCATATGGTGAAGTAACAAAACCGGAAACTATAAATTACAGAACCCTTAAACCTGAAAGAGACGGTTTATTCTGCGAAAGAATTTTCGGGCCAACAAAGGACTGGGAATGTTATTGCGGAAAGTATAAAAGAGTTCGCCATAAAGGTATTGTTTGTGAACGATGCGGTGTTGAAGTTACAGACTCAAAAGTTCGTCGTCACAGAATGGGACATATTAAATTGGCAGCTCCCGTTTCACATATCTGGTTTTTGAAAGGTATTCCTTCATATTTAGGTTTACTTTTGGATATGACTTTAAAAGATTTGGAACAAATCATATATTTTAATAACTATGTTGTAATGGATCCGGCAGACAGCCCGTTCAAGAAATTCCAGTTGCTTACTGAAGAAGAATATGAAGAATTTATGGAAGCAAACGAAGAATCTGAATTAAAGGTTGGAATCGGTGCAGAAGCAATAAAAGCGTTATTAGAAGAAATCGATGTAAAGAAACTTGCTGAAGATATCAGAACTGAGTTAGACGGACACGTTACATCTATTCAGAAGAAGGGTAAATTGATTAAGAGATTAAGATTACTTAATTCTTTAATTCAATCTGAAACAGAACCTTCTTGGATGATAATGGATGTATTGCCGGTTACTCCTCCTGATTTAAGACCTTTGGTACAGTTAGACGGCGGAAGATTTGCGACATCTGATTTGAACGATTTGTACAGACGTGTAATTAACAGAAACAACCGTTTACAGAGATTATTGGAAATGGGTGCGCCTGAAATAATCGTAAGAAACGAAAAACGTATGTTACAGGAAGCAGTTGATGCGTTGATTGATAACGGCAGACGCGGAAGAACCGTTGTAGGCCCTAACAACAGAGCATTAAAATCATTATCTAATATTATTGAAGGTAAACAAGGTCGTTTCCGTCAAAACTTGTTAGGAAAACGTGTTGACTATTCAGGCCGTTCAGTTATCGTTGTAGGTCCGTCATTGAAATTACATCAGTGCGGTTTGCCGAAAGAAATGGCAATTGAATTGTTTAAACCGTTCGTTGTTAATAAATTGATTGAAAGAGGCTATGTACAGAACATCAAATCTGCTAAAAAGAGAATTGAACGTTCAGAGCCTATCGTTTGGGATATATTGGAAGAGGTTATTGAAGGCCACCCTGTATTACTGAACCGTGCTCCTACGCTTCACAGATTAGGTATTCAGGCATTTGAACCTAAATTGGTTGAAGGCAGAGCAATTCAGTTGCACCCGTTGGTATGTACAGCATTCAACGCTGACTTCGATGGTGACCAAATGGCTGTTCACGTACCTTTGTCAATTGAGGCTCAAACAGAAGCAAGAATGTTGATGTTAGCAACAAACAATATTCTTACTCCTGCAAACGGCAGACCTGTAATTACTCCTTCACAGGATATGGTCTTGGGTATGTACTACCTGACTATTTTAAAAGATCCTGAAATGGAACCGAAGGGTTATTATTACAGTTTTGAAGATGCTATTTCAGCATTAGAAGTCGGTGTAATTAAGTTACACGATAAAATTATTGTTCGAGACGAACACAATAACAGAATCGAAACTACCGTTGGTAGAATTATATTTAATGAAACAGTCAGAAAAGCTCTCGTTTAGTCTCTAAACGAGAACTTTTCATATATTTACATAAAATAAATACACAAATTGGAATAACTGAGGGAAATACAAAATGGAAAATATGTATATGCAAACAAAAAACGCACCGGAATTTATCAATAAGCAAATGGATAAAGGCGGTTTGAAGAATTTGCTATCTCAAATTTATTTAGAGTACGGCGGTGCAAAAACTGCTGAATTAGCAAATGCTTTAAAGAATTTAGGATACAAATATGCTACAAAATCAGGAGTTACGATTTCAATATCTGACTTATCAGTTCCTCCTGAAAAGCAAAAATTATTAAAAGAAGCAGAAAATGAAATTGAAAAATCAACGGTAAGATACTTAAAGGGTGAAATTACCGAGGTTGAAAGATATACAAAGGTTATCGATACCTGGTCAGAAACAACATCAAAACTGACGGAACAGGTTGTTGATAACTTTGACAGATTAAACCCCGTATATATGATGGCATTCTCCGGTGCGAGAGGTAATTTATCCCAGGTTTCTCAGTTAGTTGGTATGCGTGGTTTGATGGCAGATGCGCAGGGACAAATCATCGACTTACCTATTAAATCAAACTTTAAAGAAGGGTTATCAGTTACGGAATACATTATTTCATCATACGGTGCCCGTAAAGGTTTGGTAGATACAGCGTTAAAGACAGCTGACTCAGGTTATTTGACAAGAAGACTTGTTGACGTTGCGCAAGACGTTATTATCAGAGCAGATGATTGTCACGGTGATAAATATATTAATTTAAAACCAATATGCGATGGTGAAGTTGAAATTGTTTCACTGGCTGACAGATTGTTAGGCAGAACAATTGCAGAAGATATAATGGATAAAGACGGAAACCTTTTGGTTGCTGCAAATACAACAATGGGCAGAGATGAAGTTAAGAAAGTTTCTTCATTGAACCTTAAATCAGTTAAAGTTCGTTCAGGTTTAACTTGTAGTTTGGAATACGGTGTGTGCCAAAAATGTTACGGTTGGGCAATGACAACTCAAAAACTGGTTGATATTGGTGAAGCAATTGGTATTATCGCAGCTCAGTCAATTGGGGAACCAGGTACACAGTTAACAATGAGAACATTCCACACAGGTGGTGTATTCAAAGGTGCCGGTGTCGCGAAAGCAGTTGAAGTTATCAATCCTGGTAAAGTTTCATCATCTGTTAAAACAAGAGAATTGAGAACCCGTCACGGTGATGTTGTACAGGTTTCTCTTTATGAAGCTGATATTCAGGTTGTTAGCGACAAGAAGAAAGATAAATACCACATTCCTGCAGGTGCAACAGTTTACTTTACTGACGGAATGGAAGTTAAGAGAGGATTTAAACTTGCTGAATACGAACCTGTATCACAGGGTGATGGTGGTCGTTTGACAGAAAAAGCTACAAAAGATATTACATCTGATATGTCAGGTGAAGTTGTATTTGAAGACTTTGTTGCCGATGAAAAGAAAGACAGACAGGGTAACATTTCAAGGACTTCAAACAAAAACGGTATTGTATGGGTTGTAGGCGGTGATGTTTATAACTTACCGGGTGGCTCAAAGATATTGGTTAAAGACGGACAGAAGATTAAACAAGGTGAAAAACTTGCAGAAACACTTACTGTTTGTGAACACAGCGGTGAAGTAAGACTTGGTGATGACCTTGTTATAGAAGACGTTAAATTTGAAGGTGAAAAGATTAAGAAGTTAGTTAAAGGTAAAGAATTAACTATCGTTATTGCATCTTTGGCACCGTCAAATGCAGTATTTGAACAAACTAAGAAAGAACAAATCTGGACAGTTGAAGAAACAGGTGAAAGATATATTATGAAATGTCCTGTTGATACAACTGTTGAAAACGGAATGACAATTGCAGAGTTAATTGATGATGAATATACAGTTGATTCTTCAGGTGAAATCAAATACATTGACGTTGAAGTTGATGAAAATCAAATAGTTACAAAGTCAGGTAACATAGTATTTATTCCTGAAGAAGTACATCAAATTAATAAAGATGCAAGTTTAAGAATGGTAGAAAACGGTACATACGTTACTGCCGGAACTGAAGTTGTAAAAGACGTATACTGTCATATCGATGGTATTGTTGAAATCAAAGAATTCAACGATGTTATCCACGAAGTTGTAATAAGACCGGGAGAACTTCACAAATTATCAAGCGCAAGCGAATTGAAGGTTGAAGAAGGTGAAGTTCTTAAGAAAGGTACTGTTGTAGCAGACGGTATCAAGGTTAAACAAACATCTATTGTTACTATAATGGATGTAGGAATGGATGACTTGGATATTGATGATCTTGACGAAGATTTAGACAGTTCTACTTTATCATTGGATGAAGAAAGCATCGAAAATCAGCAGATTCAGATATTGATAAGACCTGTTGATGTAATCAAAATTGTTCCTAAAAAAGTTTCAATAAACTTTGCAGCATCAGATGAAAACATTGTTGTATCTCCTGTAACTCAGTTACAGTATAAAGATGGCGCAAGAGTAAGAAATCTTGACGGTGCATCATTAACAAGAACAAGTCTTGTTCTTCAGATGGAAGGTTATTTATCACACTTAAAAGGTTTGGTAGAACTTGATGAAAAAGGACAATTGAAGATAGTTGTACTTGAAACTTTAATTGTACGTCGTGAATTGGAAAGCAATTCTAAGATGAACGCATCACTTCAGACTGAACTTTTGGTAAATAACGGAGATATTATTGAAGCTAAGACTCCGGTTGCAAAAACTCAGGTACTTGCTATAAATGACGGTATTGCATCAGTTAAAGAAGACGATGTTGAGGCAAGACGTCTTTTATTACAAAGTTCAGAGTATGAAGTACCTGTAAAAATCTCTGGTAAGGCAACCGTTAAGAAGGGACAATATATCAGATTAGATTCTGAAGTTTCTGATAAAGGTGATAAGGCTCCTGTTTCAGGTCAGGTCGTATCTGTTACCGCAAAAGAAGTTGTAATAAGAGAAGGTCGTCCATACTTAATCAGTCCGGGAACATTGTTACAGGTCGATGCCGGTGCATTGGTACTCAGAGGCGATATGTTGGCTACTTTGATATACGAAAGACAAAAAACAGGCGATATCGTTCAAGGTTTACCGAGAGTAGAAGAATTGTTAGAAGGAAGAAAACCGAAAGACTGTGCTATTTTGTCAGAAGTTGACGGCGTTGCTGAAATCGAAATAGATGAAGATATTCCGAGATTGTTCGTAACAACTGAAGAAGGCTCTAAGTCAGAAGTTAAAATTCCGAATATCAATGCTACAACAATAGCCGTTCAAAACGGACAAAAGGTTAAAAAAGGTCAGCCTTTAACAAGCGGTCCTTTAAACCCACATGACGTTTTGAGACTTTGCGGATTAGATGAAGCACAACAATACCTTGTAGATGAAGTACAGAGAGTATATCGTTCACAAGGCGTTGAAATTGCAGATAAACATATTGAAATAATTGTAAGACAAATGACTAAGAAGGTAAGAATTGTAGAATCAGGTGATACTGATTTATTACCGGGCGAGTTAGTTGAAGTTCAGGTCTTTGAAAATGCAAATAAAATCGCACAGGAAAAAGGCGGACAGGAAGCTACTTGTGAATATATGTTGTTAGGTATTACAAAAGCATCATTGAATACTGAAAGCTTTATATCAGCAGCATCATTCCAGGAAACTACAAGAATTCTTACAGAAGCTGCAGTTGACGGAAAGAAAGACTTATTGAGAGGTTTGAAAGAAAACATCATCATAGGTCGTTTAATTCCGGCAGGTACAGGATATCATCATTTGACATACGCAAGTGAAGAAAAAGAAAGAGAAGCTCAAAAAAGAGCAGCTCAGAGAAATCAGGCAAGAAAACCATCTGCTATTTTGGAAGAAATAGAAGGAATGTTTGGTTCTCCTGATTTATTAATAGATGATTCATAATGGTCTTTTAGTGTATGAATAAAAAGAGGTTGTCGTAAGACAACCTCTTTTTTTATATTTGTTTTTTTGCGTTCTTGTTGGCGCTGCAGCAACTGTACATATTGCTTATAGGGGTAATTTTCATTGTATTTATATTCTTTCGAATTATAAAAAATCATACATGTATGTTTGTTATAAAAGGTATAAATATATTTTTTGTTATTATAAAAAACTTTTGTAAACTTTTGTAACAAATTTAAATAAAATCCTAAAGTTTTCAAAAAAATATCCGTAATAGGGGGTATAGGGAAAAGAAATTAAAAGGGAAAACTAAAAATGGGAATGTCGTCTTCACAAGTAAGATTATTAGCATTGACGTCACGTTTGCATGATGTTGAATTTCAGGCACAATCCATAATGCAATCAAAAATGGAATTAGCTGACAGCGCTGATGCTGCTTACAATGAATATGTTGCGGCATTAGATGAAACTAAGTACCAGATGGAAGTATTTACAGGTACTGAGTTCCAATTCCAGGATGTTACATATAATGCAATGATTAATGCAAGTTCAGGTGGTTCACACAGCATGTACTTGTTAACAGATGCATTTACAAATGCTGTATTGCTTCCGGAAACTCTTGATTCTTCGTTGGATGACAGTGACTCTTGCAGTCAGTTCCTTGATAAAGTAGCAGTATATTTAAAAGGGACAGGATCTGATGCAAGTGCATTAAATTCTTCAGAATTAAATTATTGGAAATCTGTTTATTACCAGATATACGGATATCAACAGAATGGAAAACATGTACAGGGTATAGGACATAAATCTGTTCCTGACAGTGTAATGTCTGATGGCGATTGGCTGCAAAAAATGGTTGAAAATGCCTATGCAGTTATCAGAAAAATGACAATGCAGGAAGAAAAAATTACTGATGGAGAAAATATAGATAAATTTAATATCTTTGCAGACTCAAGTGTTTCAACCGATACATCATTGAGAGAAATTCCTGATACTATAAAATTGAAATTAGCTGAAGCTAAATATGAATCAGAAAACAGAAAGATTGATCAGAAAGAATCACAACTTGATATGCAGTTAACTAAACTTGAAACTGAAAGAAAGGCAATTACAACAGAGTACGATTCAGTTAAGAAAGTTATAAGTGATAACATTGAAAGATCCTTCAAAACCTTCAATGCGTAGTTAGAAAATTAGTCTGATTACAGTAATTTTTGCAGATATTATTGATTTTTGATTTACAATAATTTATCATTAAAATGTAATTATGAAGAAATTATTGTTAACGGTATTATCAGTTTTAATGTTTGCATCTGCGGTATATTCGGCAGATGGAGTTGCAGGTGGTATAAAAAAATATAAAGAAGGTAATTATACCGGTTGTATTGAATGGATGGAAAGTGTAATAAAAAATGATCCTGCAAATGCGGTTGCTTATTATTATTTGGCAATGTCTTATGTTCAGGCAGGCAGAAAAGATGAAGCAATTGACAATTACAGTAAAGTTATAATGCTGAATACAAATTCTTTGCTTACTGAGTATGCAGAAAGAGGGAAACTTTGTCTTGAAGATCCTGAAAAGTGTCATATTACTGATGAAAAAAGTGCGTTTATAGAATCTCCTTTTGGTACAGGACTTTCCAAATCAGTAGAAGACAAGCTGGAAAAAAGAGAACTTGAAATAATGCGCAAAGAAATAAATTCTAATAAAGAAATTCCTGAACACAAATTGCAGGAATACAGAGATTTTTCTTCGCAAAATAATACAAATGACATGCCATCAAATGATGAAATTGTCGCAGCGATGAGAATTTTGCAGAGGGCAGGTTTACAGGGCTATTCAATGCCAACACAGGCAAATATGCAAATGAATGACATTAGCGCTTTTTTGGGACAAAATAATTTAGGTGCTGGAAATAATCTTATGAATATGTTACCATATTTAAATAATGGGAATATGAGAAATAATCCGCAATTAATTCAAACAATGTTAATGAATCAGATGATGCCGGATTTTTCGAGTACAAATGATAGAAGATAGAGGAAAATATGAATATTACAACGACCAGGTTTGGAGAAATCGAAGTTCAGGACGACAGAGTATTTGATTTTGTAATGCCGTTTATTGGTTATGATCAGTACAAAAAGTTTGTTCTGTTGGAACATAATCAGAATTCTAATTTCAGATGGGTACAATCTACAGAAATGCCTGAGTTAGCTTTTGCTGTTGCATCTGCTGCTTTATTAAATATCGAGTATGTTATAGATTTACCTGATTCAGCTGTCGAAAAACTTCAAATAGAAGCAGTAGAAGATTTGTTGGTATTGAATGTTGCATCAATTCCTCATAATAATCCGAGAGAGGCTACAATAAATTTATTGGCGCCTATAATTATGAATTTGAAACAAAAAATTGCGGGACAAGTTATTTTAACCGGTTCAGGTTATGATGTTAGTTTTCCAATGTTTAAAAAGGAGGAATAATGTTAGTTGTAACCAGAAAAAACGGTCAAAAAATAATGATAAATGACGACATTGAGGTAACTATAGTTGACTCAAGAATGGGTGTTTGCAAGGTTGCGATTAATGCTCCGCGTCATTATAAAATATACAGAGAAGAAATTTATATGCAGATAAAACTGGCTAACTTAATGGGGCAGAGTTCACAGAAAGATGCAGTTGAAAAACTTTCAGATATTGTTGAAAGTCAAAAAGAATTAATAAACAACGATGCAGCTAATAAAGCGGCTACTGATGAAGTCGTTTTGGATGAAAATAATTCTGCTAAAAAAGGAAGAATTTTTATAAACAAGAAGAAACCTGTGGATGATTAATTATGAAGAAGCGGTAGGTTTTTTACTATCCGGCAAAATTGATTGTTGTTTTGATTTTTTTAAAGAGCATGAAAACTTTCTTGAAACAGCATATTGCTATTTGCTTGAAGAGAAGCTTTATAATGCAATGAGCTTTTTTAGAAAAACTGACAATCCCCGTGGAATTTGGGGAAAGCGTATTTCCAAAATTTTTCTTGATGAATATGACGAAGTTCCGACTTATTTTCAGATAAGGAATTTTTTTGAGATAGATATGGATTTGTTCATAAAATTAGAAAAGTATGATTATGCAAATTTAATGTTAAGGAATATAGATTTATTTTATTCGGTAAATAGTGAAAGTTACAAATTAGTATCAAGAGTTTTGCTTAATAACGGTTATAATGATGCTGCAAAGGTTTATTTAGAAAAGTCAAAATCAAAATACTATAATGATCCTGAGTTGCATTTTTTAGATATGCAGTATTATGAAAAAGTCGGAGATTATGATTCAGCTTTAAAGGCTGTTGCTAATTGTTTAGATGTAATTCCGTATTATTACCCTGCTATGCAAGCGAAAGAAAGACTTTTGAAATTAAAAAAAGTATAAACTTCCTTGAAAAACGATAATAATTGAATTATTATATGAAAAGGTCGTGCTCCACGGGGACGTAGCGGATCTCTCGACTCGAACGCTTAGCGGGGTGCAGAGCCTGCCGTGAGGTTTTAACGGCAATGTTGAAAGTTATTGTATCGTTGAGAATTTAATACTTTTTGGCGAAGACTGCCGAACCGTGTCAGGATGGAAACATAGCAGCACTAAGACATAATCTTCGGGTAAGATTTATTAAGTTTGAGGTATTATAAGCGTAGATATTGTTTTTAATTATCGATAGGCAGTGGCACGATCTTTTTTATTTTTATTATGATTTTAATAACCATAAATCATATAATTGGTACATCAATATTGTAAAGAAATAAATTATAGTTATTTACATATAGGCATGTTTGTATGTAAAATATTATCGGAGAGTGAAAATTGACCGGAAATTTTGAAAATTTTGATAGTACGGAAGCATCGTTCAGAAAGTCATCTGTTATTCAGGAACGTGTGAATTTGGTTTCTACACATATGTATAAGCAATTTCTTGAATATCAGAGAGCATCTGTAAATGGTGATGAAATATTTGTTAAAATGATTAATAACTTGCAGGAAATTGTTTCATCAATGAAGATGGCATTTTCATCCAGAGGAGTTACGGCTCAGAATATTTCACTCGATTATGACTCTCAAAAGACAGTTGTAGTAATGAATATACTCTGGAATAAGATGAGTTTTACTACCCGTTGCAATTTCTCTCCGCAAGCTTTATACAGAGAAAATAATTTACCTCTTACTTCCATGAGAATAATGGCTATAAAAGGCGATTATAATGAATTAATGAAGGGTGTAAAGGATAATAATGAGGAAATGGGGCGTTTGCTCGATAATGAAGTTGCATCTCTTTATATCCCTGCTGAACAAACTCAAAATGCTATTTTTAAAGTAAAGAATTTGTCAAACAGAGAATTCTTTTTGCCCCAGCTCGATGCTGCAAAGGAATTTCCTTTAAAGGTTATTGAAGTAATATGCGGTGATGTTGTACATCACGAAGAAGGAACAAGAAAAAGTTTTAATATAGTATAGTTTTTAAGTTATGTCCGTGATAATATTTTTTTGTAGATATATAAACGGAGAAGAACTATGAGCGGACATTCAAAATGGTCAACCATTAAACATAAAAAAGCGGCAATTGACTCTCAGAGAGCTGTTGCTTTTCAGAAATTTTCAAGAGAACTAATCGTAGCGGCTAAATTAGGCGGCGGAGATCCTGCAGGTAATTTCAGATTAAGAACTGCAATTGAAAAAGCAAAAGCAGCAGGCTTGCCGAATGATAATATCAAAAGAGCAATTGAAAAAGGCTGCGGCGGCGGTGGTAATGAAAATTACGAAGAAATGACTTATGAAGGGTATGCAGCAGGTGGTGTAGCTGTTGTTATAGAAGCAATGACAGATAATAAAAACCGTACGGCAGGTGATATCAGAAGTTATTTCACAAAGTTTAACGGTAATTTGGGTGAAACAGGATGCGTAGGCTGGATGTTTAAGCCATGCGGTGCCGTTTCATTTGATAAATCTGTTGATTATGACAAATTATTTGAAGAAGCAGTTAATCTCGGTGCTGACGATATTCTTGACGAAGATGATGAATACAAGGTTTTGACATCAGTTGCAGATTTTCAGACAGTTGTTGAAGGTTTGGAAAAAGTCGGATTTAAGTCATCAAATGCAGAACTTACAAGAATTCCTCAAAACACAATTGAGATAACTGATGAAAAGACGGCTACAAACGTTATGAGATTGTTATCAAGATTAGAAGAACATGATGATGTTCAAAATGTTTATGCTAATTTTGATATCCCTGACGAATTGATGGAAAGTTTGAATATATAATTAAACTAAACCTTCCTTAATTGCTTTTACTGCGGCTTGAGTGCGGTCATCTACAACAAGCTTCTGTATTATGTTGCAAACGTGTGCTTTTGCTGTGTGCTCGCTTATTGTGAGTTCATTTGCAATTTCCTGATTAGTCATTCCGTCAACTACAAGTTTCAATACTTCGTATTCACGTTGGGTTAAGTTTGCGTGCTTTTCTTTGAAACTTGCCCTTGAAAGTTGTCTCGGCGGAATTATTCCGCTATTTTTTTCTCTTATGTAAGGAACGGCAAGCGGATCAATCCACATTGCGCCTTGTTTTATTGTTTTTATTATTGTTTTCAAAAAATCAGTGTTTATGTCGTTCATTATATAGGCATTTGCGCCCGCAAGAAGTGAATCCATAACCTCCTTTTCGCTTATATGAGAGGTAAGCATTATGATTTTTACGTTGTCATTATTATCGAGTATTCTTTTTGTAGCCTCAATTCCGCTTATGTCGGGCAAACCTATATCCATAAGTACGATATCAGGTTTTAAAAGGCGGGTTTTTTCAACAGCTTCTTTGCCGTTTTCAGCTTCGCCTATTATTTCAAGCTCAGGGTAATCTTTAAAAATTGATTTTATCCCGATTCTCATAAGTTTTTGGTCCTCAGCAAGTATTATGTTAATAGTCATTTTGACCTCCCTTGAATTTATAATACTTAACTGTTATCTGAAAATTAATTGTTAATTAAGCAACGGATTTTACTATTATTTTTTGTTTCATTTTGAGAATTTATATTTTTTATTAGATATTATTTAAAATTTTAAATTTTCAAACCAATCTATCATTGCTTTTTTATCGCCGAATTTAAACTTAAATGAATTCCCGAAATCATCACTTGTTAAAAATTCATATCTTACGTTAAATGATGAAGGATCTTCTAACCCTAATTCTTTTATCTTTTCATCTGAAAAACCTTTTTTATCATCAGAGAGGATGGCAGAGTAGTTTAAACCTTCAAAGCAGCAAAAAGGGACTTTGCTCTTGCCGTCTTTTTCTGTTATGAGTCCGAAAGTGCGGCATATAATTCCCCTGTAATCGTAATTTGAACATACATTATCAATTAAAAAGGGGCAGGTATAAAGAAAAGTTTCTTCTTTATTTTCTTTTTTTAGTTCAAGCGTCTTTTTGACGTTTTCTCTTATTTTATTTTTTGTTTCATCATCAAGCTGATAAAAACCAAGCATAAGAAAATCAAATTCTATATTTGAAAAAGGGAATTCTGCGTTCTTACAACATTTTGCACAACCTCTTTTACAGGCAATATAAGGCTTTTCTTTTTCAAAGAATTTATCAATTCTTCCCATAATAAAATCTATATATGTTTTGTAATTTTTTAAACTTTCTACGTCCATTTAAACCTCTTTTTATCCTTCTATTTATACCATAAATTATTTGATTTTTGAAAGTTTCGGCATTATGAGTAAGCAGATTAATGCCGCAATTATAAGTATTACCGCAAGTATCATGAAAAATTCAAAGTGTGTAAGTTGGTTGTAAAATCCCGAGAAAATTCCTGCGAATAAATTGCCGAAGAATGATGCCAAAAACCATACTCCCATAATTAGTGATGCAAACTGAACGGGTGCAAGTTTGGATACCAAAGAAAGTCCTATCGGCGATATGCAGAGTTCCGCAATTGTGGATATAAAGTAATAAATCAAAAGCCATACAGGTGATATTAAAGTTCCGTTACTTTCTTTTGTGATAAGTGCAAGGAGTAAATATCCTGCTGACAGGAATAAAAACGCAAAAGAAAATTTCATAACCGAATTGGGTTCTTTCCCTTTTTGGTTTAATAAAATCCAAAAGCCCGAAACGATTGGGGCTATAAGTATTATAAACAACGGATTTAATGACTGAAAATACTCTGTGGGAATTTTTAAATTAAGAAAGTTTCTGTTTACTGAGTATTCGGCAAACAAGGTAAGGGATGATCCTGCCTGTTCATATGCCATCCAAAAGACAGTTGAAAAAATTATAAGTACAAACAATGTGAATAGATTTTTTTTATCACTTTCTGTCAATTTTACTGTTGTATCAGTGTCCTCTTTTTTTACAAAAGAAGGACAAGTTCCAAAATCCGTTAAAAGTTTATTCTCAAATAATTTGTATATTATAAGCCCGATTAACATCCCTATGCCTGCTGATAAAAAGCCCATATTGAATCCGTATTTTACTGCAATAGTTCCGCAAACGAGCGGTGATAATAATGCCCCTGCATTTATTCCCATATAAAAAATCGTAAAACCTGAATCTTTTTTCTCCGGCGAGTCTTTATAGAGCATTCCGACAACTGTGCTTATGTTTGATTTAAACATTCCGTTTGCGCAAATCATAATAATGAGTGAAATATAAAATGCTGCGTAATGATGTATTGATAGCCCGAATAAACCGAGCGCCATAAGTATTGCACCTGCTGTTATACATTTTCTCTGCCCCCAGTAGCGGTCTGCTATATAGCCTCCGATAAGCGGTGTCAGATATACAAATCCTGTATAAATTCCATAAATAAAAGATGCTTTCTGTACGGAAAAAGCAAATTGCTGAACCATATAAAGAACAAGTAATGCTCTCATTCCGTAGTAAGAAAATCTTTCCCACATTTCGACAAAAAAGAGCAGATATAAGCCTTTTGGGTGTCCCTGTTTAAAAATGTTTAACATATTTTCTATATTATCATGAGTTTTAATTTTCTGCTAAAATAGTTGTATGAGAAATTACGAAAACGAATTAAAGAACAGAATTGAATTTATAAGAGGCATTTTGTCTAAAAGCAGGGCAAAAGGGATAGTATATGGTAATAGCGGAGGAAAAGACAGTGCGCTTGTCGGAATACTCTGTAAACTGGCATGTGAAAATACGGTCGGAATTATAATGCCGTGTTGTTCAAAGGTTAATTACGGACAGGATAAGAACGATGCCGAAGCGGTCGCAAAACAATTTAATATAGAAACGAGAGTTGTTGATTTAACTGAAGTCAGAAACAAAGAAGTTGAAGAATTAGAAAAAGTAACAACTCTGAATAATCAGGCTTTAATAAATATTGCTCCTCGACTTCGTATGACAACACTTTATTCAATAGGTGCATCGGAAGGCCGACTTGTTGCAGGTACCGGTAACAGAAGTGAATTGTTTATGGGCTATTTTACTAAATGGGGCGATGGTGCATGTGATTTTAATCCGATAGCAGACCTTACTGCAGGTGAAGTTTTTGAATTTTTAAGATACCTGAACGCTCCTGTATCAATTATTGATAAAGCACCTTCTGCCGGACTTTACGAGGGACAGACAGACGAAAAAGATATGGGAATAACTTATGCTGATATTGATAATTTTATTTTAACAGGTGTTTGTTCTCCTGAAAATAAAGTTACTTTGGACAGATATCATAATGCATCCGAACATAAACGGAATATGCCCTTGTTTTATAAAGGTAATTAGGTGAATTTATGCCGGAAATAAGACCTGCTTTTTCTGAAAATAATATTCCTGTCTGTTTTGCGTGTGATAATGATTTTGCAAAATTTACAGCAGTTGCGGTGCAATCCGTTATCGAAAACGCATCAGAAAATTTTAATTATGATATTTTGATTTTGAACGAAAATTTTGATGCTGAAATGGTTAATAAATTTGAAGAGCTTACGCAAAAAAATATTTCTGTCAGATGTGTAAATATATCCGATTTTATAAGCGATATTGACGATAAAATAAACGATGTAACAAAGCGGAAGAAGATAGTTTATTATAGGTTTTTTGTTCCCCGTATTTTTTCAGGTTATAAAAAAATAATTTATCTTGATGGCGATTTGGTTCTTGAGGATGATGTTGCAAAACTGTTTGCAATTGATTTGGAAAATAATTGTATCGGAGCAGTTAACGATATTTTTATGAAAATACTTTTGCAGAGAAGCGAAAACTGGGTTAGATATCTCAAATTGATATTAAAAATGGAAGTACCCGAAAATTATTTTCAGTCAGGTGTGATGGTGTTTAATATTCCAAATATGCTTGAAGAAAATATAACTGAAAGACTTTTGGAAAGACTTAATGAAATAGGTGAACCTATGATAGTTGATCAGGATATTTACAATTCTGTTTGTCAAAATAATGTTAAGTTTATTGAGCCTGTTTGGAATTACGACAGAAATATTGAAATTTTAATTGACGAATACGATTACTCGAACGAAGAAATAAATAAACTTGTTGAAATATATCAGAAAGTAAAAATGCACCCTAAAATTATACATTTTGCAGGCAGTATGAAGCCGTGGCAATACCCGTTAATTAACTTCGCTGACAGATGGCGGTATTATGAAGAAAAGTCAGTTAAATTTTAAAGAAAATCAGTTGTTTTGAGTGAGTTTTTCTTTGAGTTCCTGAACTTCGTATTTGAGTCTGTTTAATTCACAGGCAATAGGATCTGGTATTCTGTTGTGCATTAAAACTCCGTCTTGGTTTATAAAGTTTTGATGGACTATTTTCCCTGGGACTCCGACTACTGTGGACATTTCGGGAACGTCATCGATTACGACAGAGCCTGCGCCTATTCTTACATTGTCGCCTATTGTTATATTACCCAAAACTTTAGCGCCTGCACCTATAATTACGTTGTTGCCTATGGTGGGGTGTCTTTTGCCGTGTTCTTTTCCGGTTCCGCCCAAAGTTACCTGCTGATAAATCAGAACATCATCACCGATTATTGTGGTTTCGCCTATAACTACGCCTTCCCCGTGGTCAATAAAAAATCTGTTTCCGATAGATGCTCCGGGGTGAATTTCTATTCCTGTTATTATTCTTGTAACATAAGAAATCAGGCGAGGCAAAAACGGAATTTTCCAGTAACGTAATTTGTGTGCTACTCTGTGAGCCAAAAGTGCGTGAAGTCCGGGGTAGCAAAAAATAACTTCGAGTATATTGTTTGCAGCAGGATCTTTTTCGTAAATTACGTTTATGTCTTCTTTTATTTTGTTAAATGCTCTGAATATCATTGAAATAACTCCGTTTATAAATTACTTGGTTAATTTTGCGAATTTTCTTTTCCCTGCCTGTAAAATCGTTTCGGCTTCAACTTTAACCGTATAATTTATATCTGAAATTTTGTTGTTGTCTATTTTTACTCCGCCGCCCTGAATAAGTCTTTTAGCTTCGCCTTTGCTCTGTACGAAATTTAGTTCGCAAAGTAAATCAAGGATATTTTTTTCACCGTCTATTTTAACAGTTTCAATATCTTCTGGTATTCCCTTGTTGGATACAACGTTAATAAAATCTTCCTGAGCTTTGATTGCAGCTTCTTCCCCTGCATATTCTGCGGTAATTGTTCTTGCAAGTTTTAATTTTATATCTCTCGGATTTACGTTTCCGCTTTCAAGTTGTTCTTTTATTCCTCTTAATTCGTATTCCGGAACGTCTGTTAAGAGTTCATAATATCTCATAATCAGGGTATCAGGAATACTCATAAGTTTACCGAACATATCTTTCGGGTTTTCTGTTAGTGAAATACAGTGTTCGGGATATGTTTTTGACATTTTTACAATGCCGTCAGTACCTTCGAGTAACGGTAATAACATAACCATTTGCGGATATTTTTTACCGTATGCGCTTTGAATATCACGACCGAGAAGTGTATTAAATCTCTGATCTGTTCCGCCTAATTCGATGTCGGAATCAATTGCAACCGAATCATAAGCCTGCATTAAAGGATAGAAAAATTCGTGAACGGCAATTGGTCTGCCTTCTGCGTACCTTTTTGCGAAATCATCTCTCGTCATAATTTGTGCGACAGTAATTTGTGATGCGAGTTTAAGAAGTTCGACAAAACTCATTGAGTGTAGCCAATCTGCATTGTTGACAACTTCGGCTTTACTTACGTCAACAACTTTTGACATCTGTTCAAAGTAACTCTTTGCATTTTCTTCAACCTGTTCTTTTGTTAAAGATGGTCTTGTTTCTGATTTACCTGACGGATCTCCCACCATAGCAGTAGCACCGCCTACGATTAATACGATTTTATGTCCGAGTTTCTGAAACTCTTTTAATTTTCTCATAACTACAGTATGACCAAGATGCAGGTCGGGTCTTGTCGGATCCATTCCGAGTTTTACTCTGAGTGGGGTATTTGTGTCTGCAGCGTGCTGAAGTTTTACGGCTAATTCTTCAATTCCGCCGGGTAATACTTCTGCGTTGCGTGCCAAATGTTTTGCCTGCTCAATAAATTCCTGTCTTATTTCCATATCAAAACTCTCCTTCGGTATTGTTTTTATTATATCAAAAACTATTAAAAATTTTTATTTTTTAATAAATTATAACCAAATTGGAGTTAAAATAAGACTATTAAAGCGTTTTTAGGTAATTTATAATATCGTCAGATTCGTACATCTGAACATTTCGTTCTTTATCAAGAAGAAAAGGGACTTGCTCAACTCCACCGATTCTTCTTAAAACTTCTGCGTTTTCGCTGCTTGAAATATCGAGTGTTCTGTATTCAATATCAGTTGTATCAATGTAATTAAGTACTTTTTTGCAAAACGGACAGTTCTTCAAAACATAAAGGTCTATCATATAAACACCTCCTTATTTTAATTTTGCCTGAAAATTTTAAAATTACATCATTCTAAACGGTAGTATTTTTATTTTTCTGGTAAAATAAGGGTAAAGCAGTTGTAAAAAATGAGGTGCATGCTATGGATATTAACAAAGTAAACGGAAAACGCATTGTAAATAATGCAAAACAAAACAATCAAAATAAGAGTGGAAACGTACATTACACTGATAACTCAGAAAAAGTTATGACAGAACTTGATAAGATGAGTGAACTTAATAAAACAACATTTAGGGGTAATAATATGAACTATGAATTAAATTTATCTATGGAAGAACTTGAAAAGAGAACTCATAAAGACTATCTGAACACAAAGAAAATGCTTAATGAAGAGTCTCCTGAATATAAAAATTTGTCAAACAACGATAAATTGGCACTAAAACATTTGGTTAAGGCTGCTGCAATACTTGATAAAGTTGAAATGGAACTTGATAATCCTCACAACTTAGAATTTAAAAGTTACCTCGATTCAGAAATAAAAAAAGGAAATAAACAGGCAGAATTAACAAAAATTTTGTTTGATGCACAAAAAGGTGTGTGTGCACTTGATACGGAATCAAACCATATAGAATTGGCAAAAGGTGTTAAAGAAACTTCGGGAAAAGGTTTCTATCCTGAAGATTTATCAAAGGAAGAATTTCATTCTATTCTGATAAAAATGCTTAATGAAGGCAAGAATGATGAAGTTAAGGAAATTTTAAACCAACGTTCTGTTGTTGAACGAGATGGTGATGAATTAAAAGCAACTGATTATGTTGTTAAGTTCAAAAAAGAATTTGGCGAAATGGCAGATGAACTGGAAAAGGCTGCTATAATGTCAGAAAATAAAGATTTTAAAGAATACTTAGAGTTACAGGCAAAAGCACTCAGAACTCCTGATGCTATGCTTGATGCACATGCGGATAAAAAGTGGGCAACTTTGCAGGATACACCTCTTGAATTTACTATAACAAGAGAAAATTATTCAGATGAAATGACAGAAAGTGTTATTGAAAATCCTGAACTGAAACAGTTGCTTGATAAAAACGGCATTGTTCCTGTATGCAAAGATTCACTCGGCGGCAGAGTAGGTATTGTCAATAAAAAAGGCACAGAAGATATTTTGAAAGTTAAAAATTTCTTGCCTTTGATGGCTCAGAATATGCCTTATAAAGATGAATATGAACAAAACATTTCTCCTGATAAAGAATCAAAACAGACAATGGTTGACGTTGATTTGGTAGGTGTTTACGGTGATGTAGGTGAATACAGAGGCGGAATTACTCTTGCTGAAAATTTACCTAATGATGATAAGTTGTCAGTTCAGGTTTTGGACGGCGGAAGACGTAACGTTTACCACAGACAGATAAGAATGATTACATCTGAGGACGGTCAGAGAAAATTGCAGGAAAGATTAGATGCAATTTTGGATAAGGACCAGCATAAACTTTATAACAATGAAGCAGATCACTGGTTTACTATAGGTCACGAAAACGGTCACTCACTTGGGCCAAAAACAGGGACTGAAGGACTTGGTAAATATAAATCAATAATTGAAGAAAACAAGGCTGATATGGTATCTCTGGCAATGCTTGATGTTCTGACTGATGCCGGAATGTACACTGAAGAACAGAAAAATCAGATTATTGTAACTTATGCAGCTGACAATATGCTTAAATCAAAACCAACAATGAGTCAGGCTCACAGAGTACGTTCAGTTATGCAAAATTACTATTTTATGAAGAAAGGTGCAATAGAAATTTCTGATGACGGAGTTTTGAAAGTCAATGTTGATAAGATGATTCCGACTGCAAAAGAAATGTTAGCAGAAATTGTCAGAGTTCAGATTGAAGGTGATTTTGAAAAAGGCGAAAAATATGTAATGGATAATTTCCAGTGGACTCCTGAAATGGAAAAGGTTGCGGAAAAAATCAGAAAAGTTTCAAAGACTTTAAACGGAAAAGTAGAATCACCTTTGGCTGATAAATTAGTCGCTGAAGAATAAAATTATATATGCTATAAATCAAGTGTAGCAATTGAGTTAAATCTGACGATAAAATCAGATATTGGGACTTTAATTGTTTCTGTCGTGTCGTGCGGATTTATCAGATATACGTAGTTCTCATCAGATTTTATGACTGTATATGCGTGGTCAGTGATTATTTCTTCAAATTCACCTTTTGAATTTGTTGCTTCGGTATCGTATTCTTCTTTGGTTGTAACACAGGTAATTATACAATTTTCTTTGTTAAAATTTTCTATATCTGCTTTAGTTACTTGCGATTGATATTTTGTGCCGTCTTTATTTCCTGTTAAAAGTGCATAGACTTTTGATGCCATTACCCCTTCATCAATGTCCTTCTGTTCTGTCTCTTCAAAATATTGCGAGAAAGCCAGTTCAATGGCTCTGGTTTCAAAATCTCCGTGAGATAATTGGGTATTATTGTTAATTTCTTTCTGTGTAAATGTATAAGATTTTCCCGCTCCTTTAAGAGCTACTGTTACGGTGCCGTCTTTATTATCAATAACAGTTTCTTTTAAAATCTCTTTACCTTTTGGAGTGCGAGAAAGAGCAATAATTGTGGCTAAAATAGAACAAGTTCCTGTGTTTCCCTGCTCAAAATCGTTTATTTCTCCGTTTGGAGATGTTTCTCCCGCATCTTTTATATCAGGAGTTTCAATTCTGCGATATAAAATATTGACAATCATGTCGAGTCTTTCGATATCAGCATATGTCCACTTGTCTCTTGGAAAATTAATTTCTTCGTTAAATCTTTTTTCTACGTCAGCAGAGTAAACTTTATTTATTTTTGCATATCCCAAAAGTTTATTGAAAATTTGTTTGCAATAACTTATTTTCTTTTCAGGCGGAAGTTTTATTTCTTTCATTATGGCCGCAAATAAAGATTCATTATGTTCGTCTTTATAATCGTATAAAATTTCATCAACATTAATTTTAGTTATTTTGTCTACAATTTCATCATAATGTTTTTCTGTCGGAGTTCTTGTATCAGCTTTTTGTGTGTTTTTTTTGGTCCCGCCGGATGTGCTTGTAGTATGTGAAGTTGCACTATTTGTAGATGTTTTTTTGTTGTCCGGCATTATTATAATCTTTTGAGCAATTTGATTTAAATACTTACCTGTAGCCGGAGCAATACCTCCTTTTTGCCTTGATATTTCGTCTTCAAATTCTTTTTTTAATTTATTTTGCTCAGATTCTGAAAGGTTAGTGCTTTTTACTAATTGATTGAATATTTGTCTGCAATACTTGGCTCTTAAATCAAAATCCAGTCCAAATTCATTCATTATTGCAGAAAATAAATCTTTATCTTCTATTTTTTGATATTCTTTAAGTACGCTTTTGACATTAGTTGGAGATATATCCAGTATGTGTACTCCTATATCTTTACCTGTAGTCGGGAATTTGTATTTTGTTTTTGTGCAAATATCAGCATAAATTTCATTTGCTAAATCCTTGGCGTTACCGCCCGTATGGATATCTGTTAAAGAATCAAAAAGTTCGTTATTTCCAAAAATTCCGTTATTATTTTTGTCTGATAATTTACTTTTTAAGTATTTTAATTCATCAGCGGAAATAATTCCGTCTCCGTCATCAACCTCTTCAAAAATATTGCTTACATAACTATTTGTAACATTGTAATCACTCCATTTCTTCCCTTCTGTAAGGTGGAGTGTTACTAATTTATTATCTGAGTTGTAGTATTTTATATAGTGGCCGCTACTCATGAAAATCCTATAATGTAGTATATACTCGTTATATAATTTAAGTTATTTTTTATAAAAAAATTTACTTCAATTATTTTTATATTTTAATGTAATATCTGAAAACACTTAAAAATACTGGGTGAATTTATGATATGGAAATTTGTATTTTTGTTACAAAAAATGAATATATTAAGTAATATAACAAAAAGTATATACTTTTTGTTATTTATTTGATTTTGGTTGGAACATGATTAGTGTAACCAATCTCTTTTCTTTATTTTCTCCTCCACTCCTTTATTCATAAGATAGTAAGCCGTTAGAAACGGCTATTTTTATGCCTTGAATTTTGTTGATATTTTTACAACCACTTTTTTTACTGTTGTCGGATTATCAATTGTTATACATGGTCTGTGTGCATCTTCGGGGTAAAGAATAAGAAAATCATTTTCTTTCATAATAATATCATCAAAGTTTTCAGCATCTAAAAATTCAACATCTTTTTCTTTATCATAAGCAGTTATGGTTTTACAGTTTTTTATATCTGCTACCCCTATTTTTTCTTCTCCTGAAACAATAAACTGCAGATCTATGTATTGCCTGTGTGCTTCAAAAAGCCCTTTTTCTTTTGTCTGATAGGTTTGGACATTTGCATAAATATCTTCATTTAAAATCCGGTATTTCCCGTCAGATATATTTTTTAAATTTTCGTCTGAAATGAAGTTAAAAATGCTTTCAGATTCAAAAAATAAATTTTTAAAATTATTTAAATTTTTAA
>JAFRHR010000045.1 GCA_017433195.1 bacterium
CCAAAATAGTTACTAATATCAATAAAAATGAAGATAATAAAACCGAATTGGGCTTTGATAAAAATTCTGTAGAATTTATTAAACAATTCAAAAGAGACAACTATCTGAACCCCAATATTGAAAATATTTTAGCAAAAATAAATATTCCCTATACGGAATATACTCCGGAAAATATAGCAACGGTAAACAAAATGCTATCTTCTGTTTTTAAAAACGAAGATATAGAAACCTTAATTGATACTGCAGTCATTAAAAACGGAGACCAGAAAGGAAAGTTCAGTTTCAATAAATTAGATAAATATCTGGATATTTACAAAAACAGCGGGGAAAATATTTCTGAAGTAAATTATATTTCAAATATTGTATCTTTAGAAAAAGATGACTACGCGCTTGATACTATTAGTAAACTATATAGCCTGAGCTGGGAAAAAGACGCAAGATTCGGAACTATGACAGAAAAATTAGACAGAAAAGCACTGCATCTTATGTTCGATTTAAGCACTATGACAAAAAAAGGCGGTAGCCCGAAACGTGAATTTCATCGTCCGATATTAGACAATTTGAACAAATTAATGACAATGCATCTGCCGATGACCTCAAAAGGTGCATTTGAAAGTTTCATGCTTATTCCTGATTTTGACATCATTGAAAAACTTGAAAGAGTAAAACTCGACGAAATAGGGATTGATACAGGAGAAATGACAAATAAATCAATTACTTCTGCAACTGAAGAAAACCTTTTAGCCTTTAAAGATTTTATGCTGAATTATATTGAAGGAAAAGACAAAAGAGAAATAAAAGTCAACCTGAATACAAACATAAAAGATATCGTTGAAATAAAGTATAATACCCAATCCATACTTTATAACATGGCTAAGCAAAAACCTGTCGCACAAAGAAACAATCTATTCGACCGTGAAATTTCATTCAAAGACTATGAAAAAAATATAGATGTAAAACAAATATATAGCCAAAGAGGCGACAGAAGATCACTTTATCGTCAAACAGTTGAAAGACACGATAATAACGGCAATTTATTATATACGGAAGTAATGGAAAAATCTGACGTTAACGGAGTTTATAATGTAACAAAAACATACCCGGACGGAAAAGTCGAAGATATAGTAAAAGCACAAAAACTTAAAAACGGAAATACACTTGTCGAAAAGAATCTGACATCTCCTGAAGGGGTAAAGACCTATTACAGATACGAAGATGACGTAAACGGTAACAGAATAACAGATTACAAAATTGTTGATACAGACGGAAAAGTATTAATGAATCAATCTTCAACTTTTGAGGTTTTAGACGAAAATCACTTCGTAACTTCCCGTAACAAAAAATCTTATGACATAACATTTAATCCGGATTCCATTCAGGTTAAAAACGTACAAAGCGGAGAAACAAGAACTATTAACGTAGAAGAATTTACTGTCGGAACACAGGATTCAATTATTCCGTTACTGAAGAAAATTCCGGGTGATGAACTCTTCCTGATGAAAGAAATTAATCTCAAATCACTTGCGGCACAAGAAAATTTTGATAATGCAGCATATAGTCCGAAAGATGAAACAATATGCATAGGGGACAAATACCTTGATGCAGGCGTTTTACTTCACGAATTCGGACATGCAAAAGACGAAATAGCATTTAAAGAAATATCTGCAAAAATCGTAAATGAACATGCATTAAGAGATACTTACGAACAAGAAAAAGCTGCAGCAAGAGAATTTCATTCAGAAGCCGAATTAGATCACATGGCATACTTCGGTGCTGATTATCACTATCTCGGCAATGACAAACTGAAAGAAGGTATTGCTGAAAGCAATATGATTATGGACCTTTTGCCGGAGCACGAAGTAAATGCAATAAGAGCTCATTACTGGATGCAGGATTTCCCGAGAGTAATCGCAAAACTTGCACCGCTTTTATACTAATATCGTTTAATTTTGAACATCAAATTAAACATTTTTACGGCAATCCTGCTGCAAAATCTGATATAAAATAGCGGAAGCTCTTTCTTTAAAGCATTTTCCACGACATCTTTTGTCTGCAAAGTTTCATCTAACTTTTCTTTTACTGCCGGATACTGATTTAAAACATTTTGAATCTGGTCATCATTTTGCATTGTCAAAACATTTGTTTTTGCAAGAGTTTTTTCATCATTTAAACCTTTTTCTCTTTTAAGATTTATGTATTTAAAACGAACTGGCTTTTGGGCAACCTTAACCTTTTTATTATTCAGCACACCCATCGACCAAAACCAGATATCATCCGCATACGGACAGATTTTTGTAAATACTTCTTCTTTAAATACTTCCTCATTAAACACATTCGGGGGGTACAAAACTCCGCCAACTCCCGTTAAAAAGTTTGTAAAATCCACTTTTGAAGTATCTATTTCTTTTATCCAATACTCGTAAGGCAAAATATTATCGTTGCTGTTTTTTACTATTTTATGAACCCTGTTTGCATGAATATATTCGGGATTTTTGACATATGATTTATAAAGATTTTTTATAAGATTTTTGTCATA
>JAFRHR010000046.1 GCA_017433195.1 bacterium
GATGCTAAGTTCGTGTTTACTGTGATCACTTTGAGTTAGCCTTGATTTTCTTGGGTAAATGCCTTTAATTTAAAAAGTTATACGTATATATTATAATTATATCATTTGTATATATTTTTACAAGTCATGTTTAGTTCAGGTTTTACAATTTTTTACAAAAAATTGCGGTAAGTTTTATAATACTGTTATTTTTTTATTTATGTTAATATTAATAATATTGAGAGAGGTTAATATGGAAGATTTAAGAGAAAAATATGAGGTTGTTATTGGTTTAGAGGTTCATGCTCAGTTAAAAACCAAGTCAAAGATATTTGCGCCTGACAGTACGGAGTTTGGTAACGAGCAAAATTCACAAATAAGTCCGATTACTTTGGGAATGCCCGGAGTATTACCTGTTTTGAATAAAGAAGTCGTTAATATGGGTATTCTGACTGGACTTGCTTTGAATTGTGAAATTCCTGAAAGATGTAAATTCGACAGAAAGCAGTATTTTTATCCTGATCTTCCGAAAGGTTATCAGATTTCTCAGTATGATGAGCCGATTTGTATTAACGGTCATATTGATGTAAAAGGAAAGAGAATTGGTATTACAAGAGCTCACCTTGAAGAAGATGCAGGTAAACTTGTTCACGCAGGTGCTGCGGGTATTGCAGGTTCTGCTTATTCTTTAGTAGACTTAAACAGAGCGGGAACTCCGCTTTTGGAAATCGTATCGGAACCTGATATGAGATCAAGTGAAGAAGCAAAAAATTATATGGAAGAACTCAGAAATATTGTAAGATACATAGGTGTTTGTGACGGAAACCTTGAAGAGGGTTCTATGAGATGTGACGCAAATATCTCAATTATGCCTAAGGGTTCTGATAAATTCGGTACAAGAGCCGAAATCAAAAACGTAAACAGTTTCAGAGCCTTACAGCGTGCTATTGAATATGAAATAGACAGACAAATTGACCTCGTTGAAAACGGAGAAGAAGTTATTCAGGAAACACGTTTGTGGGATGATGCTTCAGGCGAAACACGTTCAATGAGAGGAAAAGAGGACGCTCATGATTACAGATATTTCCCTGAACCTGATTTAATGCCTTTGGAAATTTCAAGAGAATGGGTTAACGAAATAAAGGCAAAAATGCCTGAATTACCGTCACAAAGACGTGAAAGATATCAGGGATTGGGTTTAAGTGAATATGATGCTGCTGTTGTTGTTGAGATTCCTGCATTATCGTATTTCTTTGACGATGTACTTAAATTGGGCGCAAACCCTAAAACTGCAATTAACTTTATTATGGGCGAAGTTGCTGCATACTTAAAAGAAGAAAAACTTGAAATCGGTGATACAAAATTGACTCCCGTAGGCTTGGCTGAGTTAATCGGTTTGATAGAAAAGAATGTTATTTCTAATAATATAGGAAAACAAATAATAATCGAAATGCTTAAAGACGGAACAAAACCGTCAGAAATTGTTGAGAAAAAAGGTCTTAGCCAGATAACCGATACGGGTGCAATAGAAGAATTAGTAAAGAAAGTTCTTGAAAACAATCCTGAACAACTTGCAGCATACAAGAACGGAAAAGTTCAGTTGTTCGGGTTCTTTGTCGGTCAGGTTATGAAAGAAACTAAGGGCAGAGCAAATCCGAAGGTTGTTAACGATTTACTGAAGAAACTTTTGGGATAATTGGGTGTAAATAATCGATTAATATTTTAATATTAGTCAGTAAGCGGAGAGTTGTATGAGTTTACTTGATAAATTTAAACCTAAAACATCAATGGAAGCTGAAATTTATCAGCAGCCTGAGGTTTTGGCAAAAATTATAGAATCTTACCACAGTGAAGAAATCGATTTACCGAAAAACGTAAAGAAGATTGTAATTGTAGCGAGTGGTACATCATATCATTGTGCAAGGTTTGCCGCTGATATGTTAGGTTCTTATGCAGGCTTGGAAGCACGTTCTATATATTCAAGTGAACTGCTTCAAAAAAATATAATTCCGCACGATAAAGGAACGCTTTATATTTTTATTACTCAATCAGGTGAAACGGGTGATACATTGCACGCTGTAAGACGTGTAATTGAACTCGGACTTGATACTTTGTGTATAACAAATAAAGTCGATTCGACAATATATAAGTTGTGTAAATACAGAGTTATAACAAAAGCGGGTGTAGAAAACAGTATCGCCGCAACTAAATCGTTTACTGCACAAATGCTTTGTCTTTTAATTGTAGCAATAAAATTTGCAAAACAGGTTAAGGACGATGCTTTTTCTGAAAAAGTTGAAGCGCTTTCAAATTCTATTCCGAAAATTCCGGAAACAGTTAAAAAAACACTTGAACTCAGAAAGAAAATAAAACAACTTGCAAGACTTATTTGCAAATCAAAATGTGTCTTTACGGTAGCAGACGGTATGTCATATTCTTTGGCTAAAGAGGCGGCATTAAAGATTAAAGAAACTTCTTATATGAATATAAATGCTGCAATAATGGGTGAATTTATGCACGGGCATGTTGCGGTTTTGAATAATCCGAAATCCGCACTTATTTATATTTCTGTATCAGGCTTGCCGTATACAGCAGTTCAGCATCTGAACAAAATCAAAAAAGATTATAACCCGTCAATTTATATAATTGGAAAGCCAAATGAGAGATTTCAGCCGAATTTAAATATTCAGGTTGAATGTGAATCGGATATTTTGCAGGCATTTTCAAATGTAATTATTACTCAACTTTTAGCGCTCGAAATTGCGACAAGATTGGGCAGAAACGTAGACAAGCCGAAAGGCTTGCAAAAGGTTGTACTTGAGGGATAAAAGCAAGGACATTCTGAAGAAGTGAAACGACTGAAGAATTTCATTACTGCGAAAAAGAGATTCTTCGCTAACGCTCGGAATGACAATACTTTATGATTATTTACCCACCCCGCTAAATTTCTGCAAGGACGTTTATTTCGCAATCGCAACTGAGTTCTTCCTGTGCAATAACCGTTAAGTTGTTGATAAATTCAGAGAAGACCGTAAACATCATATGTCTTATTGATAACGGTACAAGCAGAGTAATGTTGCTCAGATTTAGTGTTTTTGCTTTTTTCATTATTTTCTTAACGAGTTTTTCTATTGTTACACCATCTACTCTTACGACAGTTTCGTCCATAGTTTCGTCTGTGATTAAGAATAACTTATCAAGCGTTTTGGGTGAAAATTCAAAAACATTGATTTTATTATCCGTGCACAAATCTCTTGTAATATATTTTGAAAGAGATAAACGGATTTTATCAAGCAAATCTTCTTTGCTGGGTTCGTCTGAAAAATCGTTTATTTTTTCAAAAATATAAACAATATCTTTAACCGAAACACGTTCTCTTATCAGATTTGTAAGTAAGTATTTTAATTCCGCAACTGATATAAAATCAGGTAAGATGCTGTTTACTGCAAAAGCATCATGTTCATAAACATTGGTTATGTATTTGTTTATATCGTTGTAATCGAGTATTTCCTGAACATATTTTACGGAAATAAATTCGATAGCCTTTCCGATGTATTCAACAGGAGTCATTCCGTTTGCCCAGAAATCTTTTGCCAGATTTTTAGGTATCCACCAGAGTTCTCTGTTTGTCATAAAGTCAACTGTACTTACTGTCCCTTTAGGTTTTTTTGTTATATTCAGTTCGTCTTTGTAGAAAGCAATGTAATTTGGTATTGCAATTGCTTTTAAAACTTCAAGTGCGTGAATTTTTATGCTGAATTCGTATTCATCGAGGTTTTCATCGTCCTGAAAAATTATTTTCGGAATAACATATCCGATGTCATTAGTTAATTTTTCTCTGATTTTAACGGTTTCTGACAATAAATCGTCTTTATTATCAGGGCTTACAAAGTCAATTATCTGTTCGCTCAGACAGACAACAAACTTGTTTTCTTTGATTTTTGAAAACATTGAATCTGGCGATAATTCTTTAACTAAGTCTTTTTTCAGCGATTCTAATTTTTTTAAACCTTCTGAAATTTGTTCGTTTAATTTTTGCTTTTCACTTCCTGCGAGGTTTTCCTGTTCTAACTGACTTTTAATTTTTGATATTTTCTTTTTCTGGTCTCTTATTTTAGACTGAATTTCTTTGCAGCTTTCATACGGAGGAAGTTTAGCGGAAAGCATTTTTTCCATTTGATTTTTGAAGCTTCTTACATTAACAACTTCGTCAAAATCAACTTCCGGTGATTCCGATTCGTACTCTCTCATAAAAATACAGGAATATTTAAAACCTTCGTCAAATTCCTGTTCGTGCATAGTGTATAAATCCCAGCCTTCCCCGGACATTTTGTTAAGCAGGTCCTGTAAAGCCTGAGTATCTTCACTTGGCACGGTTTTTATAGAATACTGCATTTTTTTGTTAAACATATCAACCTCGATTCAAAAATTATTTTATTATCTTATATATTAGCGGTTTTAATTCAGGTTTGCAATCTTTTATTACAAATGCCTTATCGCAGCTTTCTTTAGCGATTTTCGTCTTTTCATCATTGTTGGAATATAGTGTGTATAAGACATCTCCGGCTTTAACCTCTTCTCCTGTTTTTTTGTTAAGGAAAACCCCTACACTGTAATCAATCGGATCGCCTTTTTTGTCTCTGCCTGCGCCTAATATCTTACTTGCGTATGCAATATCATGTGCATTAATTTTGTGAATATATCCTGATTTATCAGCAATACATTCAACTTTTGAAGAAGCGGTTGCAAATGTTGCGTAATTATCAATAACGTTGTCATTTCCGCCCTGTGCAATGATTAATTCACGTAACTTGTTGATAGCTTTTCCGCTTTCAATGATTTCTCTCAGATATTTCTTCGCATCTTCCTGATTATCATATTTCCCCATCTGAACAAGAGCAAGAGATGCAAAATCGTAAGTTAATTCAGCAATATCACCTGTTTTTATGTTTCCTTTTAAGAATTCAATTGCTTCAATAACTTCTAATGAATTTCCTACGGCTCTGCCTAAAGGCTCGTCCATATATGTAATAACGGCAGTTATGTTTCTGTTAAGGTTTTTGCCGATATCAACCATACATTGGGATAATTTTTCAGCATCTTCAGGTGTTTCCATAAATGCTCCGCCGCCATATTTAACGTCGAGAATTATGTTATTTGATCCGCTTGCGAGTTTCTTTGAAACTACTGATGACGCGATTAACGGAATACTGTTAACAGTAGATGTAACGTCTCTTAAAGCATAAAGTTTACCGTCTGCAGGGGTTAAATTCTGTGTTTGCATGCCAATTACGACATTAATTTTTTCAAGTTGTTTTATCATATCATCAATTGATAAATCAAGTCTGAATCCGGGGATACTTTCAAGTTTATCAACTGTTCCGCCTGTGTAGCCCAAAGCTCTGCCCGAAAGTTTTGCAATTGGTATTCCTGCAGCTGAAAGCAGAGGAATAAGAGTTATTGTGACTTTATCTCCAACTCCTCCGGTTGAATGTTTGTCAACAACTTTGTCACTGTATTCTCCGAGATTTATGACTTCGCCTGATCTTAACATAGCATCTGTAAGATATGCCGTTTCTTTTTGCGTCATGCCTTTAAAATAAATTGCCATAAGCCATGCACTAATCTGATAATCAGCGGCAACACCATTCATAAGAGAATCAATGATAAAATCGATTTCTTCTTTGGTATGTTCTCCGCCCATTTTCTTTTTTTCAATTAAATCAACAATTCTCATTATTGTTTCCCGCCTTTCAGTTTTTCTATAACCAAATCACTTATGTCAACGCCGCCAATAAACATTACTCTGTAATCAATTACGGCGTCTAAATTTTGTTCAACCATAACAGCTTTTGCTGCTTCCTGTATTTTTTTGTAAATTTCTTCTTCTTTTTTAAGTTTGTAGTTTATAAAAGCATTTTCTTTGTCTTTAAATTCAACGGTGATTTTATCTTCAAAAGCTTTCTTTTTAAGCGGAGTATCAATTGATTTAAATTCTTTTTCTTTGTCTGTTATGTATTGCTGAAGAGCAAGTGCTTTTGCTTCAACTTCTTTAATAACTTTTTGGGCGTAAGGATAGTTGTCCTGAACTTTCTGGTAATTAATACTTCCTACCCCCGATGCCATCACTGTGTTCCCCAAAAATAGAACGGATGTTAAAAGTATGAACATTTTTTTTAGTTTATGCATATTGCCTCCTGTTTTTAATACATGTTGATAGAGTCGCCGACTCCAAAAGTGAAGTAACCGTTTTTGCTTCCGTAAGAACCCGGATTTGTAAGCGGAATACCATAATCCAAAGATAACGGTCCTATACCGGGAATAAATAATTTTAACCCGACACCTGCCGTAATTGCCTGCATAGGTCTGTCGTACATTCTGTCTGTTATTGTAGGATTAAATACCTTACCTGCATCAACGAAGAATGCCAATCTCAGGTTATCAAAGAATCTGACTTTTTTAATTCTGTCTAAGAATAATACCGGAGTGTTTAATTCAACCGAACCCATAACGAAAGAATCACCAACCCCGACTCCGTTTACTCTGAACCCTCTTATTGTGTATGGTCCGCCAAGTCTGTAAGCAAGAAATTCAGGTTCTTCCGTCCCGTGAACTTTTCCGCCGGCTCTGGCCGTGAAGGATAATGAAGATTTACTTGCAACAGGAATGTAACGTTTAACCATACCTGATAATCTTCCCGTTGTTTGTTTGATTTTTGAAACACAAAGAGATTCTTCAAATTTAACCGATGCCAAAGTACCTTTTCTCGGGTTTGTACTCATATCTCTTGTATCATAAACAAGTCCCGGAGCAAGGTTAATAAAGAAACCGTCAGCAAGTTGTCTGTCTCTTGCAGCTTTATATTCTGAAGGAGTCATAAATTTGCTGTATAAGTGTTTTATCTGCGAATAATCGCCTTCACTCAGACTTATATTTTCAACTCCTGCAGTAAATGTTGCGGATAAATTTGGGTTGTATTTTAATTTGTGAGATACAGTGCTTTCAAAACCTACTCGTGTTTCAATTGCAAGCGGTACCTGATAGCTTCCGTAATCTCTGAAATATACTTTGGATAATAAAGAATTGTCTGCATTTAAGAAGTGTGGCTCAAAGAAGCTCAGTTCAGCCTGGAAGTTCATTCTGTTCAGAATTGATGAATCACTCATCATAATACCGGAACCGACCATGCCTGATAAACCGACTCTCTGGTTAAGTCCCCTGAAATTGTTGTCAGAAATACTTAATGAACCGAAAATACCTGTTGCGGAATCCAAACCTCCACCGATTGATAAAGCGGCAGTTCTTTGTTCTGAAACAACAATTGTAACATCGTATTTGCCGGGGTAATCTTCGCTCGGGGTTATTTCTCTGTTTACATCTTTAAAAGCCTGAGTGGAATATAATCTTACCAAATCCTGTTTTATAAGTTCTTCATTGTAAACCATTCCCGGTTCGGTCATAATATTTCTTGCAATGATGTAATCTTTTGTTTTTTCGTTTCCTGAGATAATGATTTTGCCGATTATACCTTCATCAATGCCGATATTGATGGTTCCGTCCGGATCATCATAAAGTGCATCAATCCTTGCCAAAAGGTAGCCTTTTGATGCGTAACAATCGTTGATTTTATCAATGACGTCGTTAATTGAATTTATATTTTGGGGCATCCCGATAAGAGGGTAGACTAAATTTAAGATTTCCTCTTTGTTCAGGGATTTGTTACCGTATATCTGAATATCAGTAACAGGGATGTTTTCTTCGACATAGATGATTATGTCGAGTGTTCCGTCATTATTATCAACAGGAACGGCTTTCATTTTGTCCGTAAAATATCCGGTAGCATAAATTGACTGTAAATCCTGCTGAATCAGATTCTTGTTAAAAGTATCTCCGATTTGTGTCCTTAATGTCGGCAGAATAGAGTTTTCCGAAATTATATTGTTTCCGGAAAGTTTAATGCTTTTGACTTTTCTGGTTTCGGCTTCTTTATATTCCTCTACTTTTATATTTGGTGAAGTAAGGACAGGGGGCTTCTTTTCCTTGTTTATTTCATCAACGGAATCATCATAAAAATCTTTCCAGAAATCATCTTCTTCTGCTTTTTGTTTCTTTTTAAAGAAATGGCGTTTAGTCTTTTCTTTCTTGGGTTTGGTGACTTCAGGGGTAAAATCTTCAGAACTTTCTATTTGTTCTTTCTGGTGAATAAAAGGCATATGAAAATCAGCGGCATATCCGCACTGACAGATAAACGCAACTAAAAGCCATCCCCATAAAATTTTCTTTATTATTTTAAACAATTTTTTTACTTCACCAAAATATATAACAAAATATTATCATAAATGTATTTAGAAAGCCCATTTTAGTTAATGTTTTATTAAAATTTTGTAATAAAAATTTTTAAGAATATCGGCATGGAAAAATACGGCTAAAAACTACGTGCTTCAATAGTTTTGGCGTTGTATTACAAAAATGATTTTAAACGGTTGTGGATAAAGACGGAGCAATTTGAATAAATTTTCTCGTTAAATCAGAATCCCATTGAGTTCCCATGCCTGCTGATAAAATTTCGCATGCCTTTTCAATGCCCAAACCTTTTCTGTATGGTCTGTCACTTATTAAAGCGTGATAAGCATCAGCTACGGCTACAATTCTCGCAGCAAGCGGAATCTTCTCTCCTGTCAGTTTTTCAGGATAACCTTTTCCGTCAATTCTTTCGTGGTGATATTTAACTATCGGAATTAAATCTTTTAATGTTTCATTTGATTTTAATACTTTTTCAGCACCTATTGCAGGGTGTTGTTTCATTATTTCCCATTCTTCGTCTGAAAGTTTATCAGGTTTTCTTAACACGCTTTCAGGAATACCGATTTTACCTACATCGTGAAGTAATGCCCCTATTCTGATTCTTTCAACTTCTTTTTCAGGTAAATTTATTGCTCTTGCGAGAGCTTCGGAATATCTTGAAACTGAAGTTGAGTGACCTTTTGTATAAGTATCTTTTGCATCTATTGCACCTGCAAGTGATGCCGCCATTTCTTCTAAGTGATTTGTTGATTTTATACTTTCTGTCTTGAACAGTCTGAATAATTCTTCTTCAAAATTAGTTCCGAATTCAACTTGTCGTTTTGTCAGAATTTCGGCATAAGATTGCAATGCCAAATCTAAGTCATCCCAGAAATTAAAGTCAGCAGAACTTATAATCGCAGACATTCCGTCTTTATATCCTTTCGCTTTGGATATGTGCATAGCCTGTTCTGTCAAAATTAATAATTTTTCTTTGTCTTCTGCGCCTTTCGGGTATGTTCCGACTCCAACAGAAACTTTAACAGGTCCTACATCGTCAACAAAACAACATGACAGAGTGTATGTTAAAAATTCAGCAAGATATTTTGCTTCGGAAATTTCGGTATCCGGAAGGATAATTGCTATTTCATCTCCGCCGTAACGTCCTGCAATATCTGATTTTCTGATGTTTTGTTTAATTTTGTCAGCAACGAGTCTTATAACTTCATCACCTTTTGTATGCCCAAATTCTCTGTTAATTTTGGTCATGTTGTTTATATCCATCATAATAATGGACATGTCTTTTTTGGAACTGTTTGTTTTTTGAATTGTTTCATCAAGACAATCCTGAAATCCTCTGTGGTTATACAAGGATGTTAAATTGTCTATATTGGCATTTGCGTTACTCTTTTCGATAAGTTCGGCATTGTGAGCGACAAGCCCTGCGTAACTTGATAAAAGAGAATAAAGTTTGTAATTTTGTTTTGCGTTCTGGTCCGCAACTAACATGACACCAACGCATCTTCCTACGGAAATCATAGGTAAAATTGCCACTGTATAAGAGTGGAAGTATGACATCTTTAAAAATTCCGTATTTTCTGATAAAACTACTTTTTTGTTCAGAAAACAATCAACAATCGGATTTGTTTTGTCTGAAATTAAAAATTTTGAAGAAAAAGAATTTCCAAGTTTATCAGTTAATTTCAAATTTATGCAATTTGATTTTTCATGGTAAAAGCCAAATGCCAAAAATGAGCAGTTATAACTCTTTGTAAGTATTCTGTGCAACAATGAATACAAGTGGTCAATGTCAGAAACTTCTCCTAAATTTGAGAGTTCTCTGACAAGTTTTTTATAATCAATGTTTGTGAATGATTTTTGTGTGGAAACGGAACTGCTTAATGCAGTTTGCGGGTTTGTTTTATATGAATTTTTAAAGTTCTGCTTTGAAGACAAAGCATTAACTGTAACTATAAGTTCTCTGTCTTTCAGAGGAGAAGATATAGCACCGCTATTTATACCGGATTTATTATTGAGGTTGTCTTCCAAAATTCATGCCACCTTTACACTACTATAAAAATTTAAAAAACCGTAAAAATAAAAATTGCTAAAATCTGTATTTTCATGATAACATTTCTTAAAACTTTTTTCCAGTTAAGCGGTTTTAAATTGTAAAAAAATTTAACTATAATAATAAAGACGACCATTTTTGATGACCGTCTTTTTTTATGAATTTTTGTAAATTTTATGCTTTTGTTTCGATTTCGTTTTTAAGCATTTTTATAAATTCGGATACTTTGAATGTTCCTATTTGACCTTCGCCTCTTTTTCTTACAGCAACTGAATCTTCGGCAATTTCTTTGTCTCCGATTACACAAACATAAGGTACTTTTTTCTGCTGCAATGCCTCTCTGATTTTGTAGTTCATACTTTCAGATCTGTCATCGAGGTTTACTCTTATGCTTTCTTTTCTCATTTCTTTGTATACCTTTTCTGCAAATTCGGCATGCTTGTCGTTTGCGATAGGAACTATGCTTACCTGAGTAGGTGCTAACCAGAGCGGGAATGCTCCTGCATAGTGTTCGATTAAGATACCATGAAATCTTTCCATAGATCCGAAGATAACTCTGTGAAGCATAACCGGTGTTTTCATGCTGCCGTCTTTGTCCTGATATTTGATGTTAAATCTTTCCGGCAGATTGAAATCAAGCTGAATTGTAGCACATTGCCATGTTCTGCCCAAGGCATCTTTAACCTTGAAGTCGATTTTCGGTCCGTAGAATGCGCCGTCACCTTCATTGATGTCATATTTCATGCCGCGTCTGTCCATTGCTTCTTTTAATCCTGCTTCGGCACGTTCCCAGTTAGAAAGTTCTCCTACGTAACTTTCAGGTCTTGTAGACAATTCAACTTCAAAGTTCATCTTGAAGATAGCCATTGTATCAGCAACGAAATCGATAATTTCGTTAATTTCATCAACTAACTGTTCAGGAGTACAGAAAACGTGAGCATCATCCTGTGTGAAGCCCTGAACTCGGGTTAAACCGCCTAATGCTCCTGATTTTTCTTTTCTGTAAACATTTCCGAGTTCTGCCATTCTTAAAGGCAATGAACGATAAGAATATCTGTTTGCCTGATATATAAGAATATGGAACGGACAGTTCATCGGTTTTAATACGAACTGGTCATTTGAATCTTCTTCTTTTTCGAGGAAGAACATGTTTTCTTTGTAGTGTCCCATGTGTCCGGATATTTCCCACAATTTTGATTTTGCTATGTGAGGAGTATTAACAATTACATAACCTCTTTTTCTGTGTTCTGTTCTCCAGTAATTTTCGATTTCTTCTCTTACAACGGCAAGGTTTGGATGCCAAAGAACAAGTCCTGATCCGACTTCTTCTCTTACAGAGAATAAATCTAACTGAGTTCCGAGTTTTCTGTGATCTCTTTTTTCTGCTTCTTCAAGCAAGTGCATGTAATTATCCAAATCTTCTTTTGTTAAGAAAGCAGTTGCGTAAATTCTCTGAAGCATTTTGTTGTTTTCATTACCTCTCCAGTATGCGCCTGCAACTTTTAACAGTTTAAAGTATTTAATTTCTTTTGAACTTTCAAGGTGAGGTCCGGCACATAAATCGTTGAATAAAGCCTTTCCGTCAGCGCCTCTGGTTACATAGAGGGTTGGCTTGTCGTTTCTGTGTTCTTCAAGTAATTCCGCCTTGTAAATTTCACCCTGGCTTTTAAATTCTGCAATTTGTTTATCAACATCTTCAACATAAACTTTTTCAAATGTCATGGCTGTACTAAGAACTCTTGCCATTTCTTTTTCTATTTTTCTTAAATCTTCTTCTGTGAATGTGTATCCGTCAGTCATATCAAAATCATAATAAAATCCGTTTTCGATGGACGGCCCTATTGCTAATTTAGCCTGTGGAAACAGGTTTTGTACGGCTTGAGCCATAACGTGAGAACAAGAGTGTCTTAAAATACCCAATTTTTCATTATCTTTATCCATGGATTCTCCCTTCATTAAGTCAAAAACATTTCCTCCATCATATCATCCACATAATTTTCTAACAACTTTTTATTAAGATTCAATAATGGTCCAAAAATTTGGCAAATAAAAAAGCGGAAGACGGGACTCGGACCCGCGACATTCTGCTTGGAAGGCAGATGCTCTACCAACTGAGCTACTTCCGCGTTTGCTTGTTACGAGCATACAATAAAAAAAATATAATTTCAAGTAAATTTTAAACTCAAAAACTAATACTTTAGTATTAGTTAATAAGTTCTAATAATTATTTAAAATAATAATTCCCGAGGAGCATAATAATTGACTGAAAAAATGGTAATATAATAGTGTAAGAAAAGAAAATTATTACGGTTTAATATATTTACGGTTTTGACTCCTTGCAAAAGGGGTCTATTTATTTGCAAAATTTTTAAATAGTACCAACTTTGGTAAGTAACAAATGTAAAAAAATAATAAATCCATATATAAAATATATTGTCTTATATTTCTATAATAAGTATACTAAATACACTTAATCTAA
>JAFRHR010000047.1 GCA_017433195.1 bacterium
GAGTATCCGTCTCTGAAATATCATATTTATAAAAATTTAAAAATTTATGAAAAATAAAAAAACGACCGCTGTGACTCGGCGTAGTAAAAAATCTTATATTATTTTTTTTTCTGAAAATATCTCTTAAAATCACTCGCTGCTTTCTTCCGTCATTTCTATTTTAGGTTCTTCAGCCTGTCCTTCACTTATAAGTTTTGCATTTATTTCGCCAAAATCGGGGAAATCAGTAGAAAGTCCGCTGAAATCCATATTCGCATCGATATTTTCCAGCTCATCCATAATAATATTTCTGTAATCTGCAGCTTTACTACCTTTTGGATGATCCAAAATATCACCGATTTTATACCCTAACACTCCCATCACCAAACAAGCCGGAACAATTTTTATAAACAGGCCGACTACAGAATCATAACTTATATTTCCGCACGAAAACAAATGAATTGCACCAAATATTAAAAATGCTATACATACAAATGCAGTACAAAAATTTTTTGCTTTTTTTGATTTTGTTTTTTGGGTACTCATTACTTATTAATATTTTCCATATTCTTTTTCATACAATACTGAATTAAAGTCATTCTGTCTATGTTGCTAAGATTTACGAATTTTCCCGATAAAATATAAACACCTTCCTCGGTTCTCTCAATTCTTATAGGATGATATTTACAGGAAACCTCAAGTTCATCACTTAATTTGATACATACTTTATAATCATGTTCAATATCGATATTTTCAGAGCTTCTTAATTTCATACCACCGGCCGAAAGGTCTAAAGTTCTTGCAGAATGTTTTATATCTTTATAAACAAGCTCAATATCTTCCAAAAATTTGATACGCGTAAATTTTCTTCTTTGCAAAAATCTGTGTTTTGTAGGGTTTGCAATAGAGATAACATTATCTTTTAAGTCTTTTATGTATGATTCAAAATACAAATATCCGTTCTCTGTTAAAGAATAAAAATCACATACATGGTTTATCATTAAACCGTTTGGAATATATTTCAATTCCATATCAAAACCATCCATTCTTACATCGGTAACTCTTCCGTTGTTTGTATTATGAAAGTCCTGCGGAACAATTGTTACCATCTGATCATTTTTAATAAGTTCTCTCATATTGTTATCCTTTCATATTATTTTTGTTTTTGCATACTAACTTTTATAACACCAACAGATTTTGCTTTAAAGTTTGGTGTAATTTCATTATACGCCATAATTGAAATATGTGGAAAATTTCTTTCGGTTAATCTTCTGAACGGCAATCTGACCGCAGAAGAACATACAATTACAGGCAAATTTCCGGTCAAAGAAATCGCCTTTTCAAGTTCCTGATTTATCTGTTCCTGAAGATTTCTTGTAAATTCAGGATCCAAAACCAAACTTACTCCGTCAGGATTTATACCTCTTGCAATTGTATTTTCAACATCAGGAGATAATGAAATTACAAGCAATTCTCCTGAATCTGATAAGTTTTGTTTACAGATATTTCTTGCTAATGCCTGTCTTACTTTTTCTGTCAGATACTCGTGTGAATTATTTCTCTTAACTTCCATACTCATTGTCTCAAGTATGGTTTTCAAATCTCTGACAGCAATCCTTTCACTTAAAAGATTTTGAAGAACTATCTGAACATCTCCGACAGATAAATCTTTCATTACATCACTGACATAATCTTCTGAAATTTCTTTCTTCAGATTATTTATCAACTGTTGAACATCAGCTCTTGAAATAATTTCAGACGCACTCTTTTTAATAATTTCAGTTAAGTGCGTTGATATAACGGCAGAGGGGCTGACAACAGTATAGCCCGATAATTCAGCCATATCTTTGTCTTTTTCTTCAATCCAAATTGCTGGCAAACCAAATGCAGGCTCAACTGCGTGGATACCATTTATGATTGTATTATCCGTCATTCCGCCGGCATTCATCGCCAAACTTCTGTCAGGATATATTTCTCCGCTTTCCAAAGCAACACCTTTAAGTTTTATCTGATAAGAATTGGGGTTTAACTGCAAATTATCCCTTACCCTTATTGACGGCAAAATTATACCCAAATCAAGTGCGGTTTGCTTTCTTATTTGAGCAATTCTCTCAAGCAAATCACCGCCCATTTCTATATTAAGTAACGGAACAAGTCGGTATCCAACTTCTATTTCAATAGTTTCAAGTGTCAGTAATTCCATAACACTTTCTCTGCTTGCTTTCTTTTCTCTCTTACCTGATTTCTTAATTTTTTCTTCTTCTGCCTTTTTGGTTTCAATTTCTTTTTCTTCAACCTTGGCTGTATTTTGTTTCATATACGCATAAGTGCCGGCTGCAGCACCAATAAGCAAAAATGGTAAAGTAGGCATGCCAGGAACCATACCCATAAAAATTAACAAGCCTGAAACAACACCCAATACTCTCGGGTCTGAAAACATTTCTTTCTTGATATCGTAAGACAATGATTCGTCTTTTCCGCTTGCTCTTGAAACAATAAGACCTGTTGCAGTAGATATAAGTAATGCAGGAACCTGAGATACAAGACCATCACCAACAGTTAATATCGTATATGTTGCTAATGCCTGCGCAGGAGCCATTTTTAACTGAACAAGACCGATAACCAAACCTCCGACAATGTTGACAATTGTGATAATAATACCTGCTGTTGCATCACCTTTTACGAACTTTGAAGCACCATCCATTGTTCCGTAAAAATCTGATTCTCTTGCTACTTTTTGTCGTCTCTCTTTTGCCTCATCTTCCGTTATAATTCCGGAATTTAAATCAGCATCTATACTTAACTGTTTACCGGGCATACTGTCCAAAGCAAATCTTGCCGAAACTTCAGCGACACGCGTTGCACCACCTGTGATAACCATAAAGTTAATAATAACAAGAATTACAAATATAACGCCACCGACAACGTAGTTACCGCCGACAACAAATTCCCCGAATGAATTAATTACGTTTCCAGCCTCTCCATGCAATAAAATCAAACGGGTTGAACTGACGTTCAGCCCTAATCTGAACAACGTTGCCATAAGTAATATCGTTGGAAATGATGAATAATCAAGCGGTTCTTTTACATACAAACAAACTAACAAAATTATAACTGCCAAAGATATATTTACTGTTAATAAAATATCAAGCAAAGGCGCCGGTAAAGGGATAATCATCATGCCAACAACGGTTACAAGTGCCACTGCCAACACAATATCATTGTTATTCAGTAAGTTTACAAGTTTGCTGAAATCCATCTTAACTCTTCTTATTTACCTCTCTGACGCATGACGTAACCAAGTATTTCCGCAACAGCTGCCCACATGTCTACCGGTATTATACCATCAATCGGAACAGAATCGTATAATTTTCGTGCAAGTGGACGATTTTCTACTATCGGAACATTGTTATTTATAGCAACTTCTTTTATCTTTAAAGCAACAAAATCAATTCCTTTCGCAGTTACAACAGGAACAGGATTTGTCTCTTTATCATATTTCAAAGCAACCGCATAATGTGTCGGATTTGTTACAACTACATTCGACTCAGGAACGGCAGACATCATTCTCTGTCTTGCCATCTGCATCTGAATAGATCTTATCTTTGATTTAATCTGCGGATCACCTTCTGAATCTTTATGCTCATCTTTAACTTCCTGCTTTGTCATTTTTATTGATTTTTCAAACTCATAATTTTGGTATTTTCTGTCCAAAAATCCCATTATAAGCATTGCAATACACATTTTTATAAGCATTTCTATCAAAATTGAACATATAACACCAAACCCGACACTTACATCCAAACCTATAATATCAACCAATTCCCCTCGTCTGTTGTTTGCGACAGAAAAACCTACAAATCCGACAACCCCCATCTTTAACAGAGATTTTACCAATTCAACAAGGTTTCGGGGTGCCAGCGGATTTAACATTTTTTTTGCATTATCAACAATTCTCGAAGGAGACAATTTATTAAAACTCGGTTTTATCTTTTGAAAAGAAAATACAGGTCCGACTTCCATTCTTACAAAAATTATAATTACAACAAACAGCGCTATTAAAAACGGGAAAATAATTATCGCATAAGTATAAAAATAAGGACTAAACAATGCCGTCAAATCATCTAATTTTAAATTATCAGGACTAAGGTTAGTAAACGTGTAGACCAAAATCTCTTTCAGTTTGTTAAATGTAAACCTTGCAAAAAGAGCGATAAGAGCTATACCCAAAGAAACCGCAATTGCGGATTCAAGGTCTTTACTTCGGGAAACATTACCCTTTTCCCTTTCTTTATTCCGTCGCCTTGGCGTCGCTTCTTCTGTTCTTTCTGCACCTTCGTTTCCCATTCAAACTCCTAAAAAACTGCCGCCAACTGTGTTATCAACCGTTCAAGCAATACCTCTATTGTTGAAGCCATTGGTTTCATAAAAATCAAAGATAAAAACAAACCCAAATATACCTTTAACGGAATTGAAACCATAAATATATTCATCTGCGGCATCATCTTTGATGTAAAGCCAAGCAAAACATCCGTAATAAGCAATATACCAAAGATAGGCAATGCTAACTGCAACCCAATAGAAAACATCTGACACGATATAACTATAATCTGATGAGCTATCGAAGCATCTATTACAAAGCCATATCCCATAGGCATATTTATAAAACTTCTGTAAACAGCTGAAAACAACCAATGATGTGCACAAACACACATAAATATCATTGTTAAAAGCCACGTAAAAGCCTGCGTAATTATCGGAGAACTTCCGCCGGATGTCGGATTTAATGCCTGATCTGCAGCAAGCCCCATTTGTATCGCAAACATATTAACACCCATTTCAACTCCGACAAAAATAACTTTTGCACAAAAACCTATTGCAAAACCTATAAAAAATTCTTTTATCAAGATAAGAGATAGTTCGGGAACTGTTGTAGGCATCACAAAATGAACATGTGCATAAACCATTGGAAACAAAATAAAAGCAACCAATGCCGCAAACCATGCTTTTGCCATCATCGGTATAGGATAAGTTGAAAACAAGGGTGCCGATGAAAGCATCCCTGTTATTCTGGTTAAAATACCTATAAACAAAATTATATTTACCGGTGATAATAACTGATATAAATCCATTTAAACTACGCTCCGCCAATCAACTGAGGAATAGTATCAAAGAATCCGTTTACCGCAGATGATATCATTGAATACATCCAAGGCAAAAGAATTATCAAAACAATAATTCCGCCTATAATCTTAGGAACAAATGTTAATGTTGATTCCTGTATTTGAGTAACCGCCTGAAATATACTTACCATCAAACCAAGTAAAACACCTGTTAAAAGAATAGGTGCCGACAGTTGTATAATCAGCACAAACATTTCTTGTAAAAGTCCAATTATAACAGCCTGCTCCATACTTACCTCACAAATCCTTCAACAAGCGACTTAACAACTAAATACCAGCCGTCAATCAAAACAAACATGATAAGTTTGAAAGGCAGCGCAATCATTGTCGGCGGCAGGAACATCATACCCATTGATACAAGTACACTTGATACCATAACGTCTATTACGAGGAACGGCAGATATATTACAAAGCCTATCGTAAAGGCTGTCTTTAACTCACTCAGAATAAATGCCGGCAATAAAACATATGTCGGAACATCTTTCGTTGTCTTAGGCTTCTCTATTTTTGACATTCTGACAAAAAGCGCCAATTCTTTTTCGTCTGTCTGTTTAAACATAAACTCTCTTAAAGGCTCAATAGCTCTGTCCAAAGCAGCCTGCTGTGTAATCTGATTTTTCATGTACGGCTGCATTGCCTCTGTATTAATTTTGTCAAATGTCGGAGCCATTACAAAGAAAGTTAAAATCAATGCCAAACTCGCGATAACCTGATTAGGAGGAAGCGAGTTTACCCCGATAGCCTGCCTTGTAAGTGCCAAAACTATAACTATACGCACAAAAGACGTTGTCATGATAAAAATACTCGGAGCCAGAGTTAATATGGTTAACCAAATTAAAATCTGTATTCCCTGAGTAAACTCCTGCGGAGTATTTGCTGTCTGCATTCCTATATTTATATTCGGGAAAGATAATGCACAATATGCCTGAGGGACAAATAAGCACATTATTCCCAAGCCAAAAAGTATATTTTTCAGTATTTTTTTACAATTCATTAAAAGACTCTCCCCTTTTTATACAACTATCTGTTTATATTTTATCTTATTTGTATTGTCATGCCTAATTCTTAATGTTACGATACAATTAAAATTATTTTATATTAAGACGATGATGCTTAAACTGTATGAAAAAATTGATACTAAATTAATTTCACTGACAGGAGCAAGAACTTTGCTCCTTCTGACGTTGCTTTCAACA
>JAFRHR010000048.1 GCA_017433195.1 bacterium
GAGAACAGTTTACAATTCTGCAATAAAAATGCTTGTCGGAATTAAGATGAAGGAATTTTCCACTCCGGCAGTTACTGTCGGACAGGTTGGCGAAGTTGATATGATAAGACAATTTGAAGCGCCGGCAAGAGTTATATCAAAGTATAAGGTAAATGTAGAGGCAAGAATTGACGGTTATCTTACAAAAAGTTACTTTAAAGAGGGTGATTTTGTAAAAGCGGGACAGGTTTTATTTGAGATAGAACCTCAGGAATACAGCCTTGCGGTACAGAAAGCAAAGGCAAATTTGGATAATGTTACCGCTGAACTTAATTATTATCAGAAACAATTAATAAGAGCCGAAGAACTTGTAAAAAAAGATTATATTGCAAAGGCTGAATATGATAATGCGTTAGCGAAAAGAGATACATACAGAGCGCAGGTAAATTTGGCAAGAAGCGCATATAATGATGCATTAAGAAATTATAGTTATACACATATAAAAGCCCCTGTTGACGGAAAAGTAAGTTATATTTCCGTAACTGTAGGTAACTATGTTAATAAAGACGCAGGCACATTGACTACTATAAACAGCATTGAACCTATGTATGTAGCATTTCCTTTAAAGGCAAAAGATTTTGCGGAACTCGCAAGAATAGATAAAACGGCAGATGTTCAGAGAAAAGTCGATTTTCTTTTCAGCACAGGCGAAAAGTATATGCATCAGGGGACACAGGATTTCCACGATAACAAGGTTGATGAAGCAACAGGAACTATCTTAATGAGAGCAACCTTTACTAACCCTGAAAAAATGCTTTTGGACGGTGATTACGGAACTGCGATAATTTATTCAAATGAAGCTGATAAAGTCCCCACCATTCCTTTGTATGCACTTATGGAAAATCAGGAAAGCAAGTACGTTTATAAAATGGACGAAAACAATATCCCGAGACTGAATAATATAAAAATTTCGGGACAAAACGATAAGGTTGCTTATGTTACAGATGGTTTGCAGGCAGGGGATACAATTATTCTGACAGGTATTCAGAAGGTTATTCCGGGAAACCCGGTTAAAATTGTCGAACAAACACAAGACAATGATAAAGTTCAAAATACTAAAAAACCGTCTTTGATTTCAAGAGTAAAAAACAAAATAAAAAGAATAATAAAGAGGGGTAATAACAAATAATGGCAGGAAATCTATTCATAAAAAGACCAAAATTTGCAATAGTCGTATCAATTGTTATTATACTTGCGGGCTTAATAACCATACCAAACCTGCCTTTAGAAGAATATCCCTCAATCACACCGCCTCAGATTGTGGTAACCGCAACTTATAACGGCGCAAACTCGGATGTTTTGACATCAACAGTTGCGGCACCGATAGAATTGCAGTTAAACGGTGTTGAAAATATGCTTTATATGTCCTCTACGTCACAGGACAGCAAATATCAGTTAACCCTGTTTTTCAGGATAGGAACAAATCCCGATATGGCACTGGTTAACGTCCAAAACCAACTACAATTAGTTATTCCGAGGTTACCCGAAGAAGTTCAACGATACGGGTTAAAGGTTAAAAAATCAACCGGAGGCCCGGGAGTATTGATGATTGCGGTAACTTCGCCAAATCACACTTACGATGCACTGTTTCTGTCAAACTACGCAAAAATGTTTATCAAAGACGAAATCGCCCGTGTACTCGGGGTAAGTGAAGTTAACGTTTACGGAAAAGGCGATTATTCAATTCGTGTATGGCTGAATCCTGAAAAAATGGCAGGTCTCGGGGTTTCCGTGGAAGATGTCAGAAACGCAATTACAAGTCAGAATATTCAGACTGCGGCAGGTACGTTAGGTACTGAACCCACAAACGGCGAACAATTGCTTAAAATTATTTTGAGAACAAAGGGCAGATTAAAAACAACGGAAGAGTTTGAAAATATAGTTATAAAATCAAAATCAAATGCCTCTAATGTTAAGTTAAAAGACGTTGCAAGAATTGAACTCGGAGCTGAAAATTATTCAACAAAATCAAAAGTTGAAGATTCCGAAAATGCTATGATTGCGGTTACTCAGTTACCCGAAGCGAACTCTATTGATGTTGCAAACAGAGTAAATCAAAGAATGAAAGAACTAAGCAGAACTTTTCCGAAAGATTTATCATATCACGTTCAGTATGACCAGACTGCGTTTGTAAGAGAGTCAATAAAAGAAGTTAAAAGTGCGATTATACTTGCAATTATACTTGTAAGTTTGGTAACTTACCTGTTTTTGGGAACATTCAGAGCGGCATTTATTCCGTTCTGCGCAATTCCTGTTTCACTGATAGGGGTATTTATTTTTCTCGGAATATTCGGGTTTTCAATAAATCTTTTAATTTTATTCGGTTTGGTTTTGGCGGTCGGACTTGTAGTTGATGACGCAATAGTTGTACTTGAAAACACCCAACGACATATACAGGACGGAAAAACTCCGAAAGAAGCAACAGAAATTACAATGCAGGAAGTTTTGGGCGCAATTGTTGCGACATCTCTTGTATTGATGGCGGTATTTGTTCCTGTTTCGTTCTTAAGCGGAATTACGGGACAAATGTTCAGACAGTTTGCAATATGTATTGCAACATCAATCGGCTTATCAACGGTTGTTGCTTTGAGTTTATCTCCGGCACTTTGCTCAATGATTTTAAAGAGCGGCGAAGAAAAAACCGATTTTGAATTTATAAGAAAATTTGAAGATTGGTTTAACGGGCTCAGAGACAAGTATTTGGGCGTTGTAGAATACTTTGTAACCTCACCTAAAAAGACTTTTATTATTTTAGTAAGCGGTATTATTTTCATTATGGGAATGTACTGGCTAATTCCTAAAGGATTTTTACCTGATGAAGACAGAGGAGCATTGTTTACACAAATACAACTTCCTGACAGTGCTACTTTGGCAAGAACTGAGGCGGTTGCAAAAGAATTTGTCGATAACATTAAAGATATTAAAGGTGTTCAGGATGTACTTTCTATTATCGGATGGTCGGGAGAAAACAGTGCAATGTGTATTATAAATCTTGAACCGTGGCACAAAAGAAATTCACGTAAAAAATCTTTGGACACAATAAAAAATAACATAAACCAAAAGTTTGCAAATTATACAAAAGCAAGTATTGCGACATTCCAGCCGCCTGCAATTTCAGGGATGAGTATGTTTGGAGGTCTTGAATATCAACTGCTTGATAAGGGCGACAGAACTCCCGAAGAATTGTACAACGAAATGGTAAAATTCGTAAATACTGCGGGAAAAGATTCGGCATTTTCAAGATTGTTTACGACATACAGTGCATCAGTTAACCAAAAGAGAGTAATAGTTGATGAAGAAAAGGCACTTGCACTCGGAGTAAACGTTTCGGAAATTTATAATACACTGGCAAGCCAGATTGGTATGACATACGTAAATGACTTTAATAAATTCGGCAGAGTTTACCGTGTATATATGCAGGCAGACGCGCCATACAGATCACAGCCTGATGATATAAACAAGATTTATGTAAAAAATCACAGAACGGGACAAATGCTTCCTTTGACTTCGGTTGTAAAATTTGAAGATATGGTCGGGCCTAATTTCCTTACAAGATTTAATTTGTACCCGTCAGTAACAATAAATGCCCTGCCGACAACCGGTGTAAGTTCCGGAACGGCAATGGATACACTTGAAAAATTGTCATATGAATATCTGCCTGAGGATATGGGCTTTGCATGGTCAGGATCTTCTTTGCAGGAAAAAGAATCTGCAGGACAGATAGGACCTATACTTGCACTCGCACTCATATTTGTGTATCTGTTCCTGGTTGCACTTTATGAAAGTTGGACACTTCCTGTTGCGGTAATGCTTGTATCACCGCTTGCATTAATCGGAGCGCTATTCTTCCAGTATATTGCGGGATATGCGCTTGATATTTATGCTCAGGTCGGACTTGTTATGTTAATCGGCTTGGGCACAAAACAGGCAATCTTGATTGTAGAGTTTGCAAAAGACGCATTAGAAAAATCAGGAAGCAAAGATTACGTAAAAGCGGCATTAGAAGCGGCTAAACTAAGATTCAGAGCTGTAATGATGACAAATATTGCGTTTATTTTGGGATTAGTTCCTCTTATAACCGCAAGAGGTGCAGGTGCGGGCAGCAGACATTCAATCGGTATGACAGTATTCGGCGGAATGATAGCCGTTGCTTTTGCGGGAAGTATATTGGTTCCGGCATTTTATGTAATGGTTAATATCGCCAAAGATAAATCTCAAAAATGGTTAGAAGATAAATTACAACAGATAAAAAACAAGAAAAATGAAAAAAATAATTAGTCTTATACTTTTAATAACTTTTATGAATATCAATACCGCATGGGCAGAAATCGGTAATGATATAAATCCTGATGAATATCCTGAAAGTACGGATGTAGCACCTTTTGTAAATGAAACGCCGAAAGCGGAAACATCAGATACAATAAGTGCGGATGATCAGCTTGTTATAGAGGGTTCTGTCGAAAAATCAATAGATATAACCTTAAATGACTGTATAAGACTTGCACTTGGAAATAACCCCAAGATACAAATGGCTTTGCAGGATGTATTTGCCTCCGATGCGAGAATAAAACAGGCGTGGTCTGCATATTTTCCAAAAGTATCATGGCAGACAGGTTACACAAGAATGAAACAACTTCAGTTGTCAGATGCTTTGGGCAGAAACCTGATATTTGATTATTATTTGCTCGGACAGGTTACACTCTCTGAAATGCTTTACGATTTCGGAGTTACACAAAATAAAGTAACCATACAGAAATTAAACAGCCAGGGCTATAAAATAGCACTTACCGCAACGGTAAATTCTGTTATATGCGATGTCAAAAAGTCTTACTACAATTTACTTTATGCTTATGAAAAGGTAAAAGTTGCAGAAGAGGCTGTTGAAAATTTTGAACTCTTTTATGATCAGGCAAAAGCATTTTATATGGCCGGTTTAAAGCCGAAAGTTGATGTAACTATTGCGGAAGTTAATCTGAGTAACGCAAAATTATCACTTATACAGGCTGAAAACAATATCGACATAGCAATTGCACAGTTAAATAATAATTTGGGTTTACCTTATGTAAACAGATACAACGTTCAGGAAAAACTTAAATACTCCCCGTGCGATGTTACGTTAAATGATTCTGTCGATATTGCAAGAGAATCAAGACCCGAGTTTAAGTTAGCCGATGTTAAGGTTGAGGCGGCACTTCAAAATGTAAAACTCACTAAAAAATCATACTTCCCGTCATTAAGTATTGAAGGACAGTATCAGATAGGCGGCAGACATTTTACATCTAATACGGGTTATAATTTCGGCGGATACCTGACTTTCCCGACTGTTAACGGAATGCTGATAAATAATCAGATTAAAGAAGCAAAAGCACTTCATAATAAAGAAATGGCAAATGCAGATTACACAAAAAATGCAATAGTTTTGGAAATCCAAAATGCATTTTATACTTTAAAGGAAAAGAAAAGCCAGCTTCCGGTTGCCTTTTTGACGGTTAAAAAAGCAAAAGAAAATTATGAATTATCATACGGCAGGTACAGAGTCGGTGTCGGAAACCCGACAGAATTAAAAGACGCACAGGTAACTTATGAAAATTCACTTTTAAATTTCTATGCATCACTTTTTGAATATAATCAGTCAAAAGCAAACCTTGAAAAGGCAGTCGGCAAAAATATAAATAACGGAACTATAGAAAAAGATTACATTTTTGAAGACAGCATGCTTTATGATTTTGCTTATACTGATATTATAAGCGAATTTGAAACAGACGACACCGTAGAGCCTAAAAACAGCACTATCCGTGAGAATGAGTTTTGTGAACCACAAAATAATACCAAAGAATTAGTAGAATAGTATTAAGATATTTTACAATTTTCTTTCCATGTACTTGAGAAACATTGAAAACGAGTTATAATGAATTTATAGGCAAGAAGTCAAAATCGTAAGTATATATTAAAAAGGGTAACTCAAAAGAGTTACTCTTTTTATGCGTTAACTGTGGATTGCTCAGGTTTTTTATCCGAAATGAGTTTACCTTCTTCGATTAATTTTTGTTTTACTTCGTTTTTAACTTCAAACTCAGTATCACCGTTAGCAAGTCTTTTTCCGAGCATTATTGCAGGGATAACAACACCTAACGCAAACATACTTGTTCCTATGTTTGCAATGATTGAACCTCTTTTCAATTTTTTGAGTTTTGAGAAGAAGACATCAGCTGTTTCGCCTGATGCTTTGTACTGTTCATAGAGTTTTGAGAGGTTGTCGTTTACCCCTTTGACCTGTTTGATATCAATATACTTTCTTGTGTCGATTTTGTCTGTTTTCTTGTAAAGTTTAATGATATCAGACTGTTTTGCCCTCTTAACAACTTCATTTTCCGGATTATTGTGTAAAAATTCGTAGATTTCCGCATCAGATGCATTTTTCGGGAAAGAAGAAAGGCTTTCTTCTATTGATTTTGAATTAAATGCATCTGCCAAGGTTTTATCTTCAATTACTCTCGCATCGAGAGAGATATTTTTGTTATGTTTTTTATCAACGACTTTTTCAAAAGCGTTTTGAATTTGCTGACCTATGACATACATAAAGGCGAGGAAACTACCTTCTTTAATTGCATAACCTGTGAGTTCCTGTTTGTTCCTTGATTTTGCGAGCCTTGAACCTGTAATGCTTCCCTCTAACAGATACATATTTGCAACAGGGTTAAGCATAAAGTTTTCAAAAGCTCCTTTGAAACTTACGTTATCTGATTTTTTCTCTGCATCCTTCTTATCTGTACCGATTGTTTTGACCTTTTCCATGGCGATATTCTGACCGTAATCCATTGCCAGTTTTTGCTCTTCGAGTAGGTTTTTAGCGATATTTGTTTCCGTATATTTTTGTTTTGCATTTGCAAGCGCTAAATAAGCGCCTATGGTTGCACCGACTGCGCCTGCAAATTTTCCGATAGTAAGTCCTTTATATAATTTTTGATTTTTTGAAATTTTTTCTATGTTGTTTTTAATTGTTTCTGTAGGTGCATATTCCTTGGCTTTTTCAAGTATTTCTTTGTTGTGGAAATTTCTTACGTCAAACTCAGGATCGAGTTTAGCGGTTTTAAATGCGGTTAAATCAATAAATTTCTTTGCGACGGGAATTCCCAAGAGCCAAATAACTTCCGTGCCGGCTTCGTCAATAAATCTGTCCTGTCCCTCTTCTTTACCAGTTGCAAAAGATGCTGCCGTAATACCTGCTGTACCTGATAAGTCCTTGATACCAAGCGGGATAATTGATTTTGGATTTCCTAAAATTGAATATATTTTTGCAACTGACATAATAACAATTCTCCTATTTATGTATTAAAGTCCCCAAATAAGATTCATAAGCCTAACCTCCGATTCGTTGGGCTTAACTGTTATTTGTCGGTATTCTGGGTTATATAAAATATTTATCATGATAAAACCTACTTTCACTATAAGTAACGTAAAAATAAAAATTGCCTGTTTTCAGTGACGATATTAAGAAAAATTAACAAAAAACAAGACTTTTAAAAGGTCTTGTTAAGAGTACAACAAATTTGACTGTCCCAAAAACAAGCCTAACTTCGTCGTACTAATCGTCGTAAATCTTTTCTCATAGTGTAATAAGTATAGCCTAATAAAGTTTTTTTGTAAATAATATTACCAAAACAGTTACAATATATTACTAAAATCGGACAAAATTACATTTTTATAAAACAGCCGTAGGGTAGACTTTAGTCTACCGATTAATCTAATCCGACAATTTATATTATTGGCTTGGTAAAACCAATCTACATACTTTATTATTACAACCAATTATGCCTGTTTTGGCAAAATTTTAATTTCAAAATCCAAATAGTCAAAAATTTTAACCAAAGTATCAACTTTAGGTGCAGTTTTCGTCTGTCCGTCTAAAAGTTTTATTATATTACTTCTTGATAATTCAAGATCTTTTGACATTTTTCTTACAGAAATATTACGGATTTCTATAACTTTTTCCAAACAAGCATAAAAAGCATCAAAATTTCCGTCTTTTAAATATTCGTCAAGTGCAACTTGAAGCCATAAAGCCTGTTCGTTGACATCTTTTAAATGTTCGTTTAAATCGTCATCAAATCTGACATTTTCTTTTAAAATTTTTTCTATATCAAATTTTGTCATCTTTTAAATACCTTTCTTTAAATTCTCTGTAATAATTATTTGCTTTATTAATTATTTGAACTTGATTAGATTTATCACCGCCTGCAACAATTAAGATAATTATATTATCCAGTTCTTTAAAATAAATTCTGTATCCTTTACTTGTAATAAACCTTAATTCTGACAAATCACTATTTTTTAACTTTTTGTAATCGCCAAAATTTCCGTATTTTATTCTCAATAATCTTTGTCTTATTCTTTTTTGTTCAATACTGTCAAGTTTATTTAACCACTCTCGAAATGGGCATTTGCCATCTGATGTTGTATAATACAAAATTTCTTTCATACTTACATGGTACTCTATAGCATACCACTTGTCAATACTTTTACTTCTTCAAAAGTATTAAAATTATGTCACGTATTTTTTGTAATTGTTTTGGGGTGCATAATTGCAAAACGGAATTTATGTTTTTGATTAAATCCTCATTTGCATTTGAATTTATAATAGCAGTTCAACAGGGGTAGCCGTAGGGTAGACTTTAGTCTACCTATTAATTTATATTTTAATTAACAAATCAAACCCCGACTAAAACTTTCTATTATCTGAATCTTTTAAGAATATATCTGCCCATGAGCTCGGTTTTTTCGATTATGCAATCTTTTATTGCGTCTTCAACCTGTTTTTTATTTAAGCCGTAAGGCAGGTTTAACTCTTTATCCAGAGCATAAAGTTTAAAATAGTATCTGTGCATACCGTCAGGAGGACAAGGACCGCCCCATTTTGTGAATCCAAAATTTGTCATGCCCGCCGTTGTACCTGCGGGAAGATTTTTTTCATCAATTTCTCTTGTTGACGCGGGAAGATTATATAAAACCCAGTGAACCCAAAGCCCGACAGGAGCATCGGGATCATCAACTATCAACGCAAAACTTTTTGTATTTGCGGGAACTTCAGATATCTTTAAGACAGGTGCAACGTTAGCACCATCACAAGTATATTTTTCAGGTATCATACCTTCGTGTTCAAAATCAGATGTTAATTTCATAAAAAACTCCTTATATTACCTCTTTTACCCTTTTACCCCTTTACCCCTGCCAATTCATTATAAATTTTAAGATATTCTTTTGCGCTCTTTTTCCAGCTAAAATCAGCGGACATAGCGGATTTACGCATTGCATTAAAGGTATAATCATCACTGTAAACACCTAATGCACAGTTTATTGCATCACACATTGCGTTTCCGTCATAACCCCAGAATTTAAAACCTGTTGAATTGTCGAGAGGATATCCGGTAACTGTATCTTCCAATCCGCCTGTTGCTCTTACGATAGGTAAAGCACCGTATCTCATTGCAATCAATTGACTTAAACCGCATGGTTCAAATAATGACGGCATGAGGAAGAAATCTGCTCCTGCATAGATTACGTTTGCCATGTCGGCTTTGTAACCGATGTATGAGCGAATATTTCTTGTGTTATTTGAAAGCCATATCAACAAATTTTCATAGTCTTTGTCCCCTGTTCCGAGGAATACAAAATCTGCGTTCATGCATTGCAATCTGACTTCTGCCTGCCTTACAAGATCAAGCCCTTTTTGTCCTGTCAACCTTGATACTGTGGCAATTAAAGGCCTTTGGGGATTGTATTCCAGTCCGAAAAATTCGCAGACTTTTTTCTTGTTTGCATCTTTGTTATTTACAGTTTTTACGTCATAGTTTTTCACGAGGTTTTTGTCGGTTTTCGGGTTAAATACTTCGTAATCAATGCCGTTTAAAATTCCGACAAGTTTATTTGTATGACCTCTTAATGTGTAGTCCATGCCTTCGCCGAATTCACCCGTTAAAATTTCTCTTGCATAGGTCGGAGAAACGGCAACAACTTTATCGGAATAATTAATTGCACCTTTCATCCAGTTTACACGCCCGTAATGTTCGCAACCCCATTCATTATAGACAATATCTTTTCTCATGTTTGCAAAATCGAGGATATCTTCAAACCAAACGCCCTGATAAGCGAGGTTATGAATTTCAAAAACATTTTTGGTTTTTGACCAAAATTCATCAAACTTGTAATTTGCTTTTATGTATAACGGAATCATGGCTGTATGCCAATCGTTTGAATGAATAATATCTGCTCTGAAGTTCAGAAGTTTTGCATATTCTAAGGTTGCAAGAGAAAATGCAACATATCTTTCATGTTCGTAACGGGGGTCTAACCATTTCGGATAAACTTCTTTAAAACAGGTGAAATACCAATCGTTATGAACAAAAAATACGTTTATATCAGTTCCGGGGAGTTTGCACATAAATAATCTGAATTTATGTCCCTGCCCGCCGAAAGATATCCATAAAGTTGAATTTTCAAGTTCTTTAATACCGTATTTATCAACATCAATACAACCATGCAGAGGAGTAAAAATAGCAATTTCCGCATCTTTTTCAAGTATTTTCGGCAGACTTCCGACTACATCCGCTAACCCGCCTGCTTTTGAAAAAGGTGCAACTTCTGCTGCCGCAAATAATATCTTCATATTAAATTCTCCATAAAAGGTTTCAAGCCGTATTCTTCTGAAAGACGTATAAGTTTATATCCGTCCGGTGTGTCGAGTATTTCTTTGCTGAATTTGTGCTTAGGAACTTCCTTAACCTCATTGTCTTCGCCTTCTGTTTCTGAAATTTCTTCAGACATTTCGTCAGAATTTTCATCGGAAATTTCCCCGTCATCCGTTTCAGAATTTACATTCTGCATATTTTGTTCCTGAATGTTCATTATTTTTAAAAGCAATAATTGAAGCATGGATAATATAATTCTGTTTTTGGAATTTGATTTTTCTATAATCAGCAGCGAATTCATTATAACGCCGTATGCTGCATCAGGGTTATTTGCTTCAATATCTGCAAGTCCGACAAAGTAATTGGTTAAATGAACAACAGTTGCAAGTCCGCATTCTTTGGCTCTGTTCAGAACGTCATTATAAATGAAATCACTCTTTTCAGTTACGCCAAGTCTGTAATAGCAATATCCGATAATCAAGTCACAGAAGAGATTGAACTGAAGTTGTTTTTCATTACTTGCAATAAGTTTTGCAACGTGGATATTTTGTGCAAGTTTTACATAATCTCCGTTATAAACTAAAAATGCCGAAATAATTGAATTTAAGATTTTTGTATAAACTTCATCCGATTGAGCAGGCTGAATATCGGGTTTTTCTCCCATGAGCAGGAACTTAATAGCGAGAAGAGTATCTTTACATGGAATATCTCTGCCAATTTTATATTTAATTTCATTCAGGAACGGAATTAAATCTTTTTCACATGTCATAAGTTTTGCTAAAGCAGCGAGAGTCATTGTTTCAAGAAGATAATTTTCATACTGCTCCATTGAGTATGACTCAGGCTTCATTTTCTGACAAATTTCAGGGGTTAATTCACTTAATAATGCCTGTGCAATTTCAAGACATTTATTAAGTTCTCCCAAATTGAACAAAATCTCTATATTTATAAGCAATAATGACAGGAATTTGCTGTTGTAATTTGCATGAGAATCAATAATTGTAGCGTCCTCAATGTTTGTCAAAATATTGTGCAAAGCGATAAGCGCAAGAGGATAATCCGAACTTGCCAATGCATTTTTAAGAGTTATTTTTGACAGATTAATAATTTTTTCTTTGTCGTTATTTTCAACTGCATCTTCGAGTAATACGTTTATAATTGATTTTGCTTCTTCGTCAAAAGTGCTGTCTAAGTAGTTCGCCGCATAATTATATATGTTGGTTTTAAATTCTTCTAATACGGCATCATTTTGTTTTTTCTTTCCTGACATTATGGTGATAAATTTCACTGCGTTTTTAATATAGGCAGAAAAGTCGCCATAACTTAATGCAACCTGAGATAGTTTTATATGCTCGGCATACATTTCTTTTTTCATGTCTAAAGCCGATAATAAACTTAGTTTTATGGATGATGGTTTTTCGGATGAAGCATAAACTTTGTTATATAAATTCTCGGCAAGTTTTTTCATGTACTCATCATCGTACATTTTTTCAATTGCTTTTGTAAGGATTTTGTAATTCTGAATATAAATAGAGGCTCTGAAAACGCCTATAAAATGATGTTCTTCAAGAACTTTTGCAACATTTTCAAAATCAGTTATACCTAAAAGTTTAAATACATTTACATCTATTCTTGAGCCTAAAAAATAAGAATATAATAATACGTTATATGCATCTGTTTCTTTTGCCAAAAGCCTTATTCTTTTTTGCATCAAATCGACTAAATCTTCAGGCAAAACAGTTATTTTTTCTTCTTTCAAAGCACCTTTTTCATCTGAAACAACCAGAGTTCTTGATTCGATAAGGTACAAAATAGCGTTTATTACATAAGTATAACTGCCGTTATAATTTTCTTTAATTTTTTCAAAGAAGAATGAATTTATGAAATCATCATAAATTGCCGGCATACAATTTAAAATTTCAGCCCAGCTTGATTTTTTGAGAGAAATTTCAAGATACTTGTCATAACGTAATAACTGTTCTATTTTTTTATGGAGTGAAACATTTCTGTCAGAAGTTATGACAAAAGTAACATTGGTGTCCTCTATTCTTGAAAATATCAACTTAAACAATTCAAGAGAAGTGCTGTCCATCATGTTAAAGTTTTCAATGAACAGGACTAATTTATCTTCTATGTTCTGAATAACGGAATAAATTGCCTCAAAATACTTAAATCTTATACTTTCGGGAGACACGTCTTCCTGCATTTTTCCGTCAATTAAGTCTAAAAGTGCGTCTGTATCAGGCAATTTTGTCTTAATTCTTAATTTAAAAGCACTGTTTCTTTCAAGATCGGTATAAGATTTAAGAAACTCACGCCAAAAGCCGAAAGCATTACACTGAAGTCTTTCTAAACATCTTAAATGAATAATGGATTGTCCTTTTCCTTTTATTTTTTCAAAAATTTCATAAGTATCAGGGTATAAATTTTGGGGTGATTTTATGGAAATTATCCTGTATTGGTCCAAATTTTCTTCCAAAACCGGAAAACACATGGCTGAAGTAGCCTGAATAAATTTACAGGGGGCTTCTATGTTTATTTCATCAAAATTATATAAATCTTTTTCTTCCTCTATTTCGGAAGTTTTTCTTTTAATATCCGGTAAACCTGCCGCTTTATAATCAAATGCATCTTCATCATCTTCTTCTACCGGAGGAGCAACGTATTTTGTAAGCATTAATTCATAAAAAGACATTAATTGCTCCCCGACCTGAGTTGAATATAAAGAGGTCATTTCATAATCTTTACTTGCGGGTTTATAAATGCTTTGATCGACAATAACCTGTATTCCTGCAAGATAGTTATCTTTTTCGTTTTTAAGATTAAGAAGTTTGATATTTAAACCTGAAGTCTGGGAATCTGCAGAAATATCATCTATTGTTTTTTTGACTAAAACAATTTTGCAATCAAGTGCTATTCCCAAAACTTTTTTCAATTTGCTGTTTAAATTTACAATTTTATCAACAAAATTTATAACAGTTTTTACGGAATTTAAAGCGGAAGCGTGGAATGAATAATCTCTGTAGAAATACGCAATAAAATTACCGTTTGATAAAGTTGTTTTTATTTTATTTTCGGCAGAAAAATCAAAAATTAATTTTTTTAATTTTTTATAAAACTTGTTGTAATTTTCAACTGAATTGAGGGCATTTTTCATATCACGCAAATTTGAGAATGTAATTACCATGCAGGCAAATTCCTCTGTTTCAGCCTCGTTTAGCGCAATACTTTTATATGTATCCAATCCGCATTTGGGACAAACTTTGTCTATTGTTTGGTTAATTTTACCGCAATTATTACATTTTGAAATGATTGTAAAACCGCAATCTTCACAAACAGTATTTTTATTATATTTCCCGCAAACAGGACATTTTAACAGCAGTACCTTTTTGCAAAAGGGACATACTGCAGTATTTTCATCTACTTCATTATGACATTTCGGACATTCCATACAATTAATTATATTATTTAATGTTAACTCAATCAACATATTTGCAATTTTATGCTACAATTATATGAGAGAGAGAGGGGTATTTTTATGTTTTTGAATATTTTTAAAGATCCGCCTATATTATTGATATTAACAGTATTTTTTACTGTTGTTATATATTCGTTAAAAAGTTATTTAAGAATACAAAAGAATTTAAACACTATTTTTGAAATACTTAATAAATATAAGAAATCAGAATTGTCGTACAGATTTGAGGAACTTGATGCCGAACTATTGGATAATCCTTTTATTTCTGCGACATGGGCAGAGTTCAAAAACACCCTTATTATTTCAGATAAACTTGTTCTAAAAGATAAGAACGAAAATTATCAGATAGAAGAAGTTGCTAATTTAGATGCCAAAGTTTATGCAACTGTAGATACTTCTTATTTCTTTAACGATGTTTCACTCGTCAGATCAAAATATAATGCAAAATTTATCGGTATAGCACCTACGTTTTTAACAGGTATGGGACCTTTATTTACATTTGCCAAGATGGCTGAAGCATTTGCAGCATTAGACTTTTCAACACCGGATGCGGTAACGGCATCAGTTGCATCATTGATGCACCACATGCAACTTGCTGCTATGTGTTCTGTTTTGGCCGTTGCAGGTTCGTTAATTTATATGTTAATTGACAGATTGTCATACACAATGCTTTGTGAAAAGGCACTTGTAAGAGTACAAAATACTTTCTGTAAATTATTTGACGTTGTTGCATCAGAAAAGTTCTTAATTGATTTGCTCAAAGAATCAAAAGTCCAAAATCATTCAAATTCGGTAATGTTATCATACATTCCTGAAGGGATATACAAATCAATAGACAAAGTAATGTCAAAAACAATGGTACCGTATCTTGAACACCTTGTTTACGGAGTTAATAAATTAACTGATACTTTGATTAAAAACTCAAAGAAAAATGATTCACTGGATAATTTATTTTAGAGAATAAAAGGAGAGAATTTTGGCGAGACCAAAACCTGAAGAAACAGAAGAAAATATATTTTGGGTAACCATGACAGACCTTATGATGGGTTTGATGATGGTATTTATTGTTTTGTTTATTCAATCCGTACTAAGTGCCAGCAGTGATGCCATCGCAACAAGTCAAGCAAAACAGGAAGTTGTTCAGGAATTGCAGGAGGTAATGCGCGCCAACGATATCGATGTTGAAATAGAAGATGACGGTTCTGTTAAAATTTCCGATTTGGAACTGTTTAAGGTTAACAGTGCTGAATTATCTCCAAAAGGTAAAGCATATTTGGATAAATTTATTCCCATGTATTTTAATTTAATTTATTCAAACGACGTTCTGTCTCAAAATATAGAAAACATAGTTATTCAGGGACATACAGACAGTCAGACGTTTAAAAATGCAAGAACACAAAATGAACAGTGCTTATTAAATATGGATTTAAGTATGAGAAGAGCTTATACTGTTTCACAATATGCACTTAATACAAAATTTGACCAAAAATATGCAGAAAAAATAAGAAAAAGTCTTATTGTAGAGGGAAGAGGCTCAGGAAACCCCATATTGGTTAACGGAAAAGAAGATTTAAATAAGAGCCGAAGAGTAGAACTTGTCTTATCACTGAAAAAAGCATCAGAAGTTTCAGGATTTCTTCAATTATTTAAAAATCAGTAAAACTCTTTTGTTATAGGGATTTTCAGGGATTAAAAAATATTATTTCTCCTACTAATGGAGGATATTACAACTAAAGTTGTAAAGTTCCAACTTTAGTTGGACGATATGCTCTCATATAGAAAGTAACACCATAGGAAGATTGAAGGAGAAAGAATTATGGCACTTACAGTAAACACAAATTTGGCATCATTGACTGTCCAAAGAAATTTAACCAATGCTACCAACGGTTTAAACACCGCAATGGAACGTATGTCCACAGGTTACAAAATTAACAACGCATCAGATGATGCTGCAGGTTATGCAGTAGCAAGTAAAATGCAAAGTAAATTAAACGGGTATGAGGTTGCCGAATCAAACGGACAAATGGCAACAAGTTTATTAACAACAGAGGAAGGGGTTCTTAAAATTATTAATGACTACTTATCCCGTATAAGAGATTTGACCGAACAGGCTGCAAACGGAACATATGCAACAGATTCACTCAAAGCAATCAAAACAGAGGTTGTTCAGAGAATGAGTGAAATCAACCGATTAATAGAAGTTACCGATTTTAACGGATTAAACTTACTTAACGGTACAGGTTCAGCAGCAGACCACGGTATCAACATTCAAATCGGATTAAATTCTGATTCAAACAACGTTATATCATTAGACAAAGAATTATTTGAAAATGCAGGATGTACATCAATAATGGGCTTCAGCGCAGCAGGTGCAGGCTTAACAGGTAATGTTAATCTTGATTCTTCTGCAACAGAAACAACAGATTATAAATATGAAGCAACAGTTGACGGCTCTGTAGTTTATTTCAAATCCGCATTAACAGCAGCAATTGCAAAACAAGGCGTTTTAACAGGCAGTGCAGGATCTATAACAATTGCAGACCCATCAGGAACAATATCAATTGAAGATATGTGCGACAGTGTATACTCAGGTGACAATGCGGCAAGAGAATTCTTAAACTATATCGATGCAGGTGTAGAAAATATAACAGACAGAATAACAAAAATAGGTGCATATCAAAACAGAATAAATTCAGCAATTGATGCATTATCAATACAGGGTGAAAACTTAATTGAAGCACATTCATCAATAGTTGATGCAGATATCGCAACAGAATCTTCAAACTATATGAAGTATCAGATACTTCAACAGTCAGCAGCAACACTGCTTACAACAGCAAACCAATCACCAAGTATTGCTTTAAACTTAATCTAATTTTGATTTCTTTCCCCTTCAATAAAAAAAGCCCGAAAATGTTTTTTCGGGCTTTTGATTTATTTAAAAACTTTTTTCTATGCCATTATATCAAGTCTGTTTGCAAGTATGTCATTTTTAACAACAGGTGATTGATACTGCGGTATATCGTCTGTCCCTTGCTTTTGTGCATAGAGGTTGTTATTACGATTAACACTTCTTGCCGCAAAAGCACCAAGTGTTGGATTAGTTACATTTAAAAAATTTACTGCACTTATTGGCATAACTATATAAATTCCCCTTTATATTTATATAAAAGTTTTTAACACGAAAAAAATTGCCCTTTTTCAAAATCTATATTTACAAAAGTTAACAATTAATTTTATTAATCAGGTTTTGCAACAATATCTCTTGTTTGCCAGAAATATATTTTGCCGTTTTTTATTCCGCCCTCAATATCCTGCGGAGCGTTAAAGAATTTTTCCAGAATTTCGGAATTTGATGCAACTTTTTTTAGTACAGGAACTAAAGATTCCCAGTCTCTGTCCATTCTTACTTCATCATAATTTTTTTCAAGAATTTTTCCGTTCTCGTCAAGCCAAAAATCAGCCATAGGTTTTTGCTTTTTTGTTAAAGTTATTTCTTTTGTGTCTTTGTTGTATTTTATTTGTGCGGGAGTCGTTTCCAGAAATCCCAAACGGTAATCGGTTAATTCTATCAGTACATTATTGTCTTTGTCGTCAGAATAAACCGTAAAATTATAATCGGGACGAATATAATCCTGAACAATTACTGACGGCTGAATTTCGCTGTCTTTTATGCCGTACCTGTTATGAACATATTTTGCCAATTCGGATTTTTTTGATTCAACAACATCTTTTATATGTAAAAACGGTTCGATTTCATTATAATTTCTAAATGAGTCATAAATTCCGGCAGAAGAAAATTCTGATAAATCTTCGGTATTAAAATTAGAACGAATAATTGTTTTTGATATATCAACACCCAAACTTTCAACTTTATCCCGTATTTCTTCGGTATAAATACCGTCAAAAATTCTGTCTAATTTTTCTTCTTCATCTTCAACATCAAAATATTCCTCTGCTTTTTTCAGATATCCCTCAGGAAGCACAAAACCTTTCGGCACGGTAACATCTTTTAAAACACCATTTTCTGAAAGTTTTTTTAAAATTCCTAATCTGTAACCTTTGTTTCCGCAGTTTTCGGGAGTCAGTTCATCAAAATCAAGTATTCTGTCCGTATATTCAAGATGAGGAACGATAACTTTTGATACATTTTGAGGGGTTTCGGTTTCAACTTCGTCTGTCAGTTTATAATTTAAAACCCCGCTTAAGTTATTTACTGTTATATTTTTTCCTTCGCAATTTTTTAATTCATCAAATTTATCATCGTCTAAAATTTCACTCATAACATGTACTTTATTTCTATAAGCGGATGCGGCATGAGTTAAAGCCCCAAAATGGCAGGAGGAAGTTATAACAGCCTTTACGTTGTTTCCGAGTTTTTTGAATACGTGATATCCGTCATCTGTTATTTCATCCAAAACCAGAACGACGGGAGTATCTTTCGGAATATCAAGAGTATTAACAACCACTTTTCCGCTTGTTCTTCCTTTTGCAAAAGCATATTCCAAATTTTGCCCGTCAGAGAGTTTGTCAGCTTTTGTTGCAATTTTCATATAATTCAGAGGATTTATTACTCTGCTTTTTCCGCCGTTTTCATATTTTCCCGTATCTTTGTAATAAATTTTATAATTTGTTGTTCCGCTAAAAGCTTCCGCAGAATAGTATTTTCCGTTATAGCTCATCGGTCTTTCATAATCTTCACCCTCAACATGCCCGATTAAAACGGGTTCTTTTCCCAAATTTTCCTCATTATCCGTGGCAATTTGGTTTAATCTGTAGAGTTCCCCTCTTTTTTGCACACAGAAATAATTTTTCTTAAAATTTATATTGTTAACCGGATTAATTTTCATAATTATGAGTGTCCTTGTAAGAAAATAAAAACCGTAAATAAATTTTTTGTTATTTTTATTAAGATATGTAAAACCTGATTTTTATTGATTTTAATGTACTTTACACCTGTTTTACCCCCCATTTTACCCCTTTATAAAAATTTTTATAAAAAATTTTTGACTTTTAAAAAAACATTATTAAACATGCAACAGAGGTAATTTATGTTCTTTATGGAGTTTTTTAGACAACACAATAAGTGTCAGCACAATCACATTACGCCCGATATGGAATGCGGGTACTGTCCGGACTGCGGAGAGTTTGTTCAAAACGAATGGTATATCGTAAGATGTTCATGTTGCGGAGTTAAACGCAAAGCAATGTTGAGAAACGGCGAAGTCGTTGCTCAGGAAGGTTTTTGTCATAACTGCGGCGGAAAAGAAGTCATTGTTGAAAAGTTACCGGCAATAAACTTTATCGATATTCAGTTTGCCGTACTTGTAAAGAGAGTTCTCAAATCAGAAGTTGTAACTAATTTCACGCAATGCTGGGAAGAAAAAACATTGAACATACCAAAATTGCTGCCACTATTCCGATAATATCGGCAAGGATGCCTGTTAACAGGGCATAACGGTATTTAGTAATTCCGATTGAGCCGAAATAAACGGCTAATACGTAGAAGGTTGTTTCAGAGCTACCGACCATAACGGCGGCTAATTTTGTTACGTAAGCATCAGGACCGAAATGTGAGGCAATATCCGAAAATACCCCGAGTGCCGCACCACCCGATAATGAACGTACAATTACTAATGGTAATGTATCTATCGGGAGTTTTATCATTTCAAAAAATCCCGCACAAGCATTTGATAACATTTCCAAAGCACCCGATTCTCTGAACATTGAAACAGAAACTATTATCGCAACAAGGTAAGGGATGATATTTACGGCAACTTTGAACCCGTCTTTTGCACCTTCGGTAAATTCCTGATAGACAGGAACTTTTTTGATTATTGCAACTGTCAAAATCAACAAAACGATAAACGGAATTGCGGCTGTGGAGATAAAATTAATCATAATTTACCCCCTTTACCTCCTTTTCAACAGTTTGCGGTTTCCATACTTTTTGCAAAAGTTTTGCGATTATTATGGCACTTAAAAATGCTATTGAAGTTACGATTAAGGTCGGAACAATTATTTCTGTCGGATTTTTATAACCTATTCCTGCAAGAACAGCGATAACCGTTGCGGGAATAATCTGAAAACCGGCAGTATTCATAGCCAAAAACATACACATAGCATTTGATGCGGTTTTCTTGTCTTTATTTTCCTCCTGCAATTCTTCCATAACTTTTAAGCCTATGGGAGTCGCCGCATTGGTTAAGCCGAGTGCATTTGCCGAGAAGCTCAACGCTATATTTCCTATGGCCTCGTTATCCTGAGGAATTTCGTTAAAAAGCCATTTTGTGATTGGGGTAATTAGTTTTGCGATAAATTTAACTATCCCGCATTTTTCTGCAATTCTTACTATCCCGAGCCAAAAAGCCATTATACCGATAAGTGAAAATGCAATTTTTACGGATAAGTCTGCACCTTTTAATATGGCATTTCCGAGGTTTTCGAGCCTGCCGTTAATCACTGCAAAAATTATTGATATTGCGATAAGGAAATAAAAAATATAATTCATAATTAAATTTAAACATAAATAAAAACATTTTAAAAATCTTTTGTGGCAGGGGTAAATCAAATTCCCTCTCCTGTTAGGAGAGGGGTTGGGGTGAGGTGTTAATCATTCCCTCCCTAATCAGGGAGGGTTAGGGTGGGTATCAATCTGTCATTGCAAGCGATAGCGAAGCAATCCGGCTTTTCATAAATCTCACATCACACTTGCAAGTCTTGAAACTTTGTTATACATTTTAATTGTGAAAAAGGAGAGATTATATGAGAATAGGAATTGACGTAGGCGGAACAAATATAAAGATTGCATTGGTAAACAATGAAGGAAACATTGTATATTCAAACTCCATACCTACAAGGGCAGAAATGGGCTATGAATATACGGTTAACAGTATGAAACAGGCTATTGCTGATTTATTAAAAGAATCAAAAGTTCCGCAAAGTGAGATAAAGGGAATAGGTTTTGGTTTCCCGGGACAAATTGATTATCAAAAAGGAATTGTTCGACATGCGCCTAACATTCCGGGTTGGGTAAACGTTCCTATTGCGGAAATAATGGAAAAAGAATACGGTATTCCGACTAAAGTTGATAACGACGTAAGATGTGCTACGCTGGGCGAACTCAATTTTGGCGCAGGAATAGGCTGCCAGAATTTAGTTTGTATAACTGTCGGAACGGGAATCGGCTCAGGACTTGTTGCCAATGGGCAGTTAATCAGAGGCGCAAGCAACGCAGCAGGTGAAATCGGACATATCAAACTTTCAATGCATGACGGCCCGTTATGCGGCTGCGGTGACAGAGGATGTTTTGAAGCATTTGCGTCAGGTCCGAGTATTGTTGCACTTGCCGAACAGTATATTCAGGGCGGAAAGTCAACTAAATACAGAGAAATGGCTAATCCGGATATTACACCTTATATCGTTTCTGAGGCTGCAAAACAGGGTGATCCGGTCGCTGCGAAGATATTCAATATAATCGGTGAATACATAGGATTTGGATTGGCAAGTGTTGTTAATCTGCTTAACCCCGAAAAAATTATTATCGGCGGCGGTGTAGCAGATGCGGGAGACATTTTGTTTAATCCTATAAGAGAAACTATTTTGAAGAGAACACTGCCTATTTCAGGCTCTGCAGTTGAAATCGTTCCTGCACAGTTAGGAAACACAGCAGGCGTAATCGGTGCAAGTTTACTGACTTTATAAAAAATATAAAAATATATAAAAGTACTACAAAAAAGATACTATAAGGTGTAATTTTTGCATTTAAGTATCTTTTTTATTATATTTTGGTGATATAATTTTCAGGGAAAAGGAAGAAGTATGAACGGTTTTATTGTTTTTATGGGCGGCGGATTTGGTGCGCTCACAAGGTATTTATTATCGCTGATATTACCGAAAGCCATGTATTTTCCGGCAGGAACATTAGTCGCAAATTTTTTCGGTTGTTTTATTGCAACGGCTGTTTTTACATATCTTGTTTCCAAAACAGATGCTTTTTCCGCACACAGAACTTTTTTAATAATCGGATTTTGCGGCGGTCTGAGTACTCTGAGTGCGCTTTCGCTTGAACTTTTGGAATTTGTTCAGACAGGTGAATACTTGAGAGCATTTTTATATATTGTTGCAACAGTAATTGTCTGCACTGTTTCAGTTTTGCTCGGATTGTTTTTTGTACAGCACAATTTCAACCTTAAATTGTAAAAAGAAACTGAAGTTTCTTTTTACCCTAACCCTCTTTTCTCTTATTTGAATAGCAGTATGCAAAATATATTGCAACACCGATTAAGAGCCAAAGCGGGAAAAGTATTGCTGAGGTTTTGAGCTTTATAAGTGAATAAACCATCAATCCGCCGCATGTGATTATACCCAAAAGCGGAAACCACGGTGAAAACGGAACTTTAAAAGGTCTTGGTCTGTCAGGCTCAGTCTTTCTCAAAATCAAAACTGCAACACAAACGATAATGAATGATGTAAACGTTCCGAAGTTACACAATTCGGCAGATATGTTTAAGTCCATAAATAATGCACCGATTATGACAACAAGTCCTGAAATCCACGTTAAAACGTGCGGGGTTTTGTATTTTTTATGAATACTTCTCATAGATTTCGGTAAAAATCCGTCACGGCTCATTGCGTATAAAATTCTTGTAGTGCCTAACTGATAAACCAAAAGAACAGAAGTCAGACCGGCCAATGCGCCGACAGATATCATGCCTGCAATCTTGTTTTGACCGACCAATCTCATTGCGTGAGCAATAGGAGCCTGAAAATCTATTGTATTATAATGTACCATTCCTGTTAAAACTAATGAAACCAAAATATATAAAATTGTGCAGAAAGTAAGTGTTCCCAAAATACCGATAGGCAAATCTCTCTGCGGATTTTTTGTTTCTTCTGCCGTTGTTGAAATCGCATCAAAACCAATGTATGCAAAGAAAATCAAAAATGCACCCATAAAAATTCCTTCAAATCCGTTCGGTGCAAAAGGTGTCCAGTTTTCGGGTTTTACATAGAAAGAGCCGACAACGATGAACGAAGTTATAATGAACAAATTCAAACCAACCATAATTGTTGCCAATCTTGTTGATTCTTTAACCCCTTTTACCAACAATACCGTGAGCAAAAGCACAATTACTATTGCGGGAACGTTTATACATAAAGGAATTGAATCAAAAAGATAAGGAACTTTGTCATGGATATCCCAACCTTCTCTGTTACAGATTATATTTGCCGTTCTGTAATCGTTAATAAGCCATATCGGAGGATTAACCAACCAATTAGGTAAATGAGCGGAAAACCCTTTGAGTAACTGGAATAAATATCCTGTCCACGCGCTTGCAACAGTTATGTTACCTATTGCGTACTCAAGCATCAAAATCCAGCCGACCATCCATGCCATAAATTCACCCATAGTAGCGTATGTGTACGTATAAGCACTACCTGCAACAGGAATCATTGATGCGAATTCACTGTAACAGAGGGCTGAAAATATACAAGCAATTGCCGCAACCACCATTGATATGATGAGTGCCGGACCTGCGCCTACGCCTTCAGGACCGCCTTGTGCCGCAATACCGACTATTGTAAAAATTCCGGTACCGACAACTGCGCCTATACCTATTACTATAAGGTCAAATACATTCAGAGTCTTTTTTAATTCCGAGGAATTTCTTTCTTCCAAAAACTCATCAGGCGACTTTTTGGTCAGCATATTGTTAAAAATAGATTTAATACTCATTATTATTCCTTTATTTGTTCGGTTGGATTAGTTTTAATTTCGGCTTTTCTGTTTTTAATATAGCCGTAATGTAAATATATCAAGATTCCGCAGCCAACCCATACAGGGAAAAGCAAAACGGAGGTTGTTAAAAATTGCATTGAATAAATCATAAGTCCGCCGCAGCACAGGATTCCGAGCAACGGGAACCATGGAGAAAACGGAACTTTGAATGGACGAGGTCTGTCCGGTTCTGTTTTTCTCAAAATCAAAACTGCAACGCAGACTATTATAAACGAAGTGAATGTTCCGAAGTTGCATAACTCAGCGGCAACATTCAAATCAAGAGTTATTGTACCTATTATACAAACAATTCCCACAATCCATGTCAAAATTACAGGAACCTGTGTTTTCGGATTTAATTTCTGGAAAACACTCGGTAAGAAATTATCTCTGCTCATTGCGTATAAAATTCTTGTAGCGGCAAGTTCCAAAACCAATAATACGGAAGTCAGACCTGCCAAAGAACCTATTGAAATCAGACCTGCTATCCAGTTTTGATTATGTAAAGTCATTAAATAAGCCATAGGTGCTTTTAAAAATTCTGAAGGAACTGCACTGCTTGTTTTAATCATGCCTGTTAAAACAAGAGCAACCGCAACATAAACAACTGTTGTAACCAATAAAGAACCAATAATACCGATAGGCAAATCTTTCTGCGGATTTTTACATTCTTCCGCCGTTGTTGCAAGTGCATCAAAACCAATGTAGGCAAAGAAGATAATAAATGCACCCATAAATACACCTTCAAATCCGTTAGGTGCAAAAGGTGTCCAGTTTTCGGGTTTTACGAAGAATGCTCCCGCAAAAACGAACAGAGCAATTACCGCTAATTTTATGAAAACCATAACATTTGCCATCAGTTTTGAATCTTTCATTCCTCTTGTTAGGATGAAAGTTATAAGTAAAGAAATCAAAAATGCAGGGATATTTAAGCAGATATGTATTCCGAAAATTGACGGAATTGTATCGGGGGAAACAACTTTACATGCACTATTATAATCTGATACAAGCCAGATTGGAGGATTAACCACACATGCCGGAAGGCAGTGAGAAAAACCTTTTATAAACTGCATAAAGTGATTTGACCATGCAACCGCAACAGCAATAAAACCGACTGCATATTCAAGCATTAAAATCCAGCCGACCATCCATGCCGCAAATTCGCCTAATGTTGCAAAAGTATAGGTATAAGCACCGCCCGCAACAGGAATCATTGTTGAAAATTCACTGTAACAAAAGGCTGAGAAGATACACGCAATTGCCGCAACAACCATTGAAACGATTAAAGCAGGACCTGCACCTAAGCTGCTTTCTCCGCCGCCTGCCGCTGCAATACCGACAACTGCAAAAATACCGGAACCTATAATTGCTCCGACTCCGAGTATAATTAAGTCAAAAGCGTTCAAAGTCTTTTGTAATCCGTTGTCTTTCGCCTGCTCCAAAAATTCATCGGGATTTTTTCTTCTTATGAGATTCTTAATGAAATTTTTGGTGAAAGTTGCGTGTAATTGTTTTACTTCCATCTGTTCTTTTATTTTTCCTTACACAGAGGGAAACCTAAGTTTTCTCTCTGTTTAACATATAATTCGGCTACTTTTGATGCCATAGTTCTTACTCTGTTGATGAAATTAATTCTTTCATCTTTACTTATACTACCTCTGGCATCTAAGAGGTTAAAAGTATGAGAGCATTTTAAAACGTAATCATATGCCGGTAACACAAGTTCGTGTTCAACACAGTTATCAACTTCTTTCTGATACAAATCAAAGAGGTTGAAAAGAATGTCGGCATTTGAATACTCAAAATTATATTTCGACTGTTCAATTTCGTTTTGAAGATAAATTTCTCCGTATTTTAAATTGTCATTCCAGTTAATATCATAAACAGATTCTTTGTTTTGCAAGTACATTGCAATACGTTCCAAACCGTAGGTTAATTCCAAAGCAACCGGTTTTACTTCAAGTCCGCCGACTTGCTGGAAATATGTGAACTGAGTAATTTCCATACCGTCAAGCCAAACTTCCCAACCTACACCTGCCGCACCTAAAGTTGGAGATTCCCAGTTATCCTCAACAAATCTTACATCGTGCTGAGACAAATCAATTCCCATTGCTTCCAAACTCTGAAGATAGAGTTCCTGAGCATTGTCAGGAGACGGTTTTAAGATAACCTGATACTGAAAATAGTGGCCCAATCTATTCGGATTTTCGCCGTATCTTGCATCGGTCGGACGTCTGCAGGGTTCTATCATAGCAACAGACCATGGCTCAGGGCCTAAAGCTCTTAAAAATGTTGCAGGGTTCATAGTTGATGCACCCTTTTCAATGTCATACGGTTGCTGAATTACACAACCATGATCTGACCAAAACTTTGATAAATTGAGAGATAATTCCTGAAAATTTAAACCCATACTGCCTGCTTCTTGTCTAACTGTCTGATTTATTACTTATTTTATTATATCCGAAAGATATTAAAAATCAAACCAATACAATAAAAAAAAGGGCAGTTTGTACTGCCCGTTCTGCTTATGCTATCACTATATGTGTATAATTAAGATATTACTCTATATTAAGTTCAACGCTATACTTGGTGCCTGGTTAGCCGTTGTTAAAAGTGAAGCTGCTGACTGCTGAAGTATCTGATACTTCAGGAAGTTAGATGATTCAACCGCAACGTCTGCATCCTGAATTGATGAATTTGCAGAAGTTAAGTTTTGGTTAATTACATTCAATGCTGACATTGCAGAAGTTACTCTGTTTGTATAAGCACCAATGTTTGTTACTCTGCCTGAAACATCGGCTATTGCACCATCAATATAATCTAAGAATTCTCTTGCAGCATTATCATTATCATAAACTGCATCACACAATTGAGAAATAGATATTGCACCTGTACCTGCAATTGTCAACCCACCTGCTGAACCATCTACTGACTGGTGTTTAACCATAGCTGCGGTTAATGCTGATTTACAATATACTACGTTAGAAGATGCTGTTGTAGCTTCATATATATTATCAGTTGTTGCAGCTGCACTTGAAGTCAAATCAATATTTCCCGGAGGAGTCCCGTTTGTAGCTGTCAAAGCTAAGATTGCAGTACATTTTGCTGATGCAAATATATCTTTATCTAAAGTAATGATATCATTTGCAGAAGAATTCATACCAACCTGAAGGTTAATACCGTCTGTTGCTGCAGGTCCGGAACCGCTTAAAAGCGCAATGCCGTTAAATTCTGTTACTTCGCACAAACGGTTAATTTCGTTCATTCTCTGTTCAACTTCTGTTCTTATTGCATTTAATGAATCTGTCGCATAAGTTCCGTTTGCTGCCTGTTCCGTTAAGTCTCTTATACGTTGTAAGTAACCGTTAACAATGTCAAGGATACCTTCTTGAGTTTGCAGAACTGAAATACCCATTGATGCATTTGATTCTGCTACTGAAATACCGGAAATTTGTGCCAGCATCTTTGTTGATACTGCCATACCGGCTGCATCATCTGCTGCTTTGTTGATTTTGTACCCGGTTGACATACGTTCCATTGCCGTATTCATTCCGTTTGTAGCATTGGTTAAGTTTCTTTGAATGGTCAAAGATGCCAAATTTGTGTTTACTGTGATAGCCATAATTCGATCTCCTTTCAATTTTTCTGTTTCACAATAAATTTATACTTAGTTTTATACCAGTCGGATTAAATTTCTATCATTTCCATTTTTATTCTAAGAGTTTTCACATTGTTTTTGTATTAGAGTAAAGTTTGAAATATCTCATACTTTTGGTGTATATTTTGAAAATTTTCTAAAGTCATTTATATGACTTGACGGCAGAAAACCGTTGTTATAGAATACATGGTAACCTCAAACCAAACGGACACATAATGTTAGCGAAGTCATTAATCGCAAAGCATTATACAAGAAGAAAGGTTAAAAAAATGGCTAATATTAAATCAGCAAAAAAACGTATTTTAACTGCAGAAGCAAATCATAAGAGAAATGTTGCATTCAAAACTATGATTAAAACTGCAGTTAAAAAAGCATTACTTGCAGGAAGTGAAGATGACAAATCTAAACTTGCAGAAGCAGTTGCAAAAGTTTACCAACTTTGTGACAAGGCGGTAAGCAAAGGAATTCTTCACAAAAATACGGCTGCAAGAAAAAAATCAAGATTAACAAAAGCCGTTAATAAATTACAAAAGTAGTTTGGAAAAGAAAAGAGCCGAAAGGCTCTTTTTTTGTGCCTAAATTTATAAATTATAAAAATAACAAAAACTATCACCCTGAATTTATTTCAGGGTCTTACAAACAATGCAGATAAAAGAGGACTTAATTTTTTCTTTATAGTTTAATAGATTCTGAAACAAGTTCAGAATGACAAAAAGTGTCATTCTGAGGCTTTAGCCGAAGAATCTCTTTATTTCTTTAATAAAAAAGAAGTGCCTTTTATTATTGGCACTTCTTTTTATTATTAATGATATGAATTATTCAAGTTCTTCAGATTCTTCAGCTTCAACTTCTTCGCCTGCAGCTTCAGCCAAATCTTCTTCATCATATTCCTGCTGATTCATTTCTTCTTCGATTTCTTCCTGCAATTCATCTTCGCGGGCAATATCTTCAGCAATTTCATCATAATTTTCTTCAGGAGCTTCCTGCGGCTGAGCATTTAAGTTTTCTCTTTCAGCCTGTTCCATTTGTGAAACGCTCTTGATGTCTATTTTCCAGTTTGTAAGTTTGTGAGCCAATCTTACGTTTTGACCTTCACGGCCTATAGCAAGAGATAACTGGTCATCAGGAACAACAACCAAAGCTTCTTTTGATTCTTCATCATCAGCCATAATGTCAACTGAAACAACTCTTGCCGGAGATATAGCGTTTACTATATATTCAACAGGATCTTCCGAGTATCTAACGATATCGATTTTTTCGTTTTTAAGTTCACTGACGATAGTCTGAATTCTGTTACCGCGAGGTCCGATACAAGCGCCTACACTGTCAACTTCAGGATCGTTAGACCAAACTGCGATTTTTGTTCTGTACCCTGCTTCTCTTGAAATTGATTTAATTTCAACGATACCGTCTTCAATTTCAGGAACTTCAAGTTCGAATAATTCTCTAACGATTTCTGCGTGAGCGTGAGAAACAATAACCTGAGGTAATCTGTTAGTTTCTTTTACGTTAAGAACAAAAACTCTGATTCTGTTGCCAGGCTTGTAATATTCACCCGGAATTTGTTCTCTCTGAGGCATAATAGCATCAGTTTTACCTATATTAACGATAACGTTTCTGTTTTCAACACGCTGGATAATACCTGTTGTAAGAGTTCCTTTCTTTTCAAGAAATTCATTTAAAACGTTATTCTTTTCAGCATCTCTGATTCTCTGAGAAATAACCTGTTTTGCTGTTTGTGCTGCAATTCTTCCGAACTGATCAGGAGTAACTTCAATTTTAACCTGGTCACCGATTTCAACTTCATCGTCAATTTCCTGAGCTGCTTTGAGAGAAATTTCCAAATCAGGATCTTCAACATCTTTAACAACTTCTTTTGTACTGAAAACACCGATTTCACCTGTTTGTTCATCAAGAATTGCTTCGATGTTGTCCAATTCTTTCATTTTTATGTGTTTTTTGTAAGCAGCAACCATTGCATCACAAAGAGAAGATATTAGGACTTCTTTTGATATTCCTCTTTCTCTTTCAAGTTCTTCGCAGGCTTCAAATAATGCTGTTCCGATTTTAATCATTTTTTCCTTCTTTCTTTTATCTTATTAATCTATGTATAATTTTGCTGATTGAATGTTATCTTTCGGGATTAAAAGTTCCTCTCCGTCATCAAAGCGAAGGAATGTTAAACCTTCATTTTCATCCCATTCTATAATTTCACCTTTAAAAATTCTTTCTGTTTCGTTCGGTAAGGCTTCTTTTAGCTTTAAGCTGATTCTTCTGCCTTTAAAGATTTCAAATTCTTTTTCTGATTTGAATTTTCTCTCTAACCCCGGAGAAGAAACTTCGAGAAAATACTTAACAGGAATGATTTCGTCTAAAAATTCATTCAGACTTCTTGTTATGTTTTCACAATCGTCAAGTGTTACGTCTTTTTCTGAAGAATATAGAAATATTCTTACAAACCAACGGTGATTTTCTTTGACAAAATCAGTTTCAATAGGAACAAAACCGAACCTCATCGAAGTATTTTCGATTAACGGTTTTATTTTTTCCAAAATTTCGTGTCTGTTAATTTCCTGTTTCATATTCCCTTCACCTTATCGAAAAAAAAGAACGGGGTTAGCCGTTCTTTTTTTAAAAAGAAACACATGGATATTATAGATTAAGAAAAGTGATTTGTAAAGTCAAAACATTTTCAAAAATCAGAAAGATCTAATAATTGACATCTGGCACTAACATAGTATTGCCCGCAAATAAAGTATGTATCGGTTAATTAATTTAGTGAGCATATTTTCGTTTTGCCCCCCGGCTTTGCTAAATTAATTATCTAATTGCTTTCGGAGAATCAGTTTTTAACGTAAGACTTGAACGAGGAGCATTTCTGTAAGTAAGACTTTTCCATGAAATATTTCCTGCCCCTGAGCAATAATTTATATTGTACATACTCGCCATATTATTTGATGTTACAAAATCGGCATACGCCGTATGTGCCGGAGGAATAACAGTTGTAAAATTATTAGATCCTGACGGTATTTTTGTTGTTTTTTCACATCTTGCGGTTCTGTATGTTGTATAATCCGTTACCGGACCATTTTTTTCATTGTTAAAATCGCTGGTTAAATAAGTCGGCAAAATATTTCTGTTATCAATCATTTGCGGAGAAACAGGAATAAGTTCCTTACTTTCAGGATATACTAAGAAATATATATCTGCAAGATTGCTTCCGGGTTTTGATACTTTTATTGTGAAGTATGTTGAATTAACATCATCACCATTTTCATCCTTTGTAAGAACAAACGAAACATCTGACATAAATTCAAATTTCAAACCATTTGTTGTATAAATGGTACCAACAACATAAGTCACGGGGGAACCATCGTTACATACATTTCCCCATGGAATACCTTCACTATTTTGTGTCCCGCAAGCATTTGTAAAGATACCAAGAATTTGCAATTCTTTTGCATGATAATAAAAATCACAAGTACAATTATCATTATTGTTTTGGGGGCAAGCATTTTCCCAAGGAATACCTTGTGCATTATTATGTCCGCATTCCGAATAGAATTCTGAAACTATACCGGATTGTACCGAATTTCGGTAAACATAACAACTACATCTGTCCACACACTCACATGTCCCCGGTATACGATACCCATTATTACAAATAGGACAACAACGTCCTGCCAAATTGTCATATTCCATTGTAGGACTACAACTATAATTGTCATGCTCAGGGTAACAAAGAGTAGCCGTACAAGCAAATGAATCAAACCACCAATTGACGATACAACCATATTGTTGTCCGACCGGATTATCACAGTATTGGTACAAATAAGGAGCATAACCTGCTTCGCCGGGTTGTGGTTCAGGAGCCCCTATATTTGTTGAAAAATCTTCCCAACATGGACACTTTTGACACCCTTCTAAGAAACCCTCATTGTTACCACTGCCCTGTTGTCCCACAGCAAATGCAGGCATTGAAAAATTATAAATTATTTTTTCTAAAATATTATCAAAAATAACTTTTTTATCAGCAATAACATTTATAAAATCCGATTTAAATTTTACAAAAACATTTTGTTCTGATGGTTTTAACAACTTTAAATCTGAATAATTTATCATGGCAACTTCACTGCATGATGAATTCTCTTTATCTGTTATATTCCAAACAGTAAGAAGGTAGTTACAAAGACCGGCACCTGTCAATGAAACATTATTTGCAACGGCATCAGCAAATCCTTTTGTCAGAGCATCATATGCCTGATAATAAAACAATGAATCATATCTTGTAACATTTCTTTTAACGTAATTCAAACCCAAAAGTGACAATATCCCGATTATTGTAATCGTGATAATTATCTCGGTTAAGGTAAAACCTTTTTTCTTCATATTTTCATCCTCAGCAAATCTTCATATTTATCAATCATTATAACACATTTTGAATTTAAATTTAAACCCTCTGCAGATTCTAAAGATAAATATGATTATACCCTTATTGAAGAATAAAACAACATTTGTTATAATAAAACAATAAAGGAGCAAGTTATGGAAATATCGTTGTCACCGAATATCGAAAGATTTTTAAGAGTTAAAGTTGCAGAAGGTTTATATGATTCTCTCAACGAAGCAATAAATTCAACTTTAGACATTGTCCTGAAAAAAGAATGTTTATCACAGGAAGAACTCGATATGCTAAATGCTGATATTCAAAAAGGAATTGATGATGCTGATAAGGGAAATACCTCTGATGCTTTTGATTTCTTAGATGAATTAAAGGCACAGTATGATTAAACAAGTAATAATAACAGATATTGCAAAAGAAGATATCAAAAAACTTGCGAAATATATTTCATCAGATAATAAAAATGCAGCAGTAAAACTTGTTGACGATTTTTATAAAACTTTTGAACTTTTATCAAATTTTCCCGAAACAGGTGTAATTAAAGATGATATCCCAAATAAAACAATAAGAATTTATACTATGAGAAAAAATTTTGCAATAGTATATCGTTTTTTGAATGATAAAGTTGAAATTTTGAGAGTTTTAACCAGATATCAAAATATTTTTGCAATTTTGAATTAAGCTAACACTGTCACAGAAAAACGTCATTATTAGTTAGTCGGGTTGACTTTAGTCAACCAAAAAAGTTGGTAGATACCTACACTGCAGTCTGCAAGGAGTGCGGCAAGCCATTTTTCTTATAGATCGCCATACTAACGCTTGCGATTGACAGAACATCTGCGAGGAGTGAATTAGTAATAATTAGTTAACTTTCCCTCGCCATACAGGAACGACCTGCGAGCAGAGGATAGAAGCGTAAGCGTATCCGTTTAACGCGAGCAGGTCAAGACAGAGGGTGTGGCAGCGGGTGTTGCAAAGCAACATAGTCTGCCGAGGGGTGAGGTGACAATCTAACTTATTATAATGAACAAAAAAGCTGGATCGCCACATTCCTTTCAGTCGTTCACGATGACATTCATGTCACAATTGCTAAACACGTAGTGTTGAATCAATCCGGCTTATTAAGTCATCGTATTTATCTGTAGTTCTGATACATTTTGAATTTAAATTTAAACCCTCTGCAGTAACATTCAGAGCAGTTTTATTCTCTTTTACCGCAAATATCGGAATGTTTCTTTTGATACACTCTATGACAGGAGCACAACCCAAAGAATTATAAGGCATTACAAGAAACTTCAGATTATTTACTGATAATCCTTTTTGATTGAGTTTAGGTGCCTGACTTAAACCTAACAAAATACACGGCAAAAATGTCGGGGTAATATATTCTGCAGCACATTTGGGATTAACAATATCCGTTGAAATCGTTATATTTTCAAATGCCGGAGAATGAGCTGCAGGAACTTTAAATTCTTCAGAAATTATATGAGAAATTATTGCCTCAACTCCTCCTACGGGGTCAATTCCGTTTCCTGAAGAATAAGCCTCATCATCCTCATCGTCTTTAAATTTACATACTATTGCAATTGCTTCCGCACCTTGCTTTATAAGTTTTTCTGCCGCACGCAAAAGTGTATCGGCATTTTTTACCGTTCCTGTTGAGTTTGTGGAATTTTCGGTGATGTAAAAGTCAACTCCGACAGGGGAATCCGTAATTTCCCAGCCGATTACGCTACAACCATAAACTGTTTTTACGGCATTAATTGTGTTTATATGAACGTTTAAAACGCCTTCAGAAATATCTTTGTCAAAAATAACACCGATTTTGTTATTTGATGAGGGGGTTAAACATAAATTTCCCCTGAAAAAATCGTCAAGGGAGTAGCCTTCGACATAGAGCATATTTTCAGTAATGCCTGAAAAACAGGCAGCGTTGACGACATTTGGATTGACGATAAGTCGATAATTTTTGCTTAATTCTCTTGCCCAAAAGGAAGCATCTCCGGCGTATCCGCCTATGCTTGCGCCAATTCCTGTCGGTATAATAAAAGCCCCTAAATCCATGTACCAGATTATACACTAAAAATTTTTGTGTATAAAGACATGTATTTAAGGGCAAAGGCTTAAATGGTCGGTAATTTATGTAATTATTATTTTATGATCTTCCTATATCTGTGGCTTTGTTAGCCATTGATTTTGTAATGTTGATTAAAGCAAGGTTGGCTTCGTATGCTCTTTGAGCAAGAACTGCGTCAGCCATGTCAACCATTGCGTTTACGTTGGAGGATCTGATGTAACCGTTTTCATCGGCATCGGGGTGACCCGGGCTGTAAATTCTTTCGCCAACAGTCGGATCTTCCACACATCCGTTAAATGTTACTCCTCCCTGCAAATATGGTAAGGAACCGATACCAAAAACATCGTTTTTCATGGTGTTGAGTAAACCATGGAAAGAAATATCTTCGGTTGCGTTTAAGATAGGAATACGTCTTACATAGTTAGGAGTATCGATATTCGCAATGTTTTTTGCGTGGATATCTAATCTTAACCCGTGAGTTCTAAGAGCATTTTTACCTATGTTAATTGATTCCATTATACTCATATTATGCCTACTTTCCTACGTTCAGAACTGTTTTCATTCTGGTTATGATACTTGACATTTCTCTTGTTGCCATTGTGTATAAAATTGCGTTCTTTTGCATTTCCGCCAATTCGTTTGCGGGATCGATTTCCTCGTATCTTCGCTCATCAAGGACACCTGACGGACCGAGAGCCGCTGACATTTTTGTTTCGAGCGGGTTGTGCAAAGTTCCGAGATACTGAGCAAAATCAATATCTTTTCTTACGTATCCCGGAGTATCAACGTTTGCTATGTTAGCACCCAAAGAACGTTGTCTTTGTGAGATTAAGTCCATCATTAATGAAACTTTTCCCATTCCGTCTAATTGTGTGAAGTCTTTTATAGGTGTCATTTTTTATAATTCCTTATTGTTATTCTCTGATATTAATTGCTTTGTTGTACATATCGTCTGCGACTTTCATAAGACGCATACTTGCAATCATTGAAGCGTTTAGTCTCAACATGCTGTTGATTTCTTCGTAAACGTCCATGTTTGACATTTCTTCCGCATTTTGTCTGATGGATGTATGACCTTTAACTATTCTTGCCTCACCTGATTCTTCGGTTGTAACCATTTTGTTTGCAGCGCCCTGTTCAAGTGCTTCCGTACAATCAAAGGTTACGATAGGAATAGTACCTACTTTGCTTGGTAAAGAACCTGCTTCGTCATAGCTGTATACATCTCCGTTCGGACAAATCTGGAACTTGTAGCAGTTAGGAGGTAATTTAATTCCGTCACCGACAATCCAGTCATCGGCAGTCATTAAATATCCGCCTTTTCCTTTTTTAAGCATACCGTCACGGGTATACTGAACTTCACCGTCAGGAGAAGTTACAGGGATATAGCCGTCACCGTCAATTGCTATGTCATAAGGATTTGCAGAAACTCTAATTGAACCCTGAGCTGAATTCATTCTTACGGCACCTGTAACGTAGCCGTCTTCTTTCAGCATTTGCTCAAAACGAACCGATTTGTAGCCGCGGGTATTATAGTTGGCAAGGTTATTACCGACATACCCGAGTCTTTCAAACTGCTGAGTCGCATTGTTTATTGATTTTCTGATTACTGCCTGCATGTTATACATGGTTTTATCCTCTTATTTTATTATTTATGACGTAGAACTTAACTGGCTTATAGCCTTTTGTAAATTTGTACTTTCCATTATGAAGATTTGTCTGTTTGCTTCAAAGTTTCTTACAACCGGCATAACGGATAAGAATTCGTTTTGAAGAGAAACGTTAGAGTATTCGTTGAAACCCTGTTTGATGTCAGGTCTTAAAACTGCCATACCTGTTGAATCAACTATACCTAATGTTGCAACTTCTTCCAGTTTTTTTGTATTGTCATTAAATACGCTTATTTTTCCTTTGTTGTTAACTACAACTTTACTTGGGTTAGAAGGAAGAACATGCATTTTTATCGGCATGCCTGTGTCTGCAAGAACTTTGTTATCTTCCAAATCCAGTAAATATCCTTCCTGATCGACTTTAAATCTTCCGTCACGAGTTATTCTTACACCGTTAGGTGTCTGAACCTGGAAATAACCTTTTGAAGCAATTGCCAAATCCAAAGGCTTGCCTGATGACATAATACGACCGACTTTATCGTCAACGGTTTTTGATAAGCCGTGGATACCGATAAATTCGCTGAAGGATGAAACAATAGGTTCGATTCTCTGATAGCCTACTTTATCAAAACCTTCAATGTTTTCGTTAGTGATACCGAGCAATTCGCTTTGCAGATGCATTGCACGAATTGAGGACTTCATGCCCATTTCGCAATATCTTACACCACCGTTAATTTTCATAATGCTGCTTCCTTTTTTATAATTATTTAAATATTCTGTCGGCTTTTTCTTGAAATTCATTACTGTGTTAGTTAAAAATCCTCTGTTTAAATGAGAAACCCTTCGACCAATTTCTTATTTAATGATGATTTTTAAATAGTCAACATTTTTTCAGCATAAAAAAAGTTACGTGTTTTGACACGTAACTTTTTCTGTATATTTAAATGCTGAAAACTATAATAAAATTAATTCTTTCAGGGCTTTTGCATTATCCCTGATTTTTTCAATTGAATTTAATTTAATTGTATCGTCAAGAATTTTCATGACTTCGGTTTTATCTTCCAAATCGAGAATTGCGTTAATAGTACCCATAGCGACAACCGGACTTAAATCGTTCAGACCTTTGCCGTCATTCATAAGAACAATTTCAAGTGATTCATGGGTATTTTTATTTACAAGAGCTTTAGCTGTGTATTCTCTTACCTCGTTATTGGGAGATTCTGTTCCCAAATCTTTGAGGACTTTAATTGATTCAGTATCCTCACTTTTTTCGAGTACGTTTATTATGTTCATTAATTTATTGCTAATCATACGGATAATCCTCCCATGTTTTCGAGTTCCTGTTCAAACATTTTTCTTAATTCCGGAACAGGAGTATTTTCCGCCACATAGTCTTTGCCCTTAAATAGTACATTAGCCTTTTCTGCAATTATATCTTTTATTTCCAGAGTTTTGCCGACAGTTTTACCCCATGCTAATGATAAATCTTCTCTTATTCTGCCTGCAAAACTTTTAACAGGTTCGTAAACTCGTTTTCCTAAACCGGAAACATTGCCTAAAACAGAACCTGAAATCATTTTCATTTTGTTTTGAATTTTTTCACCTAAGCCAACTTTTTTTGTTGCGCCGACAAAAACGTCACCAAACGGTAAGACGTTTCCTCTGAAATTTGTACCTGCAAACGGATTAGTAGAAACACCGTTATTTACATTGTTTGTATTGGTCTTTCCAATCCCGCCTATTTTTAGAATATTCATTAAAATCATCCTTTCTTAAAGTTTTACTCCACAAGGATAGCACATATCATTTATAAAAAATCGACAATTTGATGTATAAAAATCACATTTTAGCTACAACTAAAGTTTGAAACATGGAATAAATTGAAAAACCCGAACCGTTTTGATAATATATTTATGCGGACAAAATATCAGTGTTTATTTGCGTATAAGGAGTATGAAAATAAAATTTTAAAGCATTTTTGATAATAATGTCCGAATTTGACACACTTGCAGTATAAGATGTTATTGTGGAAGAAAATAAAAGGGGAATTTTTATGGCAACAGCAACAGAAACTAAAAAAACACCAAATGCGAAACAACAACAGTGTATCGATAATATTCACGGTAAATATCTTGTACTTGCAGGACCGGGAACGGGAAAAACTTATACAGTAATTGAGCGTATAAAGAATATGCTTTCAAAAGGGGTGGATCCTGAAAAGATATTATGTCTTACATTTACGGATGCTGCGGCAAACGAAATGAAAAAGCGTATCGAAGACGAATTACACATTGTTGCCTGCGGAGTACAAATTTTTACATATCACGGTTTTTGTTGCTCGGTAATTGACGAATATCAGGATGAATTTGAATTGCCTTCAAGTTACAGGGTTATACCCGATTCCGTTTCAAGATCATTTATAAAAGATTGCATTGACGAAATAAAATCTGTTTATTTCAGAACGGATAACAACGATCCTTATTTTTTCATAAACAAGATAAGAACAATGATAGCAGCCATAAAACAAAACCGTATAACAAAAGAACAATATTTTATTAATATACGTGATAATCATGACTGGGAAGCCGGAAAACTGGATATTTTACGTGATATTGATGAAAAAATCAAAGCCGGCAAAAAAGTACCGCAATATATAACGGATAACCTTGAAAAAACAGAAAAGAAAATAAACAAAGCAAAAGAACTATGGGATTTCTACGAACTTTATCAGAAAAAAATGGAAAAAGAAAAGTATCTTGACTTCAACGACATGATTAACATTGTTCTTACCAAATTTGAAAAAGAGCCGGGATTTTTAAATAAGATTGCAAACAAATACGAATACATAATGGTTGACGAATATCAGGACACAAATAAGTCACAGAATGCAATTGTATTTGCACTGGCACATGCGCTTGAAACGGAAAACATTTTTGTTGTAGGGGATGATGACCAGATTATATACCGTTTTCAGGGAGCAAACCTCGAAACAATATCAAATTTTTTACAGGAGTTTAAAGATACTAAGGTTATTTGTTTAACTGATAATATGCGTTCCACGCAAAAAATCCTTGATGTCGCAAGGGCGGTTATTGCGGAGGATCCTTTAAGTTTAATGAATACAAAGAGCATCAAAGATATAGACGGAAACCCTATAAATAAGAACTTAATTGCAAAAAATGAAGAAGTTCTTGCAAAGAGCAGGGCGGTCAGATTTTTAAAATATCGGGATGACATGCAGGAATATACTAACATCGTAAACGAAATCGAAGAAATTATAAATTCTGATGAATGTCCGAGAGATAAGGAAACCGGAGAAAAACTTTATTCACAGATTGCAATTTTAACTCGTTCAAATGCGGAAGCACAGTCTTTTTCCGAACTTTTCAAACAACGGAATATTCCGTACGAACTGAAAGACGGAAAAGACATTTTCAGAATTTCCGCCGTAAATGCACTTTATTTTTATATTCAGTTTTTGGTCAATCCTGAGCTTAATTCGTTCAGAATATTCCAGCTTTTGACCGCACCTCCGTTCAGTATTGACCCTAAAGATTATCAGGTTTTGTATAATGCAATTTCAAAGGGTAAGACTTTCATTGATGTTTTGAGAAAAGAAGAATTAACCGGATTATCAGATAAAGGCAGAGAGGATTTTGATAAATTCCTAAAAAATTATGATTACCTGACCGAATACAAGATGAAAGAAACTCTCAAGAATACAATACTTGAAATAGGCAGAACAACCGGAATTTTTGATTATTATTTAACCACTGACATAAACAGAACTGAAAATATCGCAGGGTTAAAAACCTTCCTTGATGAAGCGGCAGGATTTTCGGAAATACACAAAAGCAATTTCCTTGAAGGATTCTGTGATTATCTTGAAGCCTTGATTTCTGATGAAGAGCAGCTTACAACTGAAAAAGTCCCCGTAAGTATGAATGCGGTACAGCTTTGCACTTATCACAGTTCAAAGGGCAGAGAATTTGAATACGTATATATGCCGACACTTATTAACACAAAGTGGGAAAGCAGTACAAAATCTTTAAAACCGGAAATTCCTTTACCAAAATCTGAGTATAAAAACGAAGACGACTTAAAAAACAAAGTTAAGCCGTCTGATTTGAGAAAACTTATGTACGTTGCAATGACAAGAGCAAAACATACTCTGAGATTGTCTTATCCTGAAAGGATTAACGGAAAAGAAAAGAAACCGACTAAGTTTATAGCTGAAATTCAGGATATGTTTGAAAAAGAACCGCAACCCGTTGAGTACAATGAAGTTACCTACTGGGAACAGGCAGGTAATCTTTTAATAAAAGCTGAATACGATTATATAAAAGAGTTTAACGATTTTATTGACTTAAAACTCAATGACAGAGGATATTCCGCTTCGGCAATAAATAAGTATCTTAACTGTCCGAGACAATACTTATATGAAAAAGTTTTGGAACTTACAACAAAAGACGAAAATAATAACTACGGCAGCTACGGAATAGCTGTGCATAAGGCTTGTGAAAATGCGATAAATTTCATAAGGGATAATAAGACAGTGCCTGAAAAATCTCAGTTTATTGCATGGTTTAAGGAAGAACTTGAAAAATTGCCTTTTGAATCTTCCCAATACAGAGATATTTTTGATGGCAGAGGAACTAAGTCCCTTGGCGAATACTATGCACAGATAACAAATACAACACCGACAAACCTTTACGAGACGGAATACAAGTTTGAATATACTATGGAAGACGGGACAAAATTTAATGGTATTATTGACCGAATTGATAAAAACAATGACGGAACTTATACGATTTACGATTATAAGACCAACAAAAACAAAAACTCCCAGATAAAAATCGGCGGGGATCATGAAGATTATTATAACCAAATGGCGTGGTACAAATACTTTTACGAAAAGAAAACCGGCAACAAAGTATCATTAACTAAATTCATTTACCCCGAAGATTTTGAAAAAACAAATAACGGAATTGAATATACGGAGCAGGAAATCGCAGATGCCGTTGAAAAATTCAAACAGGCCGTAAATGATATAAAAGAACATAAATTCAAACCTAATAATGAAGCCAACTGTCAATATTGCGCTTGCAAGGACTATTGCTCGATGAATTTAATGTAACCAATTTGTCCTCAATATTATAAAAAAGGTCGCAAAAAAAATTTTGCGACCTTTAAAATCATCAGAATAGAGGATATATTCGGGCCAAAATGCCTTGAATAAAGTTGACAAATATTGTAACATTATTAATAAATAAGAATTAAGTTGTGCAATGTATAAAAATTTCGGTTAACAATTTTGTTATCGGATTAGTTATAAATAAATTACTGCTTATGAACTGATTAATAATTTATAAGGAAATAGTATTTTTTTAAGATATAGGAGCTTGTTATGACAATATTAGAAACTTTTAACGTCAAATTTGAAAATTTAATTTTTTCACGAAGCGGCTATAATTTAATTATTAAGGATAATGTTGATCCCGGTTTTGTAACAAGAACCTATCCTGATTTTTTCAACACTCAGACAATCCCGTCCCCACACATAAATGACGGTGTCAGAGCATATGACAATAACGGAGAACTGCAAACTTATACATTTAACAATGAAATTAAAATTAATATAAGTGCGACAACCCAATGGTTCTACGGAATGGATTATAACGAAATTATATCGGCAGATGCAGCAATTGTTTTGTCAGGTGGAGCAGGAAATGATACTTTTATAAGTAAATCCGGAAATTTCTCGCAAATTTTTCAGGGAGACGCAGGAAATGATATATATTACAGCGGGCAGGGCACTGATACATTTATTGGCGGAATAGGTGTTGATACATATGTTTTCAGAAAAAATGACGGAAATGACGGAATCCTTGAATATGGGAGTTCTGATATAATCAGATTTATTGATGTTGCATGGAATGAATTAACTTTTACCAACTGTGATAATAATCTTCACATAACCTACGGAGATTCATCTGTAACGGTTAATAATTTCTTTAATCCGGACGGAACAATAAGAAATAACGTTTTAGATACAGTTTATACATCAGAAGTTGAACTTCCGCATTCTATCGCTGATGAAGCCAATATTAAGAAAGCCTTTTTCACCAGCAAATACTTTAATAATTTAAATTTCACAAGAAATGGTAACGATTTAACTATTTCAACTATTTCAGGAGATGTCGAATTAGTTACATACACAAATTACTTTAATACAGTTTCCCATATAGAAACTGTTACGGCATTAAACGATGAAGGAATTTATCAAACCTACAGTATTTTAAAAGATACCGAAATACATGTAACTCCAACTACCGCAACATATACAGGAACGAATTATAATGAATATATAGTATCAACCGAAACGTCAGAAAAAATTTCAGGCGGAGCAGGAAATGATATTATTATCAGTAACTCTACAGAAAATAACCCCCTAACAGTCGAAGGTAACACAGGCAATGATAAACTTGTCGCAGGTGCAGGTGATGATACTTTTGTTTTCAGCAGCGGTGACGGACATGATATTCTATACAATTCGAACATAAATGATACTATAGTTTTTAGTAATGTAACAAAGAATGATTTAACTTTCACAAAAGTTGATACATCTCTGGTCATAGGATATGATCATGACTCATTAACAATAACTGATTTTTATGATGAAGACGGATTTTTAAGAGACAATGTAATCGATGTACTTTATGCATACGGAAGCGCTGAACCAATCTCTATTCAGGATAATGCTTTCTGGGGAAAAACTTACAGAGCATCAGATGCTGTAAATGGTAAAATTATTGGAACAATAGGAGATGATCGTGTTATTGCTTCCGATTATATTGCATCATTTAATAAAGGTTTGACAATAAATACTTATTCCGGAAATGACCATATACTCGGAACAAACTACAATGATACTATTATTTCCGGAGCAGGAAATAATGTAGTAAAAGAAGTTGCAGGAAAAAACAAAATAACAACAGGAAGCGGAGCAGATACTATTACATTAACAGGATATTCAATTAATACAGTTGACGCAGGATTAGGAGACAACACCATTAATGTAAAAAGCATGGGAACAAACAAAATTACGGCAGGAAGAAACAACGATACCCTTAATCTTTATTACGGAAACAATAATGCAAATTTAGGAGCCGGAGATAATAATGTTTTAGTTGATGATTTAGGCATTAATAAAGTATCCTGCGGAAATGGTTATGATACAGTAAAAATCAATGCCGGATACAATACCATAAATGTCGGAAACGGTAATAATTCCTTTACGATTACAAACGGAATAAATACTCTTACCTCCGGTAAAAATTATGATGCCTTTTATATTTACGGAGGAAATAATACAATAAATTCAGGTGCAGGAAATGATGAATTTTACATATATAATGAAAATCCGGTAGGAGAAGAGGTTGACGGAGGTTATAACACCATAAATTCAGGAAACGGCAACAATAAATTTGTTATAGATGCCGGAAATAATATAATAAAATCCGGAAACGGCAGAAATCATTTTACTGTAAATAACGGAATTAACTATATTACTTCAGGTTCAGGGAATGATACATTTTTGTTAAACGGAGGAAATAATTCCGTAATCGGCGGTTCAGGTGATGACCTTTATGTCACAAACGGAAAAGCCTCTTTTGTAGATTCCAAAGGTAATGATACATATGATTTATCTGCAATAGTAAATTATAATAACGTTCTTGTTTCAATATCCGATTATGCCGGAGCAAATTCATACATCTTCAATAATGATATATTAAATAAAAATGTATTATTCAGTGTAAATATTGCCAAAAAACCCAAACTGGATGATGTGGGGAATTATATTTATACTTTAGGTAAAAATATTACAATGACAACCCTTGATGAAAACGGAAAATACACAACAGGTGTTGATATTATCGGACTTGCAAATATGTCTAAGATAAACGTAGGAGGCAACACATATAGACTTTACGTTGATGCAGTTGCACAAAGTATTGCAAATTGGCTCGGAGCAAAAGGTTTCACCTCAACAGATGCAGTATTTGATAAAGGAAGTGACACAGACGTAGCAGCATTGCTTGGATTTTACAATGCACACACTGCACAGGATTATTTTCTTCACGCAAATGCCTAATTGAGGAATTTAGTCATTCTGAGTTCTGAAATGATGAAGAATCTCTTTGAACACGGCAACGAGATACTTCGCCAAGGCTCAGTATGACAATATTTTACATTAATTTTCCAAATTTATTTTCCGTCAGGAAAACTTGTCATTGAAACACGCTCAACTTCCGGTAATCCGTATTTTTCTTTGGCATCTTTAATGGCTTTTATCATAAATGCCATATTTCTTGCAAGATTTCTCATTGTCTGTAAGCCTTCTTTGTCTTTTTGAACGTCTTCAGGTGTGAAACCGTGAGTCATGTTCCAGTATGTACTTGGAGCAACCGGCATACCGCTGATTTGAAAATACTTATTCAAAACATCAAAAGATGCTGTATTTCCACCGCGTCTGCAATTTACGACAGATGCTCCGACTTTCATATGCTTTGAAAAAGTTGCAGAATAGAATAATCTGTCAAGGAAAGATATCAAAGTTCCGTTAGGAGAAGCGTAGTAAACGGGGCTTCCTACAACAAGGCCGTCTGCATCTTCAAATTTTTTGGCTGTTTCGTTTACTATGTCATCAAAAACACATTTGCCGTTTTTCTTGCAATAACCACAGGCTGCGCAACCTCTTATTTCTTTGTTTCCGATATGGATAATTTCTGCTTCAAGCCCTTCAGATTTAAAAATTTTAGCCATTTCATTCAATGCAGTATAAGTACAACCTTCAGATTTTGGTGAACCGTTAATTAACAAAACTTTTGCCATATTTTATTCTCCCTTATTTAATAAATTTTTCAGATACGTAATAAAACCAATAATATAAATGTAATTTAAAAAGAAAACAGTTTCAATATCCGGCAATAATTAAGTTGTTTTACAGCAGCAATTACCTGTACAACTTTTGCAGTTTGCTGACATTTCGCCATTTTTAAAATTGATTTGTAATTTTCTTTTGTACATATCATAATAAGAATAAATAAGGAGAGAATATAATGGCTAAATATGAAAATTTGATACAGGCTATCGGGAATACACCAATAGTAAGAGTAAATAAATTATCAGACAGTAAGAATTTATATGCAAAAGTTGAGTTTTTCAATCCCGCAGGCTCGGTTAAGGACAGAGTTGCACTCGGAATGATAGAAGATGCGGAAGAAAAAGGACTTATAAATAAAAATACTACAATTATTGAACCTACAAGCGGAAATACAGGAATAGGACTTGCATTTATAAGTGCAATTAAGGGTTATAAAATCATTTTAACCATGCCGGAAACAATGAGTATTGAAAGAAGAAAATTATTGCAGGCTTACGGCGCTGAACTTGTTTTGACAGACGGCGCAAAGGGTATGACAGGAGCAATTGAAAAGGCTCAGGAATTACAGAAACAAATACCTGATTCTTTTATTCCACAACAGTTCAAAAACCCTGCAAACCCTAAAAAACACTACAATACAACCGCAAGAGAGATTTGGAAAGATACTGAGGGAAAAATTGATATCTTTGTTGCGGGAGTAGGCACAGGCGGTACTGTTTCGGGGGTAGGGAAGTATTTAAAAGAACAAAATCCTAATGTTACCATTGTCGCAGTTGAACCTGCATCAAGCCCTGTTTTATCGGGCGGTCAGGCAGGTGCACACAAAATTCAGGGAATAGGTGCGGGATTTGTACCTGATACGTTTGACAGAAACGCAGTTGACAGAATTATAACGGTAAGTAATGAAGATGCGGTTGAAACGGCAAGAAAAGCCGCAAAACAGGAGGGAATGTTTATAGGAATTTCATCAGGCGCAAGCCTTTATGCAGCAATAAATCTTGCAAATGAAAATCCTGACAAAACAGTTGTAGCTTTGTTACCGGATACCGGAGAAAGATACCTTTCAAGCGTACTTTTTGAAAATTAGTCTAACGTCTTAATCATCTTTGGTAGCAAAAAATTTTTTTACTTGTTTTAAACAAGTATGAACATATGCCCCATAAATTTTTATACATACAAAAAACCGGTGATTAAAAAAACAAATCCAAGTTTTTCATCATACAATGATAAGGTTTTTAGAGACGGAAAACTTGCATACAGAAACCATACCGAATTATTGAGAAATGATTTGGCATGGAACGGTTTTATGGATTATGTTAATGAAAAATACGGTGGTGCAAAAGAGGTTAATGTTGTAAATCATGCCTGTTCTGCGGGTTATGAATCGTGGTCTCTGATGATGATGCTTATGAAAACTCAGGGCGAAAATTTCAAAAAATTTATGCCGATTAAAGCAAGAGATTTAGATAAAAACGCAATTGAATTTGCAAAGAAAGGTGCTATGGAAATATGCGGAGATGAATATATTGATGCACAAATACAGTGCGGAAAAGTTTTAAAAGATAATTTCGAAATTAAAAAAAGACCGAGAGGGAACGGCATTGATGTAAGTAATGAGTATTTAATGACATGTAAAACAGATTTAGGAAAGAATATTGAATTTAAACAAGCGAATATTTTTGATGATAAAGATTTGATTAGCAAAGAAAATACAATACTGTTTTGCAGAAATTTCTGGCCGTACCTTGAGGGCAAAAAAGCATCTGAACTTGCATTTTTCCTTGCACAAAACATGAAACCTTCGTCAACACTTGTAATAGGCGAATACGATTATGCTTATGTAGTAGATAAATTATTGGAAAGAACAGGTTTTAAAAAGACTAATATTGAATATGTTTATGAAGCCCCCGGGAAACCAGCAATAGATAAGCCTGTTGATTTTAATATGCAACGCCTTGAATTATACGCATATTAAACTGTTTATTATTAGCCGATTTTGTCCATTATAGTATCAATGATTTCTCCTGCGGGAGTATCTTTACTTTGGACAGTTATATTTGAAACTCGGTCTCCGTAATAATCAATAAGCGGTTTAGTTTGTTTGTCGTAATTTTCAAGCCTTTTTGACAAAACTTCGGGGGTATCGTCAGCCCTTTTTACTAATCTGCCCCCGCAATCACATTTTGCTGTTTCGGGGTTATAATTTTCTTTTATTGAATAGGTTCTTGAACAATCTTCGCAGGTATATCGGGCTGCTGAGCGATAATACAGTATAGATTTTTCAACATCAAGATTGACAATTTGGGTAACTGTATTTTTGTCTTCAGATAATATATTATCGAGCTGTCTTGCCTGATTTAAAGTTCTTGGAAATCCATCGAGAACAAAGCCGTTGGCACAATCTTTTTCGGAGATACGTTTTTTAAATATCTGCATAATAAGTTCATCGGGAACGAGTCCGCCGCTTTCCATATAGGATTTAGCCTGTAAACCTAAATCCGTTCCGTCTTTTACTTCTTTTCTTAAAATGTTACCGGTACTGATTTGAGGAATACCCAAGTTTTCGGAAATTTGTCTTGCATAAGTCCCTTTTCCGCTGTTTGGAGCACCGAGCAAGATAATAACTTTTTTAGGATTATCATTTTTTCCCGTAAAAGAAACGCTGTCACAAGGCATAGGCACAGTAACTTTTTTTGGTGTTAATTTATTTTGACCATAGCTTTTAACAGAAAAATTTGCACTAATCGAATTTATTTTCATAAATATTCCTCTGTGTTAAAGAATAAATTTATTATACTACATCCTTAACATATTTAAAAGCTATATAGCAGACTTTAATTTATCTGTTACTTATTATTTATAATGTTCCGTCAATGCTTTTAATTCTATGATAAAATATTTATATGGAAAAGATTGCAAAAAAAATATCTGGATTATTTGTAGATGTTGTTTATGCTGAGGCGGTAAAATCACCTGTTCGTATTTTACCTGCGACATTTTTAATGCTTTGTTTATTGGGAGGCATTTTGCTGTATTTTCCGTTTTCAGGAAAGATGTCTTTTATTGATGCATTATTCACATCTGTAAGCGGTGTATGTGTTACGGGACTTTCGGTCAGTGATATAAGTACGGAGCTTACTATTTTGGGACAATTCATTTTAATGCTTTTAATTCAGGTTGGCGGACTTGGAATAATGAGTATTTCATCAATAATTTTTCTTATTTTGGGCAAAAAAATGTCCGTTACTTATGAAAAAACCGCAAAAAGCATGTTTGAAGCGGAGAGTAAGGAAGAAATTAAAGATTCATTATACTTAATTTTTAAATACACATTTTTGCTTGAATTTATCGGCTTTTTTATTTTATTTTTAAGATTTTCATATCTTCAGAAAGACTGGATATTCGGGTTCCGACATAGTATTTTCCTTGCGGTATCTGCATTTTGTAATGCTGGTTTTGCTTTATTTTCGGATAATTTAATTCCTTATAATACTGATTTTATAATTATTTTAACTGTATCATTTTTGATTATTTTCGGAGGAATTGCACCTGTTATAGCAATAACTTTACCGAAATTTTTAAAAGGAGAAAAGCTGCCTCCTGTTGCAAAAATTGTATTTATAACTACGATTACTTTATTAGTTATAGGTACTGCAGGATTTTTAATTTCTGAATACAATGGTGCATTAGTCGATTTACATTTTGCTCATAAAGTTTTAAATTCATTTTTCAATTCGGTATCGGCAAGAACAGCAGGGTTCAGTTCAGTTGATTTAAGCAGTCTTCATTGCGGAAGTTATATGACTTTAATAGGTCTTATGATTATCGGAGGCTCTCCCGGAGGTACGGCAGGCGGAGTAAAGACAACAACTTTTGCTGTACTTTTTATTACGTGTTATAATCTTTTTTCAGGAAAAAAGAATGTTGTCAGAAACAGGGAAATTTCTTATGAAACAATTTATAAAGCAATTAGTTTAATTATTGTTTATCTGTTGGTTTTGGGTACTTCAATAATAATACTTGCAACAACACAAAGCCCTGCGCATGTTAAACTTGCATTTGAAGCAGTTTCAGCTATGGGAACGGTTGGACTTTCAATGGGTATAACACCGCATTTAGATACATTCGGAAAACTTGTTATTATAATGACAATGTTTTTAGGCAGAGTTTTGCCTGCCATGATTATTTATTATTTGAATTCAAATAAAAAAGAGATGTATTTAAGTTATCCGTCAGCAAAAATATCACTAACATAGGAGAAAATATTTATGTCAAATATTAATGAACAAATTTTGGTAATAGGTCTCGGACAATTCGGAATGTCGCTTGTCCGTGCTTTATGTGAAAAAGGATTTGAAGTTATTGCAGTTGATACGGAACAAAAACTTGTAAATGAAGCGGCTAATTTTGCGACTGATGCAATTTGTATCAGCGGAATTGATGAGATATCGTTATCAAAATTATCTCCAAGGGACAGAGATTTAATTATTTGTTCAATTGGGACAAAAGAACCGTCTATTTTGGCTGTTGCATTACTAAAACAGATGGGATGTGAAAACATTATTGCAAGAGCATCAGAAGCCATTCATGCCAGAATACTGAAAGCTATTGGTGCTAAGAAAGTTATAAATCCCGAATACGAATACGGAAAGAAATTTGCAAACAGAATTTTAATGAAAAGTATGTTCTGGGAAAACGATTCTGATGAACTTAATTTACTGGAAATACCTATGCAATCTTACGCATTTGATAGAGATACAATGGAGATTAAATTGCCCGACAATCTAAAGATAATTTTTAATGAAACAGAAAATAAAATTTTGATTTCAGGAAATCAGGAAGAACTTCAAAAAATGATAGAGGAGCGCTGATAATGAATTTTTCGCAAAAAATATATTCATATTTTATTATTATTTTAATATGTTCAACCATAATTACTATTGCAGGTATCAGCGGATTTCAGAGGCTTGAGCCTTTTGTAAACACCTTAAATAACTGCAATACAAAGTCACTTTATTATGCAGAACAGATGTTATCAAGCATTTCTTTAAAAAAAGATTTGCCAAGGTTTGAAGAATATCTGAAAAAGGCAAAAAATAATATAACCGAAAAGGGAGAACAGGAAATACTTGATGAGATTACTTACGATTATCTTCCTGCCTTTAAAGGCAACAAAATTTATGAGGAAAAAACGGTTGATAAAATATCGGAATTGTCAAAAATAAATATATTAGCAATGGAAAGTGCAGGAGCGAAGGCAGAAAGGATAAAAAGTGTCGGTATTTGGATAATTTTATTCCCGTCAATTTTTATATGGATTATAGGACTTACTCTTTTATCCAAAATAAAAAGAACATTTATTAAACCGATACAGGAATTAAACAGTGTTATATTTGAATATAATCAAGGAAATAAAATGAGACGCTGCCCGTCTTATACTATTTCAAAAGATATACAGAAATTATATGACGGAATAAACCGGATTTTAGACAGTAAATAAGGAATAATTTTATATGGAACATAAAACCGAATTGGTTTTATAAGGCGGAGCAATGAGAGGTCTGTATTCGGCAGGCGTTCTTAATGTTTTTATGGAAAATAATATAAAAGCCGACGTTGTTTATGAACTTGATAAACTTGATTTTGAAACATACAAAAACAACCCTGTTGATTTTTATGCGGTTGTAACGAATTTACAGACAGGAGAGCCTGAATATATAAAAATTGACGATGCCGAAAAGGATATGGAATACTTCAGAGCATCGGGTTCAATGCCTTTTGTATCAAGACCTGTTGAAATAGACGGAAATATGTATTTAGACGGTGCTGTAAGCGATGCAGTGCCTTTTAAAAAGGTTTTAGACTCGGGGTTTGAAAAAGCAGTAGCGTATCCGTTTATCGTAAGCAGGTCAAGACAGAGGGTGCGGTAGCGGGTGTTGCAAAGCAACATAGTCTGCCGAGGGTGAGCATTGGTAATAATTAGTTAATATTCCCTCTCCTATCAGGAGAGGGGTAGGGGTGAGGGGACAATCCTGCCTTTTTATTTTGGCGGACTAAAATCCATCCCTGCAAAACTTTAATCTCAAACAATAGCACCCCACCTAACCTCCCCTCATTAGGGGAGGAAGATTACCTCCCTCCCTTTTTAGGGAGGGTTGGGGTGGGTATCAATCTTCCCCCTCGCCTAACGGGAAATGGGAACAATTACAGTTTACAGGTTAAACTTTAGTTTTTGTCACCCTGAACTTGTTTCAGGGTCTTATAAGCCCGTATGGTATTTAACCAATAAATCATGCTAAATAAGAAAAGGGGTTAATCAAAAGATTAACCCCTTTTAATATATCTTTCAACAATATGTTGTAAAGAACTTATTATTGATAACAATCAGCGCTGTTACCTACATACAATGCAGTTAATGCTGCAACGTCAGCTGCGTTATTTTGTTCAAATACTTCAGCTGCTGAAGCATATTTACCGCCTGCTGCCAACCAACCTGCAACAGCTTCAGTAATATCAGAAACATCAAGGCTGTATTTTGTTAAACCAACAGTTATCTGATCCATGCCGTTTTTGCCGACTTCAACCTGAACACCGTTAGTACCGCCATTGAATCCTGTAAATGCACCTGCATTTGTGAACAAGATTTGGTTGCCTGTTGCTACTGATTTTAAAGCACCGTTCTTATCAGTTTTAATTGCAACATCAAAGAAGATGTTTGCTTTATTAGAGATCATGATCTCATTATCACCCTTTGTATCATTGATACCGAGGTAATTAGCAGCCATATTAAGACCTCTTGCATCATAAATATCATCACCTGCACCGCCGCTGATAGATGAAGAACCACCGGTTACGGTAAATACGTCATCACCTGCGCCTGCATCGATTCTGTTTGTACCAGCGGTAATAGTGAATGTATCATTACCTGCGCCTGATTTGATGTTATTCTTACCATTGTTAATAATGAATAAATCATCACCTGCGCCTGAATCAACAGTATTTATACCGCCATTTAACCAAAGTGAATCATCACCTGCGCCTGTTTTGATATTGTTAACGCTGTTTGCTGCAGCTGCAAGAACTTGAACGAAGTCATTACCTGCGCCTGTTGTAATCTTGTTAGAGCTATCACCACCAACAACTACATAATCAGCAGTACCTGCAACAAGAGCGCCTGTCTTATCATACTTAGAAGCGACACTCTTTGATGTAAGAGTATTAATACCACCGTTGAGGTTGTATTGATTTACACCCATATAGTCAACAAGGAGACCGCCATCACCATCAACAACACCGATAGGAGTCAAGCCGGGGCCAAAGGTTAATGCGTTAAGAGCAACCTCGTGAGCAGCATTTGTTACAACACCCTTACCGCCTGTAATCTTGTTAACACCGAGTGAACCTGCTGCGATATTAACTGTATCAGCACCTTCACCTGTTTTAATAGTGTTAGATGTAACACCTGCACCGATGTTGATAATATCATCACCTTTATCGGTTGTGATTTTATTTTCACCTGAATTTTCAGCAACGGTAGCTCTTTGACCAGCAAGTGATTTAGCTGTAACAGCATCGTTGTAATCAGAACCTGCAATGTTATCGTTACCTGAACCTGAGTTAATAGTTACACCTTTAACTCCGTCCGGTGAATCATATGCTGCAACGTTGATGTTATCGTTTGCAACAGAACCGTTCAGTTTACCTTTTTCTACATTGTCTACGCCCTGGTTAATAACGAAGTTAAATGCTGCATTATTAACTAAGAGTGTTGCACCTGTATCTTTAGCTGCATAATCTTTAACTAAAACAGTACCAACTGCCTGTGAGTTATAAACTTCTTCAGCATATGTGAATGCGTCACCGCCCAAACCTTTTGCAGTAACAAGACCCTGATAGTATTCATCAGCTGCAACAGCACCTGTATCAGATGTACCGTCAGAGTATGTATGAACTAACTGAAGATTAGTTAACGTCATGTTTGTAGTTGCAGTAACAGGGAATGCTTGATCTTTTATGCTTGTAGCATGACCAGCTGTAGTGTTGAAATCTGTTTCATCTAAGTAGATATATACATAATGTTTTTCAGCAGCTTCAGCACCGTTGTAGTTTGGTGTTAACTGGAACATATATTTGTTAGGTTGAGCACCAACTGAACCGCTCTTAACTAATTCCAATGTATATTCACCTGCAGCAACATCATAACCGTCTACTTTTGCGCCTTCTGAAACAGTAGCCTTTAATGTTACTGTATCATTTGCCTTGAACAAGAGGTCTTTTCCTGATACTTCATAAGTATAAGTAGCAGTACCGTTACCGAAACTCAAGTCAATATTTTCTTCTTTATTTACCTTAACTGTATCATTACCGAAGTTAGCATTAAACTTAGCTGTATCATGACCCCAAAGAGATGATTTCTTAAGATCGAATGATTCATCTGCAACTGTTGATACTGCTAAATCATCTATATCAGTACCGACAAATTTGCCGTTTACACCTTCGATGCTGTATTGAACAAGAGCATTGTTAACGAATAATTCGCCTTTAGAGTAGTTCTTAACAGAAACTGAACCTGATAATTGATTTTCTATCAATATTTCATTAAGGTCATATTTATCGCCAACAAATGCATTGTAAGCAGCAGTGATATCAGTAGCATCACCGTTGTTTATTGTTTGCCATACTTTTATTTCTGATAAACCAACAGTTCCTGCTGTAGCAGAACCTGCTGCGAGGTCAGCTGATTCAAGAATCATTGAGATTTGAGCATCTTCAGGGATTCCTGCTGCGATTTCAGCTGCTGAAGGAGCTCTCCAAACTTTCTGACCTTCTACATCAGAACCTGTACAAATCCAAGCTGTTTCACCTTCTAATGCACCAACTGTAATCGGTCTCAATTCGAAGTAGTAATTACCTGCTTTGTATTCGATTCCGTCATAAGTACCTGCTGTTAACTTAGCAGTTACAGTGTAATCAACAGCAGTTGAAACTGTAAATTCAGAACCTTTAACGCTGTATTCTAATATATCATTCAATGATGCTGTACCAAGTGCATCTACATAATTGAATTGTAAGTTCAAAAGTTCATCAGCATTTAATGTAGCTGTATCTTTTCCGAATGAACCTTCAAATCTGATTTCATCCCAACCGGTACCAAGATCATATTTTTCATCAGCTTCTGTTGAAGTTACTTCTTCCATTAATCTTGTACCTTTGTATGTATCCTTACCTTTCATAGTAGGAGCATATGTTAAACCATCTAAAGTAGTCCAACTATTGTTAATTCTTACATCAGCAATAGATCTTCCTTTTTTGTCTACGTTTTTAACGTAATCTTTAACGGTTACTGTACCTTCAGTTTGCCAACCATATAATGTTTCGTTATATTCATATCCGACACCAATTGCTGCGTTATATGCAGTAGTGATGTTGTTAAGTTCGCCGTTTAAATCTTGCCATACTTTTATTTCTGATAAACCAACAGTTCCTGCTGTAGCAGTTCCTGCTTTAATATCAGCTGTTTCAAGAATCATTGAGATTTGAGCATCTTTATCTACGCCTGCTGCAATTTCAGCTGCTGAAGGAGCTCTC
>JAFRHR010000049.1 GCA_017433195.1 bacterium
ATGACTTTTTTTAAGTCATTAAACAATGTCGAAAATACTACTTGTTTAAGGCTAATCGGGAATGAAAGTAATTTTTCTATAAAGTAATTATATATATTCTTCTTTAACATAAAATCTTCTTTAAAATATTGTATTCCTGAGAGATTATATCATATAATATAATAAGATAACAACTGGAGAACATATATGGGAATGGACGGGATATCAATGTTAGGCACAGGAATTGTCCAGGAGGGCAATTCAAGAGATGTTACGTCTCAGACTGCACAGAGTGTTCAGCAGGGAAATCAGGAAGTTAAAAACATAAATCAGCTTTCAGGCGGAAATGTCATCAGAGATCAGGAAGAAAGAGAAAAAGGCCGTCAAGCTGCGGGTGAAAACAGTGAGTCTGAAAATGAAGAAAATGTAGAAAATCCTGCAGAAAATACGGAAGAGGAAGATACTTTAAATTTAAAAGAATATGATCCTTCCGAATATGAAAATTTTTATGTTAAAATAGTACCTGAAAGTGACACGGTTGAGTTATATGATAAGATAACCGATGCGCTGATAGAAACGATTTCGGCTAAAGATTTGTCTCAATTGGTCAGCAGGTTGAATATAGCATCAGGAATATTTGTGAATAAGAGGGTTTAAAATTGAATCAGTACAACAAATACTTAAAACAGTATCAGGCAAGTAATGTAGAAACGGCATCAAAAGAAAAATTATTAATAATGTTATATGATGCGGCAATACAGTTTTTAACAAAAGCTGAGATGGCTATTGATGAAAACAACGGAAGTGAAATTTATAATAATATTATAGGTTGTGAACGTATTTTAAGAGAGTTCATGCGCACTATAGATTTGGATAATGGTGTAGCCGTCGGCCCAATGCTTTATAATTTTTATAACAGCCTGATAAAAATTCTTATAAAAGCAAATTCCGAAAGAAGCAAAGAAAAAGTTTCAACTGTAAAAGAGCATTTGATTACGTTGAGAGATGCATTTAAAGAAGCTATTATAATTACCAAAAATGAAGAAGCTCAAAAAGAAAAAGAAGCTGATAAAAATGAAGCGATTGCATCTATGAATACAATTGATATATCTGATGATGAAGAAGAAAACGAAGGAGACAATTTCTAAATTATGTCACAGTTTGATCAGTTAAAACTATATTCGGATCGTCTTTTAAATATCTCTGATGAGATAAGACGTTTTTTGGAAAATGGTAATTATGATGAAGCAATAACAAAAAGTGAATTAAAGGACAAAGTCTTTTCTGAATACTATCTTATAAGGAATTATATTAATTTATCAGATAAAGAGCTTGCCGAAGTACAGGCGTGGGAACAAAGGTATGCGGAATCTGAAAAGCATAATATTGAGTATTTGCAAAACACGATGAAAGATGTAGCGGGAGAATTAAAAGCTGTAAGAGAGCATGACAAGATATTTGCCAAATATCAGAGTGAAATTAATCAGGATAGTCATATCATTGATGTTAAAGATTCCGATGATGAAGTATAAATTCAATGGGGAAAATAAAACAACTATCAAAAAATTTAATAAATCAGATAGCAGCGGGGGAAGTTATAGAGAGGCCTGCGTCTGTTGTAAAGGAACTTGTTGAAAATTCAATTGATGCTGGTGCGACAAAAATAAGCATAGATGTTTCCAATGAGTGCAGAAATATAAGAGTTGCAGATAACGGAAGCGGGATTATCCCGGAAGATATTCCTGTTGCGTTTATAAAACATGCCACAAGTAAGATTGAGACTACTGAAGATTTAGGAAATATCTTAACGCTTGGTTTCAGAGGGGAAGCTCTTGCAAGTATTATTTCAGTCGCAAATGTTACATGTACTTCAAGAACAAAAGACTTTGATTACGGAACAAAGGCGGTTTGTGAAAATTCAGAAGTCGAAACTTCAAAAACAGGTTGTGCCATCGGTACAATTATGGATATAAAAAATCTGTTTTATAACACTCCTGTCAGACTTAAGTTTTTAAAAAGTGCAAAGACAGAGTTTGCTTATATCAGTGATATTGTTAGATCTCTTTGTATATCACATCCTGAAATTTCATTCACTTTAAAGAATAATGATAAGACAGTTATAAAAACAACAGGTAACGGGAATTTAAAAACAGTTATAAGTGACTTATTCGGTTCTGAAATAATTAGGTATCTTAAGCCGATAGATAAGACTGATGATGTAAGTAATATAAGAATATCAGGTTTTGTTACAACTCCTGATTATACTCGTTCAAGTAAAAAAGATTATTACTTGTATGTAAATTCCAGAATAGTCAAATGTCCTGTTCTTCAAAAAGCGATTGATATGGCATATAAATTTTTGACCGGAAAATATCCGTTTGTAATTTTAAATCTCGAAGTTCCTGCAGATTTTGTTGATGTAAATGTTCACCCTACAAAGAGAGAAATAAGATATAAAAATACAAATCAGATTTTTGCTTTTGTAAATTCAGCAGTCAGTTCAGGTTTAGTTAACAGCGGTAATAATTTTGAAAATAAATTTCAGGCAAAGTCTAAAGAACCTGAGCCAGAACAGGAAACTGATATAAATAATTTAAGTAATAATTTTATTTATCCTGTATCGGAAGAAAAAACAGATAATAATATTTATAATAAATATGAGCCAAAGTATTTTGCTCCACAAAATTATTTTTCACCTCAGGATAATAAAAAAACTGTGATATCTGAACAGATTAAACTGGTAGAAGATGTCAAAGAAAATGAAGAATTAATTATAGGTCAGTATGCGAAGACCTATATTTTGATAGAACGTCCTGAGGGTTTGGAAATAGTAGATCAGCATATTGCGGACGAAAGATATATTTATGAACAGCTAAAATCTTCAAAACAAAATGCAAGACAGTTACTTTTTCTCTCTGATGTAATTCCTTTGAGTGATACTGATGTTCAGACAGTAAAGGAAAATCTTGATAAATTTAATAAGATAGGTTTTGAAATAGAATTTGTATCCGAAAATGAGATTATTTTCAGGAGTGTTCCTCAGCTATTGAGCAAAACGGATTTAAAAGAAGTTTTGGCAGATATACTTGATAATGCGGAAGCCCCGAACAGTGATATAGAAGAAAAAATTATAATAACTTCGGCATGTAAGAGTGCGGTAAAAGCAAATACAAAACTCAATCTGTTTCAGATGCAGGAGATAATAAAAAGGTGGAGAGGATGTAAAAACCCAGAGACATGTCCTCACGGCAGACCGATATCAAAAATAATTCCGCATAAGGAACTGGCAGGATTTTTTGAACGCACAAAATAAGCCCTTTTTATCAAAGGGCTTATTTTAAAAAACTTTTTTTAATTTATTATGCCTGAGTATTTAATGTTGCAACTTTATCTGCGCTTTTTTTGGCATGTTTATTTCTTAAACCGTCAATAACAGCACCCATTAAGAACGCACCTGCCATTGATGGTACAGCATCAATGCCTAACAAACCGAGTGCCGGCAAGAAACCGTTCTTAAAACCATGACCTTTGCCTAAAAGTGCGCTTGCCCCAACCCAGCCAACTGCTACAAGCCCTGTTAAGACTTTCTTTGCAGAATTAGTTTTTTCGTACTGATTACCGTTTTTAGTGGTTTTGATTTTGCCCGTAAAACTCGTCTGAGCGATATTATTTACTGCTGATATTGACATATTTTCTCCTACACTTTTTCTTTTCAATTATTATAATGCTTATAAAGCATTTTTTTTGCTATAAACAGTTTAAATTGTTACAAATTGTTACAAATTAAGTTTTGTAAATTTTTATTAAATGTTAGCAAAAAATTAATTCACGGTTTTTTATGCAATTATAATTATTTAATAGGGGGATAAATATGCAAATTAACAGAGTTTCTAATATAAGTTACGGTAGTGGGCTTGCAAAGGCTGCTATAGTTTCTGCAATGATGGCAGGTTCACCGTCTGCACAGGCACAGGAAGTTAAGGCTGACACATTTGAAATTGCTCCAAAAACAGAGTATGTAAGTCAGGTTAATGATATATATGATGATGTTTTTGTTTACGGAAAATCTGATACTATAAAGAATCCGAAAGCAAGAGGCAACCAATTTAATAATTGGGTAAATAAAATAATGAGAGCAACTGATGATGACGGTCAGATTGATACTTCAAAGTTGAACGGTACTCCGATAAACTTTATGCTAAAAGAAGGTGAATCTTTTACGGATCTTGCAGAAAGTATAGTTGCTTCTTATGATCAAGATGATGATAAAAAGGTTGATTTTGACGAATTTTTGACGAAGTCTTATTCATCAATTCCTCTGAACAGTAATCAGGGTACTTATATGAGCAAACAGTTTTACAGAAGCCTTGATGATCTTTTTTTCGGTTTTGATATAAACGAAAGTTTTAATAAAAAATTGAAAAGCAAAAATACAATTGATGTAAAAGAAGTTGCAGCAAGTTTAATGGCAATGAGCGGAACTGATTATGACGGAAGAAAACCAAAATCATACATTGACGGACAACAGTTAATGGATGAAGTTAATTTTATGATGTTTCATGGTGAAGCTGATCCTGAATTCAGAGAAGCTCAGGAAATCTATTACGAAAATATAAAGTAATCAAAAATACAAGTTACAAAAACGAGGTAAAGGAGAAGGTATGAAAGTAAGCGGAATTAGTGCTAATGCGTATTCTAATAATGTTAGTTACAAAAGTAATACAGGAAAGGCAGCGCTGATTAGTGCAATGTTGCTTGCTCCTTCGACATCATCTCAGATGCCTGTTGAAAAGGATACCTTTGAAAAATCTGCAAAAACTGAATATGTAACAAACCCGAGTGATACTTTAGCTGATGATGTATATGATTTGGCTGCAAACCCTGTAGGAAACAAAGAAAGAGGCGAATTCTTTAATAAATGGTTCTGGCAGATGGTAGCTTGTGCAAATGAAGATGGAAGTTTTAATGCGGATAAAATGAATGGTGCATCACTATATTTTCGATTCCCTGAAAAGGATTATAAACAGTTAGCTGCAGATATAATATGTACTTTTGACAAAAATGGCGATAATAAAATAGATTATTATGAATATGCAAAAAAATCGGAACAGCTCGTAAATGAAAAGGCCGGGAAAACATTATCTGCCGATGTAATAGGACAATTCCACAGTAATTTCTTTGCCCCCTGGTTCAACGGGTTTGATTACGACAGAGAAAAAAACGAATACAATATAAACGAAGTTGCTGCAACTTTGTATGCACTTGATTGTTTCAGCAGTACATCTACAAGTGGTAAAGGGTATATTTGTGGTGATAAACTACTGTATGAACTCGGGTATGTTATGGATAACGGTAAACCTGATATATGTTTTGAAAAAAATAGAATCAGATATTATAATGAATATGTAATAAAATAATGGTAATATATATTATTTTGCAGCTTGTAGGGTAGACTTTAGTCTACCACTAATAATACTGCTGTTGCTATTGTCGTCATTCCAAACCATGAAATGTTGAACAATTGCTTTCAAAATAACAGGGGTGTTACCCTACGTACTATTAAAATTTCAATGGTAGACTAAAGTCTACCCTACATTCTGTCATCGCGAGCGTTAGCGTGGCGATCCAGCTAATAAATGATTAAGCAAAAAGCTGGATTCCCACGTCGTTTCAAACCTCGCAGTTGTACAAAAGCTGGACTGCCGCACTCCTTCCAGTCGTTCGCAGTGACAAGATTCGATTGTTATGTCGATGATATGCTAAAAATAGTAAATATTAACTTTGTAACAATTTTGAAAAATCATGAAATTACCCTGTCATAAAAATACTTTACAGTATTGTATAAGAATGTAAGAGAGATATTTTTCATGAGCGGTTTTGGCATTACAAGTAACATTGATAATCCAAATAATGAACGTCAGCCACAGACGGAACAGGCTTCTGCAGTTCCGAAACATGTTGGCAGTATCTTTAAAGGAATGACACATTCTGAAGCTATTGAATTTGGCTTGGAAGATGCTTTTGTAAGACAGGATAAAAATAATAATGATGTAATTGACCTGAATGAACTTACCACTGAACAGTATCTTCAATATCTTGAAGAAAATGACAAATCTTATTCTGCTAAAGATGCAAGTGATAAAAAGTATTACGTTCTTTTAAAAATGATAGAAGAACACTTTAATATTCAGGATATAGAAAAATACTGTAGTGATAATGATATTAATATTCAGGATTTCTTATCCCAAAATCCCAGTATTCAGGATATGCTTAAAAAATCAGAAAATGAATCATATCGCACGTTTTTAAATAAAAATATCTCACATACTTCAGGAAAAGATAATTTTCTTCTTAATTTATATAGCAGTGACGATAAAATAAGCGATATTAATAAAAAATTTCAAAAAGAGATAAAAGTACCGCTTGATTTAAAACAGAATAAAGAAGAAACCAAAAAGGCACTTGAGAGTTTAAAAGGTAAATTTTTAACCTGCAAAAACAATACGGAACGTAAGCAGCTGATAAATCAGTTACAGACACTTACAGGTATTAGGTTTAACTATAATACGAATAATGCAGATATTATGAAACGTGCTTTTGCAATTTTATATTCGCTTACAATGACTATACTTGAAGATGACGGAACAAAAGAGTACGTTGTTGATGGTAAAAAGATAAAAGGAGCTGACGCTCTTCTTGAGGCTATTAAAGATAAAATGAAGGATAAGAAATATCCGAATACAATAGATAAATTAGGCTGTTTTGCATCCTTTTGTGATAATCAGATACTGAAAAAAGGCGACGACAATGAAATCGCTGATAAAATTCGTGCAAAGGTTTCAGAACAGAGGATTTATGCACATGCTTTAAAACACAGATTGAATGTGATTTGTGATGCTGATGACGATAAAAAAGCAAAAATATCTGAAATAATAGATCCAAAAACTGATTTTAATACTTACCTTGATATTAATGAATATATTGCACTTGCAGAAAAAGCGCTAAAAACTGTTGATCAGTATTCAGATAAAGATTTAAAAGAATTAAAAACAAAGGCTAATGATAACATAGAATTAAAAAGGTCAATGCATATACAGTATTTGCTGAAAATATACTTCGATTATAAAGAAATCAAATCAAGATACGATGAGCTAAATGCAAAACAGGGGCGTACAGCTGAAGAACAGGCTGAACTTGATAACTATCAGTGTAAAATTGATAATTATAATAATTTTATTAAGGCAAAAGGTATTCAGGACAGTGATTTGGATAGATTGTTAGAACTTGGGGAAATTGCCTATGAAGGAGATATTACTGTGGACGTAATTAGTGAACTTAAAAAAGCACATTACGGCGCAAGCATTATAAAAGAACGTATAACAGCGAAACAAAAATCATCGGCAGTGAATGAATTAAAAACTGCTCTTGAAAATGAAAATCTTGTACTTGGAAGTCTTAGCGGTTTATCAAGAAAAGATGCAATAAAAGAGCTAAAAAAATTACGAGCTCAAACAAAGGATGCTGAAATACAAAAAAGGATTGATAGTATTTTAAAAGCATATGAAACCTTAACTGATGCTGATTTAGCAGAAGTATATGAATGGAATAATGATGTAGCAAACGGTATTTTTGAATCTGAAAAAGAAAAAATTGAAAAGTTTAATAAAGTTATTGCTAATATTCACTCAAGACATCCGGAATTTGAAAGCGTAGAAGATATTGTATTAATGGTGACTAAGGTTGTCAGAAACATGTATCAGGGTGAAGAATACAATGATTATATTCAACGTGTTACTGACAGTGTTGCACAAAATACGGAAAACGGAACTTACGATAAACAAAAGATTTTAGCTGATTTAGCAGAAAGTTTCAGTATACAGATAAGTGACTATGCATCTGCAGAAACAAAGGCCGAAGCAATAGCGGAACATCAGGATAATGAAAAACTTATTGATTTTGCTTTATCGTGTCAAGGTGCTCAATCAGTTGCAGAGCTATTACAACAAATGATTCAGGAAAATCCCGATGCATTTAGTGATGAATTTAAATCTAAAATTGCAAGTGCAATGAATGAATTTAATAACGGAGCTTCAAGCTCTGCTTCAGGTTCCGGTACAGATGCTTCATCATCATCTTCTTCAGGTTCATCGTCAGGAACAGGCGGTTCATCTGATAATTATTCTTATGGCGCTTCAGATCCTATGAACTATAATGATGGTGACAGCGGCAACGTGTTTATGCGTAATTGGTTTAATCCGGATGACTCAATCGATAACCCGAAGAATAAAAAAACTACTGACAACAATCCTGAAAATCAGTCATCTGTCGTCACAAATCCTTTTGTTGATTCCAGAGAAACGAATTCCCCTCAAAATCAAAAGCTTGAGGCAAAGAAAGCGGCTGCTGTAAGTGGTAAATATCAAAACGGAGAGGCAATTCCCATGCAGGAACTTGTTAATATGGTCAAAGAGATATGGTCTGAATCTCCGAGCCAGGTTGATACTTTGACATGGGTGGCAATGAGCGGAAACAGTAATTTGATAAAAATTGTTATCAGTAATATCACCGGATGGAATAAATATCTTTCTCTGACACCGAAGAGTGTTCAGGAAGTTTACGAAAAAGTTCAGGAAGATAAAAACATGGTATGATGTCTTTATAGAATTTAGTTAAGACATTATGAAAAAAAATATTTTAAATAAACTTGCAAGACAAATTATAAAGTACAGAAAAGATCTCGGAATGACTCAGGAAGACCTTTCCAAAAAGACAGGTATCTCGCGTTCTTCTATTGCAATGATTGAAACGGCAAAAAGAGATATTACAATTTCTAATTTGTCGAAAATTGCCAAAGCTTTGAATATCAGTCTTTCTGAACTCACAAAATTTTGAATATCAGTATGTTAAATACTTGAATATTTATCCCAAAATGGCTATTATAATTTATGTATGGAAGATCAGTCTAAACTATTTGATGATATAAAAGTTTTATTGGAAGAGCAGCACCGTTCCCCTGAAGAAATTGAGGAAATTCGTTCTGCGTTTGATTTCGCCAAAAATATGCATCAGGGACAGTACAGAGTTTCTGAAGAACCGTATATTATTCACCCCGTTGAAGTTGTAAAAATTCTTATATATTTAAGAGTCGATAAAGATACTCTTATGGCAGGTTTTTTGCACGATATTTTGGAAGATACTGATACAACGCCCGAAGAACTTAAAGAAAAATTCGGGGAAGATGTTTTGACACTCGTTCAGGGGGTTACAAAACTCGGAAAATTAGAGTTTAAGTCAACAGAAGAACGTCAGGCTGAGAACTTCCGCAGAATGTTTATTGCAATGGCAAATGATGTTCGTGTAATCTTTCTGAAACTTGCAGACAGACTCCATAATATGCGAACTCTGAATTATATGGCTCCGGTAAAGCAGAAACGTATTGCACAGGAAACGCTTGATATATTTGCTCCGCTTGCTAACCGTTTAGGTTTGGGAAAAATTAAGGCGGAACTTGAAGATTTGTCTTTGCGTTATTTGATGCCTGAAAAGTATTTTGAAATTGCACAGCTTGTTTCCCAAAAGAAAACAGAACGTGAAGATACGGTTAATCTTCTTATCGAGCAGATTTCACAAGACGTTAAAAAGAGCGGAATAAAGGCAACTATTACAGGTCGTGCAAAACATTATTACAGTATTTATAACAAGATGAAACGCTTGAATATCGCATTTCACGATTTGTACGACATTACAGCGGTCAGAGTTATTGTAGATACCGAAAAAGAGTGTTATGAAGTTTTGGGGCTTATCCACTCAAGATTTAAACCAATTCCAGGAAGATTTAAAGATTATATAGCAATGCCAAAAGGTAATATGTACCAGTCTCTGCACACTTCGGTTATAGGTCCGAGACAGAAACCCCTTGAAGTTCAGATAAGAACGTGGAAGATGCACGAAATTGCCGAATACGGTATTGCTGCACACTGGAGATATAAAGAAAAAGGTTCAACTAAGGCGGATTCCGCTTCTGATATCAAATTTTCGTGGATGAAGAAGTTAGTTGAATACAACAAAGATACAACTAACGCAGAGGATTATGTAAATTCGGTAAAACTCGATATATTTTCGGATCAGGTTTTTGCATTTACTCCGAACGGGGATGTTATCGACTTGCCGGTTGATGCAACTCCTGTTGATTTTGCGTACAGAATCCATACAGATGTCGGTCATAAAACTACAGGTGCTTTGATTAACGGAAGAATTGCTCAACTCGATACAAAACTCAAAAATGGTGATATTGTTGAAATTTTGACCTCAAAAATTGCCGCCCCGAGACTTGATTGGCTGAATTTTGTAGTTACAAAACAGGCATCTTCCCGTATCAGACAATGGTACAAAAAGAATAAACGTGAAGACCATATTGAAATCGGCAAGGCTAACCTTGAAAAAGAACTTACTAAGAACGTATTTGATGAGTACGTAAAGAACGGCGAATTTAATAAAGCTGCCAAAGCAATGAATTATACTTGCGCAGACGATTTGTTCGCAGCGTTGGGTTATGGTGAAACGACAATTAATAAAATTATCAACAAATTGTCAAAACCTGTGAAACAGGAAGAACAGATATTTACATCTCATAAGAAAGGAAGTTCCGATAAGGATATTATCGGGCTTGAAGGAATGCTTTATTCCTTTGCAAGATGCTGTTCTCCTATTCCGGGAGAACCTATTGTCGGTGTTGTTACACGTTCCAAAGGTGTTACTGTTCACAGACTTGATTGCAAAACATTGGAAGATATGCCTCCTGAAAGATTACTCGATATTCACTGGGCTAATGAGAATACAAACAGAACATACAGTACTTCAATAAGAATTGAAACCGCTGAAAAACAAGGTCTGTTAAAAGACATTATTGCGATGGTTTCAGACAACAATACAAATATCAATTTTGCTAACGTGAAATCTAAAAATAACAAGTTGGGTATTATTGAACTCGGTATTGAATTAGACAATATAAATACACTGAAAAAGATAATGACAGGACTTCAGTCTATGCCGGAGGTATACAGCGTAAAACGTATTCAGACATCGTTTAATCAGGCTCCGCAACAATTCAGTAAGAAAAATTCCGGGCAGAAAAAACACCCAAAAAAAGCAAAACCTAAAAACTAAATTTTGTCGTAATCTTCGTTCAGGTATTTAACAAAAACAGAACTTATCAAAGGTGCAAATGATATTATTGCAAGAACTGTTGTGATACCTATTTTTTCGCAAACAGCACCTAAGAACGAAAGAAGTATCGCTATAACTCCCCAGCAAACTCCGTTTATAAAACCTGCAATAATGCTTTTGTATTCAGGGAAAAGTTTTTGTGCCATAACCATTGTGATAGGTTGTGCAAATGATGAAATAAATCCTGTTGTTACGTATAAGACAAGTGCCGCAAGGTGATTTATATGATAAAGATATGAAAATCCAAACATGAGAGGGAATGTCAATATCATTGAAAAATAAAGCAGACGTTTTGTTCCGAAAACACATTCGAGTTTTCTGCTGATTAATGCTCCGAGACTTGTTGCCACTATAAACAAAAATAGCCCTGTTCCTATATAAATTGCACTGTGTCCGCTGTCCTTCCACAAGAACGGCAATAGAACCATACTGCTGCTTGAAATTATTACCTTCATCATAGAGATAATTAAAAGATAATCAAAAATTCTGTTCTTCATTATTGTTTTTAATACTGTGTAGAGTTTCCCTATATGTGGTGCTTTTGCGGTATCTGACATTTTAGGCACACAGAAAAACATTGATGCTGCAAGTATTAGTCCCAATATCATTGTATAAATTAGTTTTTCCGTTCCGTAATTTTGAATAACAACGGCGGCAATTACAGGTCCTAATGAAAATCCGAATGAGCCGAGACACATAAATATTCCCATTGATTTAGAGGCTGATGTGTCTGAAAACTTTATTATAAAACCCAAAGCCTGTGGGTGATAAAAACTGTTTCCCAAACTGCCCAAAATCATAAATAATGTTAACAGCCCAAGAGTCGGCGAAATTGCCACTAACGGAACAAATATTGAAGAAAGTATCAAGCCCCAAAATATAAAACTTCTTTTGAGTGTATTGTCAGCAAGGAATCCAAAAATTGGTTGTAAAAGTGATGAAAAAATATGCGCAGTACCTATAATAACTGTTGCTACGGCAAGAGAAATCGATAATTTTGCGCATACAAAAGGCATTATCGGATTTAACAAACCCGAATAAACATCCGTCATAAAATGTCCGGCGGTAAGCCATTTAATTGCTCTTGCGTTACTCATATCAGAATTTTATTAATACCTTCAAAGTTTCTTTTTCTTTGTTTTTCTCAAACGCTTCAATTGCATCTTCAGCATCATATATTCCTGATATCAACGGTTTAAAATCTATTCTTTCGTTTTTTAGTAAAGTCAGAGCTGGGATGAATTGCCCGCATCTTGAACCGAGAACGGTAATTTCATTAATTACGATAGGTGCAAGATTTAATTCTTTTCCCGTTGCAACAGTGCTTTTTAAAACGAGTGTTCCTCTCGGTTTTACCAAATTCATTGCAGATTCAAACCCGGATGCTGTTCCTGTTGCCTCGACAACTACATCGTATTCGGCTCCCTGAGATATATTTGCAGATAAAATTGTCTTAACGCCCTGCTTTTCTGCAATTTCAATTTTGTTTTTATGTTTGCCTGCAAGTGTTACGTCTAAATTGTATGCGTGTAAGGCAAGTGCCGTTGTTAAACCTAATTTGCCGTCTCCGAGTACCAAAACTTTTTGTATCGGTTGTATGTGTAATTGCTCCATAATTTCACACGCTGCAGCTAATGGTTCTGTAAATACCGCCTGTTCGTCAGTTACGTTTTCAGGTATTTCAAATAAAACCTTTATTGGTAAAGTTATGTAATCAGCGAAACATCCGTCTTTTCTCCAGATACCTATTGTGTGTCTGCCTTTGCAGTGTCTGTAATTTTTTACTGCACACCATTCACATTCGGGTTCGTCACATCCGTAACTTATCTCCCCTACAACTCTTTTACCTAAAAGACTCTGATCTTCATCGTTTATGTATTCAACTGTTCCGACAAATTCGTGTCCTAAAACCCCTTCATAGCCCATATAACCTTTTGTTATTTCAAAATCAGTGTTACAAATTCCTGTCAGATTTACTTTTATAAGTGCTTCTCCTTTTTCAGGAACAGGTTTCGGATAATTGTCCGTATATTTTAATTCTTTATCAAAAATAACTGCTCTCATAAGCCCTCCGTTTTCTTAAATTATAAATCAAAATTATTTTTAAATTTCGTTTTTTAACATTTGTGTAAAATTTGAACCATTGAACTTACTCTGTTAAAATTTTACTTATGGATAGCGCAGATGTTTTAAATATATTTCCCGAACTTTTCGAGGTAAATCTCAATGAAGATTTACAGGCAGAGGGATTGTTTCTGAAAATCAAAAAAATTATTAATTTTGATGAGGGGTATATATATTTTCTTAATCCAAACAGTGCACAATTAAAATATGCATTTAATAAACAGGACGATTTGGAAATTGAGCAGGTTGTTCCGTTTTCTGCCTCTTCAAAAAAAGTTTTGTTCAGTGAGAAAAATTTAATTCTTAAAAAAAATGATAAATTGTGCAAAGAATTTAATTTAACAAATTCGAATTCTTATATTCTTACGAAAATTCATATAAAATCGACAATTTTAGGGTTCTTAATTTTGGGTAAAAAAGAGTTCAGTTATTATTCTGAAAAGCATCTTTCCATTTTAAAACCTTGTGCTTCGATTGTTTCTTATCTGATTAAAGATATGGAATTGTCTAATGTGTTTAAAATGCAGCTGAAGGCATTAAAAGACGGGTTAATTGAAAAAAATGAGGCCTACAAAACAATAAAAGAACAAAACGAAAAAATACTTGAAGCAGATAAGGTTAAGAATGAATTTTTGGCAAACGTTTCACACGAATTGAGGACTCCTTTAAATTCAATTTTGGGTTTTTCTGAAATTCTTGCTACGGGGTTGTACGGGGCGGTGAATGACAAACAAAAAGAATACATTTCAGATATAAGGACTTCCGGTATCCATCTTTTGAGTATGATAAATGAAATTTTAGATTTGTCTAAAATTGAGGCAAAAGCGGTAAAATTGGTAAGAAGTCAGTTCAATATAGATAGAGCCGTTACTGAAGCTCTGAATATTTTGGAGCCTCTGTATGATAAAAAACATATAACCGTAAACAAAATTATCGAAAAGGATTTTGAAGTTTTTGCAGATTATCAAAAAATTCAGCAAATTTTGTATAACCTGATAAATAATGCAATTAAATTTACCCCTGAAAATGGACAGATTGATGTTACATGTCAGAAAAATAAGAAAAATTTTGTAATGACTGTTCACGATAACGGGATAGGAATTGATAAAAAATATCACGGCAAAATTTTTGCAAAATTTGTTCAGCTTGATTCAGCTTATACAAAAAAAGAAAGTTCTACAGGCTTAGGTTTAACTATTACAAAGGAATTAACCGAACTTCACGGCGGAAAAATATCTATTATAAGTGAAGTAAATAATGGTTCTACTTTTATTGTAGAAATTCCGAATGTGTCCCCTTTGAAAAAATAGTATTTTATTAATTTTTTGTCTCAAATATTTTTGTAAATATTTGTAACAATATAATATTAATATTATCGCTTATTAGCAAAAAAATTATTCACAGGTTATCAATTAGTATGAGAAAACTAATTAGTAAAATGGTTATATAGAAGGGGTATCAAATGATTAAAAACGTTAGTATTATTTCATCTAAGGGTTTAAATCCTTATTCTGCTACTTGGGTTAGTGGTGATGCAAAACAAGAGGTAAAAAGCGAGGTAAAACCGGTTTCAACAGAAAATGTTCAGGAAAGTAAACCTGTTCAGGAAAAAGCAGATGTTGTGCAATTAAGCACAAATCCGGCTTCTTCAAATGCGGACAAATTGTCAAAAGGTGCAATAGCAGCTGCTGGGGCATCAGTTGTGTTATCAGCGGCAGGCATAATTGCAGGAAGAAAAAATGTAAAAGCAGCATCAAAAGCGGCTGCAGATTCAACTGCCGAATTAAAAAGAATGCTTGAAGATATAAAAAACAGTTCAATAACGCCAGAAACAATTAAGGAAAGTGTAAAAGAATCAAACAAAAAAATGGTTGCTGCAATTGCAGGCGCTTTGGGAGTAGCAGCAGGTGGGGCTGCAGGCACATTGGTTGCGGGCAGTAAATCAAAAGACGAATCTGTTGGTTTGGATGATGATGCTTTAAAAAGTCTTGAACAAGCAGGTTCTGCTATAAAAAATAAACTTGAATCTGTTAACGGGAAAGCTGATTTTGCTATTAGCAAATCTCTATCAGGTGCAAATGCTGTTGACGGCAGAACCGAAGAAATGAGAATGCATTCTAACAATTATTATGGTTTAAAACTCTTAACTTATTGTGATGAAGGAAAAGTTGTTGATAAGACAAAGAATGCACTCGCATATAACGATATAAGAAATACTGCAGAGTATTATGTAAACAGAACAGCAGATAAAGCAATGGCTGATGTTCAGCAATACAGAAAAGATTACGGAAAATATTTAGATCCTAAGACTATTTGGTCTATAACTGCTGAATATGAACCTATTAAAGCCGGTGGTTTAGGGGTTGTTCCTAAAGAATTACAGGATAACTTTACAAAATTAGGTTTAGATAACCCGACATTCATTCCTATGTATTTATCACCCGGAAAAGGTGAATTAAAACAGGTATTTAACCCTGAACGTCCGAATGATTATACATATTATTATAAGAATAATGCATTTAACGTAACAAAATTTGCGACAATGCCTATTAAAAAATACTCAGGTACAATCCCGCAAACTCAGAATATTGAATTTTACGTAGGTTACGTTGGTGATAAAGCGCAAAAAGAAGGAAAGTTAAGACCGATAGTATTTGTAAACGATAATGAAACATTCGGAACAGATTTATATAATAACGGTATGCAGGGAAGCGAAAAAATAAAGTTTGCAGTATTGGATAAAGCAGTTTACCAGCTTGCAAAACACAAAATTTCAGAATCTATCAATGAAGTAGATGCGGCAGAAGGTAAGCCTGTAAATTACAACACAGGATGTTCTGAAATTGTAATAAATGATAAAGAAGCATATGACAGAATTAAGACTCCGTCATCAATGATATTGAACGACTGGCACGCAGCAGGTATAGCAGGTTTAATGAGATATAAAGCTCCTCTTGAAAATGCTCACAATGAAATTTCAGATACTGCGGCAGTTGTTATGAAGAAAATGCCGTTACTTATGATTGGTCATAACGCAGGGGAACCTGGCTCTACTAATAATTACGATGCTTTAACTGAGAATGTTATTAATACATTATATGATGGTTATGCATACGGAATAACAGAAAATGCGGCTTCAGGATATTATCCTCAATCAAAGGATGATGCTGAATATAATTACTCAAAAATAAATAACGATAACTATGGTAATGCGGTATTCTTTAACAGAAATTCAGACAGACAATTTAACAGCTTGGCTCATGGCCTTGCACTTTCTGATTGGTTTGTCCCTGTTTCTATGAATTACTCAAAGGAATTAATGACAGGTGAACAAGGTTCAGGAACGGCAGCAGGCTTAATAGAAAAAAGAGCAAGAGCAGGTAAAAAAAATATCAACTCCTGAAACATTAAAACAAAGTACAGTTTTTGGTGTTGTAAACGGTTTGGATGCTTCAGGCAATAACATTCAGGCAAAATCAGGATTTATCAAAAAAATTACAGGACAAGATCCTGCATTGTACAGACCGACAGACAGTGTTGAGACTATTAAAGATGCAAGAATGAAAAATAAAATGTTATTCGGGGAACAATTTATATTAAAAGAATTGTTATCGGATGATCAGGTTAAGAAAAATAACTTATTAAGCGGTAATGATGCAGATAAAAATGCTAAAATCGCACAATTAGATGAAGATATGGCTGCAATTACAGATAAATTCCATAAAGAATTTAATGAAGAAATTCCAATTATTTCATTTGCACACAGATTAACCTCTCAAAAAGGTTTGCCGATATTAACCGGTGCTGTTAAGGAATTGTATAATAATTGGGAAAAAGAATTCCCGGGTAAACCGAGACCGTTTATTGTAATGGGTGGTCCTCCGGATGATGTTAACCAGATTCCGTTCCTTGATGATATGAAAAATGCAAATAACTTTAATAATGATGCTAAGAAAGATATGTGGAAGATAATTACAAAACCTGCAAATATGCCTAATCCGCTCATTTATGCAGGCTCAACCTTCTTCTGCGGTCCTTCAACATTCGAACCTTGCGGTTTGATTCAGGGTGAGTCATTCGCAATGGGTACTCCGGTTATAACAACTCATACAGGCGGTTATGTTGATACGGTTGTTGATCCGAGTGATGCTGAAAAAATTAGTCAAGGCAAAAAACCAAATGGTTTTGTGGCTGATTATGAAAGTTTTGAAACTGTAATGAAGTCAAATAATGATCCTAACACAAATTATAATATTTGGTTAGATAAAGCAGTTAATAACTACTATAATAAAATGGTAGAAGCACTTAAGTTCTACTATGAAAAACCGGCGGAATATGATCAGATGGTTAAAGATAACCTGAGTATCGATTTCAGCTGGAATCAGGGCAGAGCTGATGATGCAATTCACCAGTATTTGGATAAATTGGGTATTGTTGATCCAAATCTGAATGCGTAGTTGATTTAAAGCTTATAGCAGAAAAAGAGGAATATTTTTATTCCTCTTTTTTTTATTAACAGTACATCATTTGTATGACAATACTTGACTTATGTTAATATTTTTTAATAAAATATATTTATGATAGACTAAGGAGAAGTTATGAGAAGTTCAACATTAAGACGTTCAAATCTTACTCGGGAAAAGATTGCCATGCTTCAAGCGATTGCAAATTATACTCAAAACGGCAATTATACTGATTATTATCAGAATGACGTAAAAGACAAAGAACTTGATGTTTTATGGCAGAGTGTAAAAAGCCATGCAAAAGCAAGTGAAAAATCTGTTATTGCATATTTTACAACAGGCTTTTTTGCAGGTGTTATTGTAACTTTAATCATGACAACTCTGATTTCTTGTCTTGTTAATTATTCTTCAAGCAGGGCAGATGACTTTAAGTTATCACCAAAAGAACAGAAAATGGAAAAGATTGCGCTTGAACCTGCTGATACAGCAGTTGCTGCTGGCGGTAAATTTGAAAACTATGAAGTTAAGTCAGGTGATACTTTGGCTGCAATTGTAATGAGATTTTACGGAATATACAGTATTGATAAAATGGATGCAATTCAAAAGGCAAACGGGATGAAGAGCCCAAATGAATTATCAATTGGTCAAAAACTTATTATTCCTTTAGATTAGTTTATTAAAATTAACAATTGCCAAAAATGACATACCTCTGTGTTAGTATAATTATATTATGCAATATGTTCCGCTACACTTACACACAGAATATTCTCTGCTTGACGGTGCTATCCGTATAAAGGAGCTGTGTAAATATGCGAAAGAAAATGACATGCCTGCTGTTGCAATTACTGACCATGGTGTTATGTATGGTGCAATTGAGATGTATTTAGAATGTAAAGAAGCAGGGGTTAAACCTCTTATTGGGGTTGAGTTTTATGTCCATAATGGGGATATTTCAGAAAAAGATCCACGCAATAATCCGCTTTATCACCTTGTTTTAATTGCAAAAGATTTGGATGGATATAAGAATTTAATCAAGCTTGTATCTACTGCTCATTGTAAGGGCATGTATTATAAGCCCAGAATAAATTTTGATTTAATTCAAAAGTATTCAAAAGGTTTGGTATGTCTTTCTGCTTGTTTAGGGGGAGAGGTTCTTCAGGATTTACTTCACAATAACTATGATGAAGCAAAAAGTACTGCTGCTCGATATAAGGAATTATTTGGGGATGATTATTATATAGAATTACAGGATCATGGTTTACCTGAACAAAAAAGAACAAACCCTGATTTGATAAAAATTGCCAATGAATTAGATATTAAAATGGTTATCACAAATGACTCGCATTATCTGAAAAAAGAAGATGCTGATTTCCATGATACTTTGCTTTGTGTTCAGACACAGTCACTCAAAACTGATGAAAACAGAATGCACTTTGATAATAACGAATTTTACGTAAAGGATGTTACACAGTTGAGGGACGCTTTCAGCTGGATGGATTCCGATATGTTTGAACAATGTATTAAAAATACTGTTGATATTGCGGAAAAGTGTAATTTGATTATGACTTTCGGGGATAGTCCACTCCCGCATTATGAAGTACCTAAAGGTCATACTGTTGAAAGTTACTTAAATTATTTGGTTTATGAAGGTTTAAAACAGAGATACGGGGAAGATATCCCGAAAGATATTGATGAACGTGCAAAATACGAGTTGGGTGTAATTGAGAAAATGGGATTTTCCGCATACTTCTTAATTACATGGGATTTTGTTAATTTTGCAAAAGAACATCAGATTCCGGTAGGCCCCGGCAGAGGTTCGGCTGCAGGTAGTTTGGTTGCTTATTCTCTCGGAATTACTGATTTGGACCCGATTAAGCATAATCTCTTGTTTGAACGTTTCTTAAATCTTGAACGTTATACAATGCCTGATGTCGATATTGATTTTTGTGTTGACAGACGTTCTGAGGTTATAGATTATGTTACGAAAAAGTATGGTGAAGACAGAGTTTGTCAGATTATTACTTTCGGTACATTTGCGGCAAGAGCGGCATTGAAGGCTGTTGCAAGAGTTTATGATATAGAATTTTCAAAAAGTAATTTGTGGGCTTCATATATTCCGGAGGAACCAAAGACAAAAATTGATGATGCCTTGCATGAAGGAATGGAATTAAAGAAATTATACGATGAAGACGAAGAAGTCCGAAAAATTGTAGATATGGCAAAAGCCATAGAGGGTTTAAAGTATAATGTAGGAACTCATGCTGCGGGAGTTATAATTTCTCACGTTCCTTTAGACGAAATTGTACCTGTTCAGCCGTCTAAAAAAGGTATTATTGAAGCGGCATATCCTATGGCAAACCTTGAAAAAATAGGTTTGTTAAAGATGGACTTTTTGGCATTAAGAAACCTTACTATTATTGATAATACGCTTAAAATGATAAAAAAGAGAAAAGGTATTGATGTAGTAATAAACAAAATACCTCTTGATGACAAGCCGACTTACGATATGCTTGTAAAAGGCGATACAATGGGCGTATTTCAGCTTGAATCCGCAGGTATGACAAACCTTGTCAAAAAGTTAAAACCTGACGTTTTTGAAGATTTGGGTGCGTTAGTTGCTCTGTTCAGACCCGGACCGTTGGATTCCGGAATGGTTGACGATTTCGTAGACAGAAAACACGGAAAACAGGAAATTAAATATCCTCATCCGTTGCTTGAACCTGTATTGAAAGATACATATGGGACTCTGGTTTATCAGGAACAGATTATGCAGATATTCCAAGTGCTCGCTGATTATTCGCTCGGACAGGCAGATAAAGTCCGCCGTATGATGGGTAAGAAAAAAATCGAAGAGATGATGGCTCAGAAAGAGATATTTATAAAAAATTCTGCCCAGCATGGAATGAAAAAAGAGGATGCAACGGCACTTTTTGATCAGATAGTAAGTTTTGCAAGTTACTGTTTTAACAGATCTCACTCTGCGGCGTACGCTTTTGTTGCTTATCAGACGGCTTATTTAAAATGTCATTACCCTGTTGAATACTTTACCGCAATTCTTTCAAGCGTTCAGAATGATAAGGATCAGACTCAGGCTTATATTGAACACGCACAAAAGAGGGGAATGAAGGTCTTAATTCCTGATATTAATCATTCTTATACAAAATACTTCCCTGACGGAGATAATATAAGATTCGGACTTGGCGCAATTAAGCAGGTTGGCACAGGGGTTTGTGATGCGATTATTGAAGAACGTGAAAAAAACGGGGAATATAAAAATATCTTTGATTTTTGTAAAAGAGTTGATGCAAAGGTAATCAACAAAAAATCAATGGAAGGTTTGATAAAAGCAGGGGCTTTCACTTCTCTCGGACACACGAGAAAAATTCTGCTTGAAAATTTAGATTATATTTTAGGTGTTGCTTCCCGTGAGAGCAAATCAAAAGAATCAGGGCAGGTAAGTCTTTTTGAAACAGATGCAAATGCCGGTTTTGAAGAAGTTATGTACTCATTAGAGGGAGATAATACTGAATATGATGACAGACAAATTCAAAATTATGAAAAAGAATTTTTAGGATTCTATATTACTTCACATCCGTTGTTTTCTATAAGGGATAAATTGCCATTCTTAACGACGCATAAAATTTCTGATTTGGAAACTTTAGACCCGGATAAGGTTGTTATGATTTGCGGGCTTGTTACAAATGTGAGACAGATTCCGTATAAGGCAGATCCTGCAAAATTTATGAAAGTTATTACAATAGAAGATTTGTCTGCAAAAACAGAAGTTGTTTGCTACTATGACAAATTAAAGGATACGAATGATATTCTTGTCCCCGAACAAAAACTTATTGTTTCCGCAAAAATTAAACGCAGAGATGACGGATCACTTTCTGTTGTTATGGAATCAGCAAAACCGGTAGATAATTCTAATTTACTTACTATTAAATTTTTAACTGACGGACTTAAGTTTGAAGAAATGCACCAAATAAAAGATATATTGGTAAGTCATAAGGGGTATGATCCTGTAATGTTCCTTTCATCTGACGAAAATAAAATTATTGCATCATCTTCTTTGTGGGTAAATGCTTCGAATGATCTGGTAAATCAGATATCAAAACTTTTCCCTGAGAGGGTGGAAGCTAAAATTAAGTCAATGGACAGTAAAGACTAAATCTTTATGTATTTATTTTTGAGACTGTCAAAATGATAAATTGTGTAATTGCCCTTTTTGTCTATAACTATTTTAAGTGAATTCATTTCGTCAGTTCTCAAAATATCCGTATCCTGTAAAATTTCAAGTGTCACGCGGTTTGGATGTCCGAATTTATTTTGCCCGACAGAAATAACAGTGTGTTCAGGTTTTAAAGTTTTAATCATATTGTTATCAACTACGTTAAATGCCCCGTGATGACCGATTTTTAATATGTCTATATCCTGATTAAGATAATTTTTTAATCTGTAATAAGCTTTTACTCCTGCATCACCCATAAATAACATTTTAAAATTATTGGCTTCAAGCATAGATATAATTGAGTTCTCGTTTTCGCTTTTTGATGTCGGCATATTTGCAAAATAGTTTGTAATTTTAAAATTTGGCTCTTCGTATATTACTGTGTTATTTACGGCTTTTTGCAAATTCAGATTTTCGTGTTTATTTGTTTCTTCGTAAATATCTACTGCCGTATTCGAAGCGTTATCAAGAGAATTAACGTAAACGTGTTTTATATTTAAATCCTTTATGTAATCAACAGCACCGCCTGCGTGGTCGTTATCAAAGTGAGTTATAATAAGACTTTCTATGTTTTTTATTCCCCTGTCTTTCATATATTTAAGCATTACGGCCTTTGCCTGAGATGAAGTTTTATAACCTGATTTACCTGTATCAATTCCGATATATTTACCCTGAGGAGTTTTTATAAGAAAACTGTCTGCGTTTTGTACGTCAAATACAATTATTTCTGTATTTGAGGTGTTTATACGAATAAATGATAAAAGTAAAACTGTTATAAGAAATACTGTTACTAAAGATGTGTACTTCCTGTATTTTTCAGAGTTGAGTAAAATTATTACAGATAAAATTATTGCGTAATAAAGGAAAATCTGAAAAAGTGACGGGTGAATGGTAGTCAAAAGTGAATGCGGTAAATGTGAAAAATAATTAGATATTCCCAAAAGCAGAGATACTATCGGGTTTAAAACAAAATCAAAAACCATACATACAAAATTTGCAATAGGTTTAATAATTGCAAGTATAGAACTGATAAAACCGCCAAAACTTATAACCGCAAGAATAGGGCTGCTTAGTATGTTTGCAAAAATTGAATAAGTGCTTACTGTGTTAAAGTAAAACATTTGTATCGGGATAACCCAAATTTGAGCGACAACAGGAATAAAGACAAAACCTGAAATTATCTGAGGTATTTTCTTTGTATATTTTTCAATAACAGGCATAGTTACAAGTATCCCGAAGGTTACGACAAATGATAACTGAAAACCTACATCGTTTATGAATGCGGGGTTAATTAAAAGCATTAACAGAGCAACAAAACCTAATAACGAAACTGAATGAGTGTCACGGTCGATAAGTTTTCCTATCAGTATAATAACGAGCATAATCGTTGCACGGATAACAGATGCCCCAAGCCCCGTCATCATAGCATAAAGTAAAACGACAAATATCCCTGATGAAACTTTAAGTTTGTAGCCTACTTTTAGTCGGCTAAGCAGGAAAAACCAAAATGCGAAAATAAACGCAACGTTCATTCCTGATGCCGCAAGGATATGTAAAAGCCCTGAATTTATAAACGACTTTTTAATGTATTCTGGAGGTGCTACCGCATCATCTCCAAAAACTATTCCGCCTACAACCTCAAGATTTGGGGATTTTAAGTATTTTGAATGTGTATTGATTATGCTTTCACGAGTGAAATTTAGATGCTGAATAAATTTTTGCTTGGGTGTCAAAGGTTTATCGACTTCGGTACAGTTATCAGCATTAGCATAAAATACCGTATGTACATTATAATTTCTAAGGTACTTACCGTAATCAAACTGTGACGGATTACCTCTTTTAACAGGAGTTTTTAATAAACCTTTAATTTTATATGTGCCCTCAACTTTTAACTGTGTTGCATTTTCATTAGTTTCGTTTAGCGTCACAAGGGTTTTAAGTTTAAGGTTATCTTTAACCTCGTTTTTATCAGTTATTTTGTTTGCTTCAAAGAAAAACTTTGATTTGTTTGCGTAAGTATTGTTCGGGATAGATAAAATTCTGCCCTCAATAGTTGTTTTGAGAGGGGAAATTTCAGATAAATAATCTTCGTAAGTGGTTCTGTGTGTTGCGTTAAATATCGCAGTGTAAAAGATAAATATCCAAAACAGAGTCTGTTTTACGGAAATTATTTTGAACCAAAATAACGAAATCAAAATAAGCGAAATAACGATTGCCGTAGCTAAAAGACAATTGTGATAAAAGGCGAAAAGCCCTGTTATATAAAACAATGCCGTGAGAAAAAGAATGGTATTTTTATTTTTCAATAAAATTACAATATCATCTTTAAACAAATTACTTTTTCCCTAAATCTCTTGCTTTATCAGTTGTTTTCTTAATTACGTTAAAGAAAAATTCTTCTGAATTAGCTTCATTCATATAACTTACGCCGACTTCGGTACATCCGCCTTTTGTTGCAACGCTGTTGATTAATTCAACGGGAGTCTTGTCTGAAGTCATAAGCATTTTAGCAGAGCCTATAGCTGTTTGTGCTGCCAAAAGTATGGCATTTTGATAGTCCATACCGAGTTTTTCACCTGCAAGTGCCATTTCATGAATGACTTTGTAGAAGAATGCCGGGCCTGAACCTGAAATTGCTGTTACAATGTCCATCTGATTTTCCGGTAAAATAATGCACTTTCCAAGTGTTGATAACATATCTTTTATATAGTTAAGTTCTTCAGATGTTGTTTGTTTTGATGAAGTTATTCCGAACATTCCTTCTCCGACCAAAGCAGGGGTGTTTGGCATCACTCTTATGATGTTAATATTATCCGGGATATGTTCTTCTATGGTTTCAATAGTTACTCCTGCTGCAATTGATACCAATAGCTTCTCAGAGGACAATTCAGAACTTATCTCTGACAATACGTCTCTGACGATATTTGGTTTTGTTGCAATAACAATAATATCAGAATTTCTGACTAATTCTTTATTGTCAGTTATAACTTTTATTCCTAATTCTTTTGATTTCTTTTCAGCAGATTCAGCACTGTATTCAGATGCCATAATTGAATTGCTGTCCGTAAATTTTGCAGATAAAATTCCGCCTATAATAGCGCCTCCCATTTTACCGCAACCAATAAATCCGATTTTTTTCTTCATAATTTTTTACCTACTGTTGACTAAATTTGTTGTTTTTATTAACATAAATAAGCATAGCACAAATATAAATTGCAAAGGAAGAAATAAAATGAAACGTACATTAGAAGGAACAAAAGCAAAAAGACAAAAAGTAAGCGGTTTCAGAGCAAGAATGGCAACTCCTGGTGGGCAGGAAGTTTTGAACAGACGCAGAGCAAAAGGCAGACATCAGATTGCTATCAATGCAAAACCTGCTAAGTAGGATTGTCTTTAGTAATTAGAATTATAAAAAAGCCGATTAGATTCGGCTTTTTTTGTGAATTTTTTTTACCGATTTGCAAAACTTTAAGATAATCAATATACTTAATTTATTATAAAAATGGAGTGTTGATATGGCAAAAGTCGAAGCTGTTTCTGTAACTGATACTAAAAGTGCTAATAAAGATAAAATGCTTTCCGCTGATATTTTAAAGAAACTTGATGAGTTGGGAATAGATTCGTCAAAGGTAAAAACAGATGCAGAAGCAAAAAAACTTATAAATGCAGCCATGAAGAAAAAATCTGAAAAAGCAAAAAATGAAATTACTCATTATGTTTCATCAGATAATGAAAATCTTATTTTAAGAGATGCTAAAGCTCTAGCAAAGAAACTTGATATGGAAATAAGGCCGGATTTATCTCTTGATGATTTACTTACAAGAATTTCTAAATGTATAAAAGCAAAAAAGACAGAGTGTGGGGACGATAAAATGAAGGCAATTCAACTCCAAAAATATTCTATGATATACATTACTCTTAATACAAGAAAAAATACTCTTATGCTCAAAGAGAGCGGGTTGGTTAATTCTATGGATTTAAAATCTCTGTCTAATATAGAACATTTGAAATTATAACAGGGGATTTATTAAGCTGCTTCGCCGTTTGGAGAATTAACGTTTGCATCTTCTTCTTGCGCTTCAGAACTCATTTCTGTAAGGGCTGCATCATTTGCACTTGCATCGTTACGTACGGAAATAACGCTTCTTTCTACATTGTCTGCGTCTTTAACAGTTTTTTGGGTTTTTTCAGTTTCTTCTTTTAATTTGTCCATAGCCTGTTTTTGTGGTGAAATTTCAATTCCTGCAAGTATTGCAGATACAGCGAATGCTGCGATACCAATTACTAAACAAGCTAAAGTTGCTGCTGCTCCTGCTAAACTTTGCCAAGCAAGAGCCATTCCAATAGCTCCTGCTGCAGCGGCTATACCGCCGGCAGCACACAATGTAATCATTAATGTTCTTTGGTCTTTTCTATTTTTTTCAAATTTCGGAATATCAGATTCAATTTTCATGAAAGTATCTTGCTTTGTCTGTATTTCATTAAATATTTCATCAAGTTTTGGTATATTATCAATAATACCTGTATCTAAATCTTCCAGGTCAGCTATAATTGCACTTGCCCCTTCATCAGCTTCTGCCTGTGCTGTAACAGATATCTCTTCTGCACTTGTTGCGGTAGTTGCGGCTACATTGTTTGCGTTTGAAATTTCAATGTTAGCGGCTTTGGTTATTTCAGCTGCTTGTTTGCCTGCCGCAATAATTTCTTCACTCATAGCTTGTGTTTCTTCAAGTTTTGCCTGGAAGTCATATTCCATAGCTTTGTCTGCTTCCTTGAGATATGACTCTTGGTCCTTTCTTCCGTTTTTAGCTAAAACATAGAATGTAGAGGTCAAAGCCAAGAACAAAACTCCGACTACGGCAAATATAATTGCAGCTGCCGGATTTCCTGTTGCCCCTGATGCTGCTGCTTTTTTGGCTACTGCAGCGGCAGTTGCTCCTGCTGCAAGTCCGCCTGCGGCTAATACTCCTCCGGTGATTTCTCCGGCTAAGGCACCTGTTTTTTCGGCTGGCCCGTTTTCATCAAGTTCTTTGCGCTCTTCATCATCCATGTCATAAACGGTTACGTCTTCTGTCTGCCATTTTGTGACGTAATTAATCCATTTCTTAGACTCAGCAACTTCCTTCCCTTTTTCATACATACTGTCAGCAGCGGACGTATCACCTGATGCATATACCAGGTAACATTTGTGCGCATAGTCATAGTTGAATGATTCAACATTAAAATCTGACATCTACTTAACTCTCTCTTTGATCGATCTTACATATATATAAACAATATTAATTAATATTGAATTTTAAGAACCCCCGAAATTTTTACAAAAATTTACAAAAAAATAGGCAAATTTTGAAAATTTTTACATTACTTAATATTTAGTCTAAAATTTTGCAATAAAACTTAATAATTCGGTGTATTTTATGTCGCCGAAATTTTTATAAAATGGGGTGAAAAATTTTAATTTTTTTGTTCATTTGCATAGAACATTTTTAAGATTGCATCATCTGATGTTTTTGATTGCCATGGGGTTGGAATGAAACACTGCTTGTATTTTTCAATGGCATATTGGTCGGTCATTCCGGAAATGTAGTCAGTGACAATTTGTTCAATGAATTCGTTATTATCAGAATGTTTGCTTAAAAGGTCTGTATAATAGTAAAACAGTGATTCTACTATGTGTGATGCCTTATGTTCTTCGAGTTTAGCCGGAGAATCAGTATAAACGTGAGCAAACATCCATTTTCTGAGTTTTGTTGTGTATTCCCAGGCTTCTTCAGACATTGAAACAACAGGTTTATCAATTGAATTTGAAATAACTTCGGTAATCATTTTTGCGAGTCGCTTTGACTGAATAGAAGAGAAGTATTTTATACAATCATCGGGCAAATCGTTTTCAGATATAATTCCTGCACGAATGGAGTCTTCAATGTCGTGATTTATGTATGCGATTTTGTCGGCAAACTGAACGGTTTGGGCTTCGGGAGTGTTTGGTTTATAGCCCCAGGTATGAGTTAAAATCCCGTCAACTGTTTCGTGGCAGAGATTCATATCTTCAAGTACGTTAACTACTCTGACACTTTGAATGTTATGGTGAAATCCGTTTTTGAGCAGTTTGTTTAAAACATTTTCTCCGCAATGCCCGAACGGGGTGTGCCCTAAATCGTGGCCGAGTGCTATTGCTTCAACAAGGTCTTCGTTGAGTTTCAGAGCTCTGGCAATGGTTCTGCCAATTTGAGAAACTTCAAGCGTATGCGTTAATCGAGTTCTGAAGTGATCATCAAATGGTGACAGAAAGACCTGTGTCTTGTGTTTTAAGCGGCGAAAACTCTTAGAGTGTATAATTCTGTCTCTGTCACGTTGAAAATCCGTTCTAAGCGGGCACTGAGGTTCCTCCTTTGCTCTGCCTTTTGAATTTTTAACTTTAGTAGCAATAGGAGAAAGTATCTCAAACTCTCTGTCTTCAAGGCTTTGTCTTACATAGTTTAAATCATTACTCATAAG
>JAFRHR010000050.1 GCA_017433195.1 bacterium
CCAATTGGTTTTTAATTATATATTATATTGTAACAATAAATCAATTTTTAAATTACTATTTTTTTATTATAAATTCAGAATTACCTACATTCATAGAATTTGTAAAAATTTCAACATCTTTACTATTCACTATCCAGCTTATTTTTCTTTCAGGATTTTTTCTGTAGTTTTCAGTAGCGCAAAGCATTGATACCTTGCACGCATCCAATACATTCAAGAATGAAATATCAACAGTTACGTTATTGGTATTTCTTTTTTCAATCTGACTATTTACGGCATTAATAATTTTATCGGACGAAAGTACTTCCGGATAGTTTTTGATGTCAACTGATATTGTCTGTAGCATATAAATTCCTTTATGCTTTTAATATCGTAATTTTTTGGTAAAAATTTTGTCACTAAAAAAAAAATAGGCTAATTGTATGAGTTTATTGTATAATTTATTTATAAATCAGTGAGGTTAGGATATGAATGCGGAATTATGCGGCTTAAATGCACTTGCATGTGAAGTTTTGGATATTGAAGCAAATGCAGTTTTAAAATCAAAAAGAGTTATAAATTCGGATTTTGAACGCGCAATAGATTTAATTTTTGAAACTCAGGGCAGAGTAATTGTAACTGGAATGGGAAAATCAGGTTTAATAGGCAGAAAAATAGCAGCAACCTTCTCATCAACAGGAACTCCTGCTTACTATTTACACCCTGCGGAAAGCACACACGGAGATTCCGGCATGATTACAAAAAATGACATAGTTCTTGCCATTTCAAACAGCGGAGAAACGTTGGAATTACTTAACCTTCTTCCATATATAAAACGCTTGGGTGTACCTATAATTTCAATGACAGGCAACTTAAATTCAACCCTCGCAAAAGCGGGTGATGTAGTTATCGATATATCCGTAGAAAAGGAAGCATGCCCGCTTAACAAAGCCCCAACTGCAAGTACAACCGTTACTCTTGCACTCGGAGATGCACTTGCTATGTGTCTTTTAAAGAAAAGAGGATTTACGGAAGAAGATTTTCTGATGTATCATCCGTCAGGTGCTTTGGGCAAGAGTTCAACTCTGCACGTCAGAGATTTAATGAAGACCTCAAATCTGCCTATCGTAACAAGAGATATGCTATTTACCGATGTCATAAAAATAATTTCAGAATACAAATTAGGTATGGCAATTATTGCAGAAAATAACAAATTAACAGGAATTATGACAGACGGAGATATCAGACGTACATTATTAAAATATAATGATATTTCAAACCTTAAAATTGAAGAAGTTATGACAGTTAGTCCAAAAACAGTTTTGGCTGATGATTTTGCAACAAAAGCACTTCACCTTATGGAAAAATACTCTATTACAACTCTGGCAGTTGTTGATAACGAACAAAATATTTCAGGAATTATTCATATTCACGATTTATTAAAAGCAGGAGTAATTTAGATGAATAAAGAATTGTATGAAAAAGCAAAGAAAATAAAATTACTTGCATTTGATGTTGACGGAGTAATGACAAACGGCGATGTAACATACGATGAAAACGGGGTTGAATATAAAACTTTTAACGTAAAAGACGGACACGGGCTTGTAAGAATGAGAGAGTCCGGTTTTATCACGGCTATTATCACCGCGAGAAATAACGGAACTGTAAAACACAGAGCAGATAATTTAAAAATAACCGAACTTTATCAGGGACAAAAATATAAATTACCCGCTCTCGAAGAAATAATGAAAAAATACAACCTTGATTATGAAAATGTATCTTATATGGGTGATGACCTGCCTGATTTATGTATTTTAGAGAAAGCAGGGCTTTCCTGCTGTCCTAATGATGCAGTTTTTGAAGTAAAAGACAAGTGTGATTTTGTATCAACAAAAGACGGGGGAAAAGGCGCAGTAAGAGAACTCTGTGACTTTATACTCGAAGCACAGGGTATACCTAAAATCGCAACAGTTTCAGAAGGGCAAAATTAACCGTTCATTTCAGACAAAATCGTTTCAATTTCTTTCGGGATATCACTTTTGCATGAAACTTTTTGGCTGACTAATTTTGCGAACTCAGCCTTTTTAAATTCCTGAGTCCATTTTTCTTTAAATAATTCTTCTAACTGTTTGACCATAGGTAGATTTTTTACAAAATCACTGCTTTGAATTTTTGAAAAGTTTTTAAATAGTGAATTAAGCGTTTTTACAATAAGAGTTTTCGGCAAAATATCCTCAAATTCACCGCACGATACAAGATGAATTTTATCCTGAGGTCTGAGTTTCTTTCTTATCTGTTCCGCATTTTCAACCCCGTCTGCATCAAGCAAAACATATATCGGAATTTTTATCATCTCAGAATACTGATAATAAAGTTTCACAACCTGATTTTTTCCGCCGGCTGACACAAGCTGTATTCCTTTTTTGTCAAAATCAATTCCGTATAACTTTGAAAAAACGGGCAAAAGCGTTTCCTCAGTAATTCCCTCAACAAGAAGCAATTTTGTAAGAGGAAATTTTAATGACAGTTCTTCTCTGTTATCTTCCCGAGTTTTTCCGTTTTTAAGCGAGCAAAGCCATTTTAAATTAATGGGCAAATCTTTTTCCCTCTCTAAAATTTCAATAATTCCATCGTAATTAATTTCATTTTTCAAAAGTTTTTGGGTATCTTTATCATTTTCAAACAAATCGTTTTCGTGCTTTTCAAGAATTTTGTTTATTGAGTTATCACTGTTTTTCTGAAATTCAAAAGATGAATTTATTATTGTTTGCGCATATTCACAAATATCTTTCAAATCAGCCTTTTCTAATTCTGATTTTTTAATTTTCGGTTCGATTAAATTAGACAAAATAATATCAGCAAAAACACGATAGTATTTTTGATATGTCGGCTTAAATCTTGTAAGTCTGTCAGCCGATATTATTAATTGCTCTCTTGTCAGTTTTTTATATTTCATATCACCTTTTACTTTTGTTTACATTATGCAACAAATAGGCAAATATTAAAAGCAAAGTGTTTTTATATAAGTATGATACATGCATGTTATGAAGGGTTAAATAGTTATGCCGCTTGTGGCGTTCAAAAACAAAGTGTTGCCAAGGCAACACCTATAGGCACTGTTGTACAAACCCCTTCGTCCGTTTCTAATCCGAGCTTTAAAGGTGTTTTCAGCGCATGGCGACTAAGAACAACTTTGGATAGCCGTGAAGACAGAAAACAGTATCTTAAACTTCTCTGCAAACTCGACAGAGAAGGAAGAAACATGTTAGAATACCTGCTAAAAACAGGGATTTTAATGAGCAAAGATTCTCAAAACAATACCACTCTTTCTAATCTTACAAAGATAGTTACAACAGAAAGAGCTGAGGGATTAAGCGCAAAAGGTATTCTTAAAGATACCGTTAAAACACTCGCTAATCCTTACAATGTTTCACAAATACTCGGCGACATTCCAAGCCGATATGCAAAACAGGTTTCAAGCACAGTTTTGGCTGATTCAAGACAAAAAGAAGCAACCAAAAAGCCGGATGAACACGTTGCTATATTAGTTCCGTCAACGACTTCCGAAAGACAGACAATAGATACAATAAATGATATTCATTCCGGTTGTTGTCCTGCTGCAAGTATGGAATTTGACCTTGCAAGCGAAAATCCTGCGGAATTTGCAAGATTTGCCGAAGGCTTATCTTCAAAGAATATGGCAGTTACAAAAGAAATAGATTTATCAAGCATATGCGACAATACTATAGATACAATATGGCTTATGAACGAATTTAAAATTCCTTATCAGGCAAAAGATTTTAACAAAGCAACAGTAACTCTCGCTCCCGATAAAAATGCCATAATAAGAGCAAGGATTCAGACAACAGATCAAAATGATGATGAAAGAACACCGCTCGATGTTCTTATGCAGTCAACATTTATGAACGTTGCATCTCAGCAAACTTATGATACTCTGACGGATACAAGAGGCGGAAAATTTGATGAAGATGATGACGGCTTAATCGAAATGGAAAAAACATTCCTTGAATCTATTGTAAACAACAGAAATACAACTTCTGTTATTTATCAGGATATACAAATGGAAGAAGTAACCGATGCAAGCGGCAATAAATCTTATAAGCAAAAACTTGCAGGCTATACAAAATCCACACAGGAAACAAAAGATCAAATTATTGAAACACTAAAAAGCGGTAAAAACGTAATAGTAGGTTATATATTTACAGATAATAACAATTATGTCTTAGGTGGACACGAAGTAACAATTTCCGGCATAAGAATAAACGATAAAGGGCAGGAAGAATTTATATATAACGATACCGACTCCCACGAGTATTCAGGAAAAACAAGAGACCGCAAACCGACTTACGTTCTTGTTGATGAATTTTTACCAAAAATTCACCACGCAGGTATTCCTACAGAAATTGCAACAAAAACAGAACAACCGCAAACAGACAGATTAGAAACCTCCGTAAATGAATTTCAGTCAATGCTAAAAGGTAATCAGGCATAATTTTAGTACATATAGATTATGTCTTTTATCCCCTTTTCTGCAATTTTAAATATTTGGTGCATCTTTTCCTGTTCATAAGCACCACCTTCCGCAGTTGTCTGAAAATCAACAATTTTGCCGCTTTTCGTAAGAACTATATTCGAATCAGCCTGAGCATTTGAATCTTCTTCATAGTTCAAATCCAAAACAATTTCATCATTAACAATACCCGCAGAAATAGCAGCAATAGGTTCAATAATAGGATTTTCAGTAAGAACGCCCTGCTCCATCAACTTATTTACAGCATCTCTCAAAGCCAAAAAACCTCCGCAAATACTTGCAGTTCTTGTCCCTCCGTCAGCCTGAATTACATCAGCATCTATTGTAATTGTCATTTTGGGCATTTTACTCAAATCGACACAAGCCCTTAAACTTCTTCCGATAAGTCTCTGGATTTCATAAGTTCTGCCTGAAATTTTGCTTCTTTCCCTTGCACATCTTACATTTGTAGATGAAGGTAAAAGCGCATATTCAGCAGTTACCCATCCTCTGTTATCGTCATCTTCCATCCATTTCGGCTTCTTTAAATCAACAGATGCCGCTGTTATAACCTTTGTATCTCCAAATTCAGTCAAAACAGAACTTAATGCGTTCTTGGTAAAATTGTGTGTAAATTTTATCTGTCTTAATTCATCATTTTTTCTTCCGTCATTTCTCATATCTAAACTCCCTTTTCCTTATTTGAATAATCCCACATATATATCTGACCGCAATACGTACATACTGCGTGTTGGTTCATAAATTGTAAATCAGGAACAAATGTATATCCGTCAACTGAAATTTCTATTTCATTTTTTTCGTTATACCTTTGCGTAAAACTTCTGCCGCCCCTGTAATCAGGCGAAAACATCAACTCAAACTTATCAACATGTTTACAATTTTTGCAAATAAACATCTTTACTCTTGTAACTCCGAAATTTTTGATTTCTTTTTACTTGCTTTATCATCTATTTTTTTTAACTGTTTATACCAGAGGCACAAAACAATACTTCTTAAAGGAAGCAAATACTGTATTATCACCTGCGACAGCAAAACAGATATAAGCCACTTTGCAATAATAAGAGGCGTAAGTATCGTCATATTCAAAGTTATTAAAATCTGATTAACAGAATCAACAGGAAACTGTGACGTCCAGCCCTGTATAAGTCCTGACGAAAAATCAATTCCGTTTACAACATCAAAAATACCTACAATAATCTGCGGAATTATCAGATAAGTAACAATAAATAAAATAATCAATATAAATAAGGTTTTGGCAAAGTTTCCCCTTACAAGCTGAAAACTTCTTCTGAAACTTTCCAAAGGTGAAGTCTCTTCCAAAGTAAAGACCTGAAATATCAATGAAAAATAAACAAAAAAGATAAACCCTACTACCCAAAATATAATATTTAAAGATAAAAGAAGATAAATACTAAATAAAATCCATAACAAAACAAAGGCAGCACTTCGTCTTATGATAACCTGATTATGCGCAGGAAAATCGTATAATTTTCCTGTTTTTACCATTGCTGCAACCATAGAATTCACAGCACCGTACGCTACCAGGTAATCCCAAAATGCTTTGAAAAAAATTATAAATCCCGGAATAACAAGTAATATCGCAACAATAATCAAAACCGCAAAATTATCAAAAAATTTAAAATTAGAAACCAAATATGGCACTTTCGATGTATAAATAAAAGTCATTCCAAAAATCAATAACAAACCCAAAACCTGCCCCAGTACAGGGAAAGTCATATAATACAGAAACTTCTTGAGATTTCTGAAATACATCAGAAAACCTTCATTTACAATATCGAAAACTCTTATCTCTTTTTTTCCCATTTGGACCTTTTTGATTTATAATTTGATTGTTGAATTTAATATAATTATTTTAAAATAAACATACACTTTTGAACAATATGAACAGCGAAAATATTAAAAACTTAATAAATTCTTTTACGGAAGATGATTTCAAAAATTGCGTAAACCTCCATATACATTCAACATGCTCTGACGGAAAGTGTCAGTTTTCAGATGTTATAAAACAGGCAAAAGAACTAAATTATAAAAAAATTTCAATATGCGACCATAATACAATTGACGGCTATCTATCAAATAATGACGATATTCTTTTAACGGGAGTCGAATTTGATTGTTGGTACGGATATGTTTTCTTTCATCTTCTTGCCTACGGAATTGATGTTACAAGCGATGAATTAAAACCATTTTTGGCAAAACATAAATACGAAACAGAATGGGACATCATAAGAATTTTTGCAAAACGTGACATAAAAAAACTTATAACAGCCATTCATAATGCAGGAGGAATTGCAGTTTTAGCTCACCCCGCCTGCTGCTGGGCATTAAGTCTGGAACGTTTTGTAAAAAAACTGATTAGTTTTGGTCTGGATGGAATTGAAATTTATTACCCCTACAAAAGACACCGAAAAATTATAAAATTCCATAACGAAACCAAAATAATTAATATTGCAAACAAATTTAACCTTATTAAAACAGGCGGAACAGATTGCCATAACGCAAGCATATCTTAATTATTATCAGATTGTTAAAAATTGTAACAAAAAATATAAAGTTTGAAATTGGACATTCGTTATATACTTTATATATATGTAAGATACATAAGGACTAATCTGATGGCAAACACATCTGCTATACTTGCACAACTTTTGGCGGTAAAAACCCAAGAAAATATTTATACCATGGACCAAGTTCGATGGAATGCCAAGTATGATTCCAATGCTGAAAAGATGTCTGATCAGCAGGGGTATCAGGATAAATGGGAATCAAAATATGATTCTGCATATGGTGCAAATGCTGATGAAAAATTAAAAGCCGGCGGCAAAACTTTCTCAGGAAGTTCTACCAGCGGTAATGCTGCCCGTTCAAGAATGTATGCTAATGCATGCGTCCCTAAATATGATTCGGATGCATGCGCTCACTATGAAGCACTTGATATTCAGTACGATACAATAAAAACTACGTACGAAACAATGCTTGAAGAACTTAAAGCGGAAAAAGAATCACTCAAATCTAAACTTTCAGAAGCTGCTAAAGATACCGGTATTATGGATGGTTAATCAAATTAACCATTAATGATGCTATCGTCATAGGCCCGACCCCTCCCGGGACCGGAGTAATATATTTAACAACGTTAACTAATTCATCAAAATCTAAATCCCCTACAATTTTGCCGTTATTATCTCGAGAGATACCAACGTCAATAACAATAGATTCACTCTTAACCATCTTACATCTTACAACTTTTTTACCCACCGCCGATATTAATATATCTGCGGTTTTTATTATGTCATCTAAATTTTCGGTTTTTGAATGACAAACAGTAACAGTTGCATCTCTGTTTAAAAGCATTTGTGCCATAGGTTTTCCGACTATATTTGAACGTCCGACAATAACCGCATGTTTGCCTTTTACATCTATTCCGTACTCATCAAGCAGCATTAAAATTCCCTGCGGAGTTACCGGATTAAAATAAGGTTCTCTGCCCTGCATTAATCTGCCGACATTTTCCGGAGTAAAGCAGTCTATATCTTTTTTAGGGCAAATTGCATCTGTAATTTTATTTTTATCTATATGTTTAGGCAATGGCAGCTGAACTAAAATACCTGTAACTGTTTCATCATTATTCAGTTCGTATATTTTATCTGTTAACGTTTTTTCATCTGTCTCTTCAGGTAATTTTATAACAACAGAACCTACACCTATTTTTTTTGCGGCCTTTTCTTTACTGCTAACATAAATTTCACTTGCAGGATCATTTCCAACCAATATAACAGCAAGTTTTGGCTTTTTGTCCATTGTTTTAACTTTTTCCGCTAATTGATTTAATATTTTTTCTGATGTTTTTTTGCCATCTAAAATCATACTTTCTCCTGAGGCAAGTTTAATCTGAAATAAAACTGTTTAATGGCTTCTTTAACAACTTCCGAATTTCTTGAAACAGAATCTTTTACTAGTTCCTTATCAAACGGAATTACACCCAAAACGTCAAGGTCATGTTTTTTGAGCAATGTATAAACAGAAGTCATATCCTGATTTTCAACTTTATTCAAAACAACACCTAATTGTCCGCCTGCCGCATATTTTGCTGAAAACTCCTCAATTCTTTTTGCTAAATTTGCAGATTCATCTGTCGGATTAGCAACAATTAAAGTAGTATCAATATCCGTATCGACAAGTTGATTTAAGTATTTCAAATCAAATTCGCAATCAAATATAACAATATCATATCTTTCAAGCAGTTTTATAATAGCGTCATTAATCTGCGCCGTAATCGGGCATCTGCAATCTTTCGAGCCAACGAACCAGGAAACAATAATATCAACGTTATCATCTAATTTAAAAATAATATCTTCGATTGCCCATTCAACATACTCCTGCTTTGTCATATGCTGCGGAATACCTGTTTTATATTCGTGTTTTCCGCTTCTGATACCGTAAATAGTATTTCTGATATCGTATCCGAAACTGTGTCCGAGCTCTCCGGACAAATCATTGTCAAAGAGCAAAATACTTTTTTCAGGAAAATACTCCTTAAATATATTCATAAAAGCTTTTACAATAGTCGTTTTACCGCTTCCGCCTTTTCCCGTAATTGCTATTTTGGTCGTCAATACTTTCTCTCCTTTTAAACTCTTTATTTATTGTATATTATGAAAATTTTTCATGCAATTTGTTAACAAAAAAAGCCCGATTTA